>DASTYZ010000034.1:0-47821 GCA_035764545.1 Solirubrobacterales bacterium | reverse complement strand
TGCTACCGAAGACGATGATGTGGCAGCCTTCGAATTTCAGTTCGGAGCTTTCGATCGCCGATAGTTCGCTGCTGGTGGTCTGCGTTGTCTGCTTCGACGTTTCGCATGTGACTTCGCCGGCTGTGCTATTGAAGACGTTGGTGGTCTTCTGGGTGGCTTCGATGTGGGTGACGCCGGTTTCGAGTTTGAAGGCCGGAGTGGCGCTGACGTAGTCCATGTTGATTACGCTCCCCGTCGGCCCTCCGTCGCGCGCCTCGATTGTGACTTCGCCTTTATAGGTAGCTTCGGTGCCCGAGCCGGTGCCGCAGAGAAAACCCGAGTGGCTGTATTTGATGCCGCCGAGGTTGAAGCTGGCATCGACGTGGCTGCCGTTGTTCACGTAGCTGAGACTTTTGAGGCCGGTCTGCGGCCCGATGTTGATCGCGCAGCCGGAAGCTTTGACTTCGATCTGTTTGCCGCTCGGGCAGACGATGTCCATCGTGCCGGCGGCGTAGAGCTTGTAGTTGCAGCCGTTGGTGGTGACGGTCGCCGAAACTGTGCTACCGAAGACGATGATGTGGCAGCCTTCGAATTTCAGTTCGGAGCTTTCGATCGCCGATAGTTCGCTGCTGGTGGTCTGCGTTGTCTGCTTCGACGTTTCGCATGTGACTTCGCCGGCTGTGCTGTTGAAGACGTTGGTGGTCTTCTGGGTGGCTTCGATGTGGGTGGTTGCCCGGGCACCAGGGGCGAAGGCCAGGCTCGCCACCATCACGACGAGAGCCGCGACTTGCATCCATGGACTCCGTGCTGCCAAAAATCTTTTCCCTGGCATCCTCATCGTCGGAGTACTACCGTATTTCTCCTGTTTGATCAACTATTTTTGATCTTTTGTCACTTCTTACTTCCAGACCAGCTCCGTGTAAAGCGCTCGATGATCTGACCCCGGCAGCGCCTCCACCTCGTAGTCGACGATGCCGAGGCGCTCGTCGGCGAGGACGTGGTCGATGGTGATCGGCGGGATCAGGTGGCGGTCCTGGGGGAAGGTTGGGACCAGGCCCTCACCCGCCACCTCGCCGGCGTCGCGGTAGCCGCGGGCGACCGTCTCCCGCATCAGGGAGACGTCGAGGGTGGCGTTGAAGTCGCCGACGAGGATCCACGGGAGGCCCTCTCCTGCGGTGGGCAGGCTTTCCAGCGCTTCTTGCCAGACGTCGTCGTTGCCGCGGCCGGGCGGGAAGGGGTGGACGCCGACGACGCGGATCGAGCGGCCGTCGGGGAGCTCCAGTGCCGCGCGGGGCTGGCGGAAGAAGAACTGCGAGCCGGGGAGCTTTCGCATCGGCAGACGGGAGTAGAGGCCGGCTCCGGAGGCGCTGCGGTGGGTCTCGAGGATCGCGTTCGGCAGTCGGATCGCGAGGCCGGCGGCGCGCAGCTCACGGGCGAAGGTCGGCGTCAGCTCCTGGACGCTGAGCAGGTCGGCTTCGTAGCGGTCGACCAAGTCGACCACCGCGGCTGGGTCGGCGGTGCCGTGGTGAATGTTGGCCGAGAGGACGACGAGGGTCTCGCGGCCATCGGGATCGACGGTCCCATCGCCGATCGCCCGCGGTAGCACCGCCGCGGCGAGGCAGAGAGTGGCCAGCGCCGTGGCCGCGGCGGCGGCCCAGTTGCGCAGCGCCGTCGCCACCCCGGCGACGAGCAGCGCCGCGATCGCCGCGTACGGCGTGAACGCCATCAACGGCACCAGCGGAAAGCCGCTGTCGAGGCCGAAGAGGCGCACCAGCGTCCACACCACGAGCGGCACCACCGCGACCCAGATCAGCCAGTAGCGCCGCGCCCCTGCTGATCCGTGTCGAGTTGCTCTCGGATAACGAGAGGAACTCGACACTCAGCCGTCCGGGTACGGCTGGATCGGGATGCCGTGGTCCGTCTCCCGCATCCCCAGCTCGTAGGCGCCGCCGCCGGGGAGCGAGAGCTGGCGTGGTGGGAGCCCTGGGCGCTCGACCGTGAGCTCGAGATCGGCGACCGAGCAGTTGACCGTGTTGTGCTCCGGTCCCTCGGGGTCGGCGTAGACCCAGCCGACGAAGTCCTTCTTCGGGGCCGAGACGCGGCCATGGACGACGATGTCCTTGCCGGGCAGGTGGAAGCCGCAGACGGTTGCCTGCTCTTCGATCCGGGCCGAGCGGATCGCGCCGAGGCCGCCGAGGCGGTGGGGCTCGCCGTCGAGGACGAGCATCCCCGAGGGAATCCAGGGGCTGATGCGGGAGCCGAGGCGGACGCGGGCGGCGCCGGCGTCGAAGTAGGTATCCGGGGAGTCGGTGAAGCCGGTGCCCTCGAGCCAGACCCAGCGCTCGGCGTGCTCGGTGCCCCAGTTGTGGCCGATCATCCCCGGCCAGCCGCTCAGCTCGAGCGGTTCGTCGTCGACAACCAGCCGCCCCTGGAAGCGGGCGTTCGGGAAGGGGGCGAGGAACTTCGTCTTCGGCAGCGGCGCCTTGTAGAGCCAGTCGGCCGGCAGGTACTTGCAGGGCTCGGCGTCACCCGCGAAGGTGAAGGACCAGGAGGCGCTGAGAGCGTCGGTGTCGACGGAGCCCTCGGCCCGGCCCGGCCCGATCTCGGCGTCGGCAACCCGAATCCAGTCGCCCGCCGGCGCCTCCAGCTGCGAAGCGGGCACAGTCACCTTGGTCGCCCGCGGCCCGGCGGCCTCGCGATCGAAGAGGCAGAACCAGATCGAGCCGTTCGGCTCCGCCCCCGGCCGCTTGTGGACCGTGTGGCGAATCCACACGCCCTGGCTGCCGTCGGGACGGCAGGCCTTGATGTAGAAGCTCTCGTAGTGGCCGGCCTTCGCCGCAACCTCAGGAAAACGAGCCCGTTCCTCCATCGAACAACTCTAACTGTGGCAACCGGGGCGGGACGCCCTCCCCAGACACTCAACGCCGAGCCATAGCGAGGGGTGTCTGGGGAGGGTGTCCCGCCCCGGTTCTACCTAGTCGCGCAGGGGCGGAGGCGGCGGCGACTCGAAGCCGAGCATGCCCACCGTCGCCGGCACGACCTTCTCGCCGGAGGCGGCCAGCCGGTCCCGTGCGTCGTGGCGAATCTGGGTCAGTTCGCCGAAGACTCCGGCGAGGGTGGCGATCATTTCCTCCCAGCCGCGCTCGTCGAGCTGCATCGGCATCCAGGTCAGGTGGCGGTCGACGCGGGCGTCGAAGGTGTCCTCGCCGATCGCCCGGTCGGCCCGCGCGATCAACCCCTGCAGCGATATCCGCGAGAGCTCGCGCCGATCCTCCTGCGAGGTCGCCTCGAACTCGGCGTCGTTGAGGAAGACGCGGGCGAGGCCGCGGTAGACGTGCTCGACCGCGCCGCGCCGGGGAATCGATTCGATCACTTCCAGGCAGCCTTCCTTCTCGAGCTCGCGGAAGTGGTAGGAGGCGAGCGAGAGGGCCTGCTGGTAGGTGGTGTAGTGCTGCTTCGGGATTAGCCCTTCCTCGACGAACTGGCTGGGGCTGCGAGGGCCTTCGTTGAGGACTTCGAGGATGCGGACCCGGAGCGGGTGCTTGAGCACAGCGCAGATCGTTTCCGCTCGTTTCTTCCCCTCGGCCTCGCTGCCCTCCATTCCTTTGCCCCCTTTCGATTGATCGAGTTCGCGGCAGCGCCACGATAGGGCATAAATGCTCGGACGTAGCGGGAAAATGGCTAGCCAGAGCCCTTTACTGAGGCCAGTCGAAGTAATAGGAACCGTTACATCACCAAGGGGGGACGCCTCCGGTGAGGGAAGGGGGTGATGCTTATGCAATTCAAGGCATGTGGCGAGACCTATCCCGCTACCTCCATCCACAAGGGTGGCTGAGGCCTAACCCGCACTACCGCCCCGGGCCTTGTCGATCGGCGGGGCGGTAGTCAGCGTGCGGGTTCGGGGGCCCGCCGGCCAGTGCGCCTCAGACCTTGATCGTGATCACGTCGCCGTCGGCGACGAGGTAGTCGCGGCCCTCGATCCGCAGCTGCCCTTTGTCACGGGCCGGGGCGTAGCCGCCGCACTCGACCAGCTGCTCCCAGCCGATCACTTCGGCTTTGATGAACGCTTCCATGATCTCGGTATGAATGGTTCCTGCCGCCTCCAGCGCGGTGGCGCCGCGGCGCAGCGGGCGCGCCACCGCCTCCTTGCCCTCGCCGGCGGTGAAGAAGGTGATCAGCTCCAGCAGGTCGTAGGCGGCGCGGACGAGGCGGGCGAGACCGGAGCCCTCGACCCCGTAGGACTCGCGCATCTCCTCGGCTTCGGCGGCGTCGAGCTCGGCCAGCTCGCCCTCGATCCGGGCGCTGACCGCGACGACGCCGGCGCCGACCGAGTTGGCGTGGGAGACGACGGCTTCCGGCGGCTCGGCATCGCCCTCGTCGACGTTGGCGACGTAGAGGATCGGCTTCGTCGTCAGCGCCTGCAGGTTCTGCGCCGCCTGCGGGGCGGCCTCAGGAATCGGGATCGACCGCGCGGGACGGCCGGCGGCAAGCGCCTCGTGCACCGCCTGCAGCCACTCGTGCTCGACCTGCGCTTCTTTGTCGCCTGACTTCGCCTGCTTGCCGACGCGGGGAAGGCGGCGCTCGACCTGGTCGTAGTCGGCGAGGACGAGCTCGGTCTCGATCGTCTCGATGTCGGCGAGCGGGTCGACCCGGCCGTCGGGGTGGGGCACGTCGGATTCGGTGTGGCAGCGGACGACGTGGCAGATCGCATCGGTCTCGCGGATCGAGGCGAGGAACTGGTTGCCGAGCCCCTCCCCTTCGGAGGCGCCTTTGACCAGCCCGGCGATGTCGTGGAAGTCGATTTTCGCCGGCACCAGCTCGGAGCTCTTGACGGTCGTGGCGACCTGCTCCAGGCGCTCGTCCGGCACCTGGGCGACGGCGACGTTCGGCTCGATCGTCGTAAACGGGTAGTCGCCGGTCTGGGCGCCGCCCTTGGTCAGGGCGTTGAAGAGGGTCGACTTGCCGGCGTTCGGCAGCCCGACGATCCCGACCTTCATGAGGGCAGCGGCACGATCAGGCCCAGGACGACGCCGAGGAAGGCGCCGGCGAGGACGTCGGACGGGTAGTGCATGCCGAGGTAGGGACGGCCGAGGGCAAGCGCGAAAGCGACAACGAAAGCGGCGCCCATCGCCGGGTCGACGCGGACCATCGCCGTCGCCACCGCGAAGGAGGAGGTGGCGTGGGCGGAGGGGAAGCTGAGCGAGCTGGGGGCGCCGCCCAGCGGTGGCAGGCCCTCGAGCACCGGCCGCGGCCGCTTCACCAGCAGCTTGATCGCGTAGTTGAGGCCGATCGCGATCGGGCCGAGCAGCGCGCAGACGAGCCACTGCTCCCAGCGCGAGTTGTCGAGGACCGCCAGCGTCACGCCGAGCAGGAACCAGACGAGGCCGTTGTTGCCGGCCTTGCCGAGGGCGACGGCGGCGTCCTCCAGCCCGCGGCTGTGGCCGTGGGTGCGCATCCAGCGCAGCAGCTTCAGGTCCAGTTCCTGCATCGGCGCGAGAGACTATTGGGCGATGGCAACCGTCCCCGGCTACGTCCACACCCCCGGCAACCACTGCGGCTCGACGGCGCTGCGAAACCTGCTCGCCTTCCACGGGGTCGAGATCAGCGAGGAGATGGCCTTCGGTCTCGGCGCCGGCGCCGGCTTCTACTACCTGGCGCTGGAGGACGGCTCGCCGAGCCGCTGGTTCAACGGCCGCACCGCCCGGCTCGAGGAGAGCTTCCGTGAGCTGACCGGCGCGGCGCTGGAGCTGCGCACCTTCCCCGAGGAGGAGGGCGAGGCCGCCTGGCAGGCGGCGCGCTCGACGATCGACGACGGCAGCCCAGCGCTGCTTCTGACCGACATCTACTACCTCGACCACTACGGCAATTCGGCCCACTTCCCCGGCCACGCGGTCGTCCTCGCCGGCTACGACGGCGAGGTCGCCCACCTATCTGACACCGCCTTCGAGGAGCTGCAGACGACGCGTCTGGAGAACCTCGCCCGTGCCCGCCATAGCGGCCATCCCGCCTACCCCCTGGAAGGCCACATGTTCACCGTCGCCGAGGAGATCGACCGCGAGCGGCTCGAGGCGGCGGCCCCGCGGGCGATCGCGCGGGCGGTGGGCGAGATGCTGGAGCCGCCCTTCGGCGAGTTCGCCGGCGTGCCGGCGCTGGAGCGGCTGGCGGCCGAGGCGGGCTCCTGGCCGCAGGCAGTCGACGACTGGCAGTGGTGTGCCCGCTTCGCCTACCAGGTGATCGAGCGCCGCGGTACCGGCGGCGGCTGCTTCCGCCTCATGTACTCGCGTTTCCTCGCCGAGGTGGGACGGGACGAGGCTCCGCTGGCGGCAGACGCGGCGGCGCGCTGGACCGAGCTGGCGGATGCCTTCAAAGCGGCAAGCGAGCGCGACAAGCCGGAGCCGGAGCTGTGGCGCGGGGTCGGCGACGGCGCTGAGGCCGTGCTCGATGCCGAGCGTCGCCTCTGGACGTCTCTCCGAGATTCCGGCTGACAGCGCCGCCCGCGCCGCCACTTCGGTTTGTCGATCTAAACCCGGGGTATTCAGCGGCCATGACTATCGGAGCAGGCATCTTCCTCATCGCGGTTGGCGCGATCCTCAAGTTCGCGACCAACATCCACGTCAGTGGCCTCAGCATCGACACGATCGGCGTGATCCTGATGATCGCCGGCGCCGTCGGTCTCCTGATCGGCCTCTTCCAGGAAATCGTCTGGTCTCGCCGCACCCGGCCGCTCGCGCCCGGCGAGGCACCGGTCGCACCCGTGGAAGAACGCCGCGAAGTCCGCGACCCCGCGTACCGCGAACAGCCGCCGCGCTACTAGCTCGGGCCTACCACTGACCTAGCCGCAGGCGCCGCGGTGGCTGAGCTCGCCACGATCGGCGTCTACGGCTTCGAAGGCCCCTCCTTCATCCGCGCACTCGAGGAGGCGCAGATGACGCTCCTCCTCGACGTCCGCCAGCGGCGCGGAGTGCGGGGCAGCGAGTACGCCTGGGCAAACGCGCGCCGCCTCGAAGCCGCCTTGGCCGAGGCGGGCATCGCCTACAGCCACCTGCCGGAGCTGGCGCCGACTACCGAGATGCGCCAGCTCCAGTACCGCGAGGACGAGCGCCGCGGCGAGGGCAAACGCTCCCGCACCGAGCTCGCACCCGAGTACGTGGAGCGCTACGAAGCGGAGGTCCTCGACCAGGTCGACCTGGAGCCGATCGTCAACTGGATCGGTACCAAGCGGGCGGCGCTGCTCTGCGTCGAGAAGGACGCCGAGGCCTGCCACCGCTCGCTGATCGCGGCGCGGCTGCGGCGCGAGTTCGGATTCGACATCACCCACCTGAAGCCGAGCGACGACTGACGCCTACGCGTCGGGCCAGTCGAGCCCCGAAATCTCCTCCGCTCTCAACCTGCCGTGAGTCCGGAACGCCGCCTCAAGCTCCTCGTTCAGCCAGCTCATCCCAGCTTCTGAAAGCCGCACCGCCGGTGCCTGCCGGATCGATTGCCGAGGATCGACGTTGCCGACGCCGCGATCGGCGTTCTCCGCCGTCGGCCCGAAGGCATAGGCGCCGAGCTCATCCATCAGCTCGCCGAGGGAGACACCGTCCGCCAGCGCTCCATCGAGGAACTCTCCACCGTGCACGCGGATGAAGTGCGGCCACCGCTCGAGCCAGGGCCGCAGGGCAAGGTCCTCCCCGCACGCATCGTCCCGCCCCTCCTCGTAAGCCCGAGCCACCGCCCGCCCATAGACGACGATGTCGCTCGGCCTCTGCACCAGGTGGCCCATGAACATCACGTCCCCGTCCCGCACCGCCCGCGGCCGCCGTCCCCGCGGGTAGGTGCAGTGCCGGTGGCTGCCGGAGGTCCGCACCACGTCGGGAACCGGCCGCTCGCGCGAAGAGCGCTCGGCGGCGCGGCCGAAGAACTTGACGAAGGCTTGCGCCAAAGAGCGGGAGCGACGGGACTCGAACCCGCGACCTCCGGCGTGACAGGCCGGCGCTCTAACCAGCTGAGCTACGCCCCCAGGGAACCTTCGGCGGGCCTTGGGGTCGGCCCGGGAGGCGAACGCTAGCGCATTCCGCCGGCAGGGCCGCGGTCAGGCCGCCACCATCCCCAGCTCGCTCAGCGCTTCCTCGATTCCAAGCTGGAGGACCGCCAGGTCGGGAAGGGCATCGTGGTCGGCGGCGAGGCCGAAGCTGAGCTTGTCGCCGTAGGTGACCGCGGCGACGCCGAGGTTGTGGCCGGAGAAAAGCGAGCCGAGGGGGATGCCGCGGCGCATCTGGCAACCGAGGGCGTAGAGGGGGATCGGCGCGGTCGGGATGCTGGCGACGGTGAGGTTGAAAAGCCCGGGGGTAAAGGCAAGGCGGGCGAAGATGCACTGCACCAGCGCGGGGTTGAGGTTGGTGCTCTCGATCAGCTCGGCCATCATCGGGTTGGCGCCCTGCCGCCGCGCCTGCGCCGTCTTCGCGATCCGCCGGTAGCGCCGCAGCGGGTCCGGGTCGGAGATCGGCAGCTCGATGAAGAAGGGGGCGGCGCCGTTGCCGAGGACGAGGGATTCCTTCGCTCGCCGCATGCTCACCGGCATCGCCGCGCGGACCGTCTCGACCTCCTCCCCGCGGTGCTCAAACAGGCGCCTCAAGCCACCGGCGGTGGCGGCCAGAACGACATCGTCCACCCGCCCCCCCAGCTCCCGCTTGACGGCTTTCGCCGCCGCCAGCGGAGTCTCAAGGGAGAGCACCCGGCGCCTCATCCCCGTCGGGCCATTGAGGCTGGTCGGCGCGGCCGCCGGCAACTCCTCGCGGGCAAGCTTCTCGGTCCGTTCGCGTGAGCGGGAGACGATCGAGGCGACGTTGGGAAGACGAAGGTCGGCGTCGATCCCACCGCTGACCTCCTCGCCGACCGCGCCGCGCACCCGCCAGAGCACCCCGCGCTCCGACTCCCTGCCGAGGGCATCGGTCAGCTGCGCCAGTGCCGCCATGTCGATCTCGGTTTCGGGCTCGATGTCGATCAGAGAGGCCACCAGGTAGGCGGCGCTGATCCCGTCGCCCATGCACTGGTGGAACTTGCCGACCAGCGCCCAGGCCCCGTCCTCGAGGCCATCGACCAGGGTCACCTCCCAAAGGGGACGGGAGCGGTCCAGCCGCTGGGCGATGTAGCCGCCGATCCAGTCCATCAGCTGGGCCTCGTTGCCCGGTGCGGGCAGCGTCGCCTGGCAGACCTGCTCGCCGACGTCGAAGTCGGGATCGGGAAGCCAGATCGGCACCGCGAACGAGTCCACCTGCGGGATCGAGAGGCGACGCCGCAGGGCGGCATTTCCGACCAGCCGTCGCCGCACCTGTTCGCGCAGCTTCTCCAGCGAGGGCTGCTCGCCGCTCTCTGTCGGCTCGAAGACCGCGGCCCAGGCCAGCTGCATCTGGACCTTGTCGTCAGCCTGCTCGATCTCGAGGAAGACCTGGTCGAGCGGGCTCAGGTGGCTGCGCACGGCAGCATCACCTCCCGGCTAGGCGCTAGCGGGTTCTGGGTCATGGTCTGGCATCGCATAAGGGGCCTCCACGGCCACTATTTCTTCGAGCGTCTCCCTCAGGTCGGCAATGCGGTCGGTGCCGAAGCGATCCGCCCACCGCTTCTCGATCGCGACGAAGGTCCGGAAGCCGAACGCTTGCGCTGCCTCTCCCCGCGCCGTCAGACAGATCAGTTTCGCCCGGCGGTCAGCTGGGTCGGGGGCTCGTTCAACGTAGCCCCGTTCGACCAGGTCGTCAACAATTTCGCCTACCGACTGCTTGGTCATGTTCGCCCGCTCGGAAATTTCGGTCAGCCGCATCCCGGTCTCCCTGACGTAGCGAAAGACGCAGCCGTGGGTGATGCGGAGATCGTCGAACTCGCTGGCCTCGATCTCCTGCTGGAACTCGGCGAGGACCGCGTCGAAGGCGAGGTCGAGCAAGCCCGTCAGCGGAATGTAGATGGGCAGACTTTTCGAGGCGGGTTCCATTGATCAGGAAACCTTACAAGCTAGATGGCAGACGTTCAATAGGCTGGCCGCGATGAGGCTGGTCACGTTCGATGCCGGCGACGGCGCCAGGGCTGGGATCCTCGAGGGGGACAAGGTCGTCGACGCCTGGGCGCTTCTGGGAGAGCCGCACCGCGGCTCGCTGCGGGAGCTGATCGCGGGTCAGCGGATAGCGGATTTGAGAGGACGGCTCGGCGACACGGGCGCACCGTCCCACCCGCTCGCCCACCTGCGGCTGCTGCCGCCGATCCCCGACCCCGAGAAGATCGTCTGCATCGGCTTGAACTACCGCAAGCACGCGGTCGAGGTGGGGGCCGACCTCGATGCTCTGCCAGCGATCCCGACGATCTTCGCCAAGTACCCGAATGCGCTGGTGGGCGATGGAGCGACGGTGAAGGTGCCGACGGCGAAGACCGACTTCGAGGCGGAGGTCGCCTTCGTCGTCGGGCGGCGGGCGGTGGAAGTCGAGGAGGCCGAGGCGCTCGAGTACATCGCCGGCTACACGCTGCTGAACGACCTCTCGGCCCGTGACCTGCAGGGAGCGACGCCGCAGTGGATGCCGGGCAAGGTCTTCGACGGTTCTGCGCCCTGCGGCCCTTATCTAGTGACTCCGGATGAAGCCGGGCCGCCCGACCAGATCGCGATCCGCCTCACCCTCAACGGTGAGGAGATGCAGGACGGCGCCACCGACGACCTCATCTTCAGCATCCCGGAGCTGCTCTCCCAGCTCTCTGGGTTGATGACGCTCGAACCCGGCGACATCGTCTCCACCGGCACCCCGGAGGGGGTCGGGATGGGGCGCAAGCCGCGGGTCTGGCTCGGCGACGGCGACGAGATCGTGGTCGAGTCGCCGACGCTGGGGCGGCTGACGACCCGAATCAGCGCCTGAACCCGTTCCGTGGTTCCTTAGTCGTCTATTTGCCGACTAAGGAACCACGGAACTCGTAGGCCTTCGCCGGCAGGTCCGCTGAGAGCGGTTGGCGCGCCGGCAGCGCTCGGGCGTTGGGACGCGCTCTCCGCGCCCACTGCACCCGCACCGGCGTGTAGGTGAGGAGGGCGTTCCAGGTGTCGGTGTCGATGACGCCGTTGGCGGGCAGGCCGTGGTCTTCCTTGAAGAGGCGGACGGCACGGGCGGTCATGCGACCGAAGAGGCCCGTCACCGGCACCTCAGCGCCGGCGGCGACGAGGTGCTGCTGCGCCCAGACGACCATGTCGCCGCTGCTTTTCCGTTTCAGCAGGGGATGGACCACTTCGAGCCGGTAGCCGGTCACCGGCTGCTGGGCGCTGTCGGCGCCGAGCGCCCCCCACTCCTGGCCGTTGGTCTCCTGCCAGGACCACCAGCTCGGGGCAAAGCCGCCGTAGCTCGCGGCGAAGCGGCGGAAGAGCTTGATCGCGGCGCTGCCGGGAGCTTCGTAGGTCTGGCCGATCGGGTAGATCGGGTGGCCGTAGATGCGGTTGTAGAGATAGGTGTGCTCGTAGACGGTGCGGACCGAGGTGCCGATCGTCTTCCAGTACATCTGCGGCTGGTTGTAGGTGGCGCCGCCCGGGCCGAGGAAGACCGAGTAGGGGAACGAGGGGTGGTAGTCGACGTAGGGGAAGGCGGCAAGGGAGACAGGGAAGGTCTCGCCGACGCGGGCGCGGAGGGCCCGCACGTAGCGGTCAGCGGCCGCGTACTTGCCCTCATAGTCGGCCTCGGCGTCGATCGCGAAGCAGTCGGCGCCGCGCTTCACCGCCGCGGCCGCGATCCGTGCCTCGGCGAGCGGCGCATCGCCGTAGACGAACTGCCAGGCGCAGACGCTGAGGCCGGCCCGGTGCAGGGCGTTGACGAGCCCGCGGTTGAACTGGCTCCAGTAGCCGCCGCCGTCGCCGGACTTGACGTAGACAGTGCCGACGTCGTTGCGCTTGGCGCGGGCGATGATCGAGCCGATGCTGCCGCCCTCCGAGCGGGAGACGTACCAGACCCACATCCCCTGGCGGTCGAAGGCGCTGTTGCTGACGTTGCCGCCGTTTTCGACCTGCCCGGCGCCGCCGCTGCCGAGGAGCGCGGCGAATACGACGAGAACCGAGGACAGCGTCAGGAGGAGGCGCTTCTTCTGCCGGAGGTAGGTCACAACTGCTGGCAACACGGTAGTGATGAAATGAATGCGCCTGCCTACCGCTCTCCCCCGCAAGATCCTGTGCGCCGCCGCGCTTGCCGCGGCCGTCGCGCTGCTCCTGCCAGGGGCGGCGCTCGCGGCAAGACAGCGCCTGGTGCGCGCCGACCTCTTCCAGGCCGGACAGGAGCTCGTGTTCACGGTCCGGACCACCGAGCCGGTGCCGCTGGCGCAGCTGGAGCCGCACCCAGTTGGGCGCCGGCTGGCCTCCGACTTCCTCTGCCTCGCCTTGATCCGCTCCGGCACGGAGCAGCGCCACCTGCTCTGTCTCGGTGGGCGCAGGCCCCACCGGCGCATAGGTCTCCTCGTCACCGACGAGGACGGCAAGCTACACGGCAAGGGAAGCGTCGCGGCCACGGTCAGGCGACCAGTCCCGAACAAGCTGGTCGTCGCCGTCGACCCGACCGACGCCGACCTCTCGCCCCGTCGCTACCGCTGGGTGGTCGCGCAGGGCAACGGCTGTGACAAGACCTACCCCTGCATCCAGCAGCTGCCCGATCGCGGCACCAACGGGTTCCGCCTCCGCCCCGTCCGCGCAATCGGTTGCACCGGCGGCAGCGCCGGCCTCGTCACCAACGGGCCGCGCGACCGCAAGCTCGTCGCCCTCACCTTCGACGACGGCCCCAGCGACTACACCGACGACTTCCTCCGGGTCCTGCGCGAGAAGGACGCGCGGGCGACCTTCTTCGAGGTCGGCCAGGCGATGCCGGGGCACGAGGAGACGATGCGGGAAATCCTCGCCCAGGGCAGCGAGCTCGCCGACCACACGATGGACCACGTCGAATTCCCCGGCTACGAGCAGATCGCCGGGGCGGCGGCGCGGATTCGCTCGTACACGCACTTTCAGCCCTGCCTCTTCCGGCCCCCGGGCGGCGCCGTCGACGACGCGGTCGTCGCCACCGCCGGCAGCCTCGGGATGCGGACGATCACCTGGGACGTCGACCCGCACGACTGGTCCAACCCCGGCACCGAGGCGATCTACGCCAACGTCGTCGGCCACGTCGGGCCGGGCTCGATCGTCGTCATGCACGACGGCGGCGGCCCTCGCGGCGAGACCCTCGCCGCCCTGCCGCGGATCATCGACACCCTGCGCGGCCGCGGCTACCGCTTCACCACCGTCACCGACCTGCTCGGCGGGCACATCATCTACCGGCCCTACGGCTGATCCGGATCGAGATCCCTTTGCGTAGAAAGGGCATATGAGGATCGCGATCATCGGTACCGGCGTCTCGGGGCTGGTGGCCGCGCACCGGCTGGTCCCCGAGCACGAGGTCGTCGTCTACGAGGCGGGCGACCGGATCGGCGGACACACCAACACCGTCGCCGTCGAGGCCGAGGACGGGACCCACCGTGTCGACACCGGGTTCATCGTCTTCAACGACCGCAACTACCCGCGCTTCGAAGCCCTACTGGCGGAGCTAGGGGTGGCGAGCCAGCCCTCGCGGATGAGCTTCTCCGTCGCCGACGGCCGCGGCCGCTTCGAGTACTCCGGCACGCCCTGGGGACTATTCGCCCGGCCGGCCCACCTCGTCAGCCCCACCTTTCTCGGGATGCTGCGCGACTGGCGCCGCTTCAATCGCGAGGCGCAAGCGCTGATCGGGATGAACGGGACCGCCCCCTCGCTCGGCCACTGGCTCGAGCAGCAGGGCTTCTCGCGCCACTTCGTCGAGCGCCTGATCGTCCCCCAGGCCTCCGCCGTCTGGTCCGCCGACCCGGAGCAGATGTGGAGCTTCCCGGCCAGCTTCATGGCCGAGTTCTTCGACAACCACGGCATGTACAGCCTCCGCAACCGGCCCAAGTGGCGGACGGTGAGCGGCGGCTCGCGCAGCTACGTCGAGGCGATCTCGGCGCCGTGGCTGGACCGGGTGCGGCTGCGGGCCCCGGTGCGGCGGATCGAGCGGCTGCCGGATGGAGTGCGGATCGAGGCCGACGGTTGCGAGACGGAGGAGTTCGACCAGGTCGTAATCGCGACGCACTCCGATCAGGCGCTGGCGATGCTCGGCGACCCGAGCGAGGCCGAGCGCGAGGTCCTCGGCGCGATCCCCTACCAGCCCAACGAAGCCGTCCTCCACACCGACGCCTCGCTGATGCCGCGGCGGCGCGCCGCCTGGTCGAGCTGGAACTTCCACCTCAGCGAGGAGCCCGCCGTCGGCAGCACCGTCACCTACTGGATGAACAACCTGCAGCGCCTCCGCTCCCGCCAGCAGTACTTCGTCACCCTCAACCGAGGCGAGGAAATCGACCCAACCAAGGTGATCCGCCGCATCGCCTACGACCACCCCGTCTACACCAAGGAGGGAGTAGCTGCCCAAGCCCGCCACGCCGAGATCTCGGGACCGCAGCACCGCACCCACTACTGCGGCGCCTACTGGGGCTGGGGCTTCCACGAGGACGGCGTAGTAAGCGCCGAGCGCGTCTGCAACTCCCTCTCCGCAGCTCCCCTCCTCGAGCAAGCGGTGGCCGCATGAGCCCTGTAACCACGGCGGGACGGGGGGTGGGGGTCGCCGGACCCTCCCCGCAGTTGTCCGCCGACCCCCACCCCTTGTCCCGTCCCAAGTCAGCCATCTACGAGGGCACCATCCGCCACCGCCGCTTCGAGCCCATCGAGCACTCCTTCCGCTACCCCCTCTTCCTCATGTACCTAGACCTCAGCGAGCTGCCACAGGTCCTCGACCCCTATCCGCTCTTCTCCGCCCGCCGCCGCGCCCCGGCCCGCTTCCGCCGCCAGGACTTCATGGGCAACCCGGCGCAACCGCTCGACGAGTGCGCGCGGGATGTCGTCGCAGCCGCCACCGGCACCCGTCCCCCCGGCCCGGTCCGCCTCCTCACCGGCCTGCGCTACTTCGGCCACTCCTTCAACCCGGTGTCCTTCTACTTCTGCTTCGGAAGCGACGGCGAGCGGGTAGATGCAGTCGTGGCAGACGTGCAGAACATCCCCTGGGGCGAGCGCCACCCCTACGTCTTGGCACGGGGCGAGAGCCGGGGTACGGTGCTGAGCGAGGAGCTCGAGAAGACCTTCCACGTCTCCCCGCTGATGGGCATGGACCAGACCTACTCCTTCCACGCCTCCGAACCCGGCGAGAGCATCGCCGTCCACATCGAGTCGCGCCCGCGTTCCAGCGAGGGCAAGACCTTCGACGCGACGCTGAATCTGCGGCGGCGGGAGCTCTCGCGCGGGACTCTCGCCCGGATGCTCGCCCGCTACCCAGCGATGTCCTTGCAGGTGGTGGCGAAGATCTACGCGCAGTCGCTGCGACTGAAGATCAAGGGGGCGAGGTACTACCCCCATCCGGAGGCGTCGTGAGGGACGCGCTCGCGCGGGCCGGCGTCGGCGCCGTCCTCGGCCGCGTCCACAACGGCCGCATCGACGTCGTCGAAGGCGGCCGCGAACGCAGCTACGGCCCCAGCGACGCCGAGCTGCGCGCTACGGTCACGATCAACGACCCGGCTGCCTGGCGCGATCCGCTGCACGGCAGCGTCGGCCTCGGCGAGGGCTACGTCGATGGCCGCTGGGAAACCGACGACCTCGTCGCCCTGATCCAGATCGCCGCCCGTGAGCTGCGCGGGATGGACGGCATCCGCGGCGCGGTCGCCCGTCCCCGCGCCGTCTGGCACCGGCTCCGCCACCTCGTCCCCGAGAACACCCGGCCTGGCGCGCGGCGCAACATCTCCGCCCACTACGACCTCGGCAACGACCTCTTCGCCTCCTTCCTCGACGAGCGGATGATGTACAGCTGCGCTTACTTCCCCGATGCGGCGGCGAGTCTCGAGCAGGCGCAGCTGGCGAAGCTCGACCGCATCTGCGACCGCCTCCGGCTCGGCCCCGAGAACCACCTCCTGGAGATCGGCACCGGCTGGGGCGGGCTGGCGATCCACGCCGCGCGGCGCAGCGGCTGCCGGGTGACGACGACGACGATCTCCCGCGAACAGTTCGAGCTGGCGCGGCAGCGCGTCCGCGATGTCGGTCTCACCGACCAGGTCACGGTCCTCCTCCAGGACTACCGCGACCTCGAAGGCCGCTTCGACCGCCTCGTCTCGGTCGAGATGATCGAGGCGGTCGGCTGGCAGTACTTCGACGACTACTTCCGCCGCTGCGACGAGCTGCTCACGGACGACGGGCTGATGCTGCTGCAGGCGATCACGATCGACGACAGCATCTACGAGATCGAAAAGGGCGCCAAGAGCTTCGCCAACACCCACGTCTTCCCCGGCGGCTGCCTGCCCTCGCAGGGTCTGATCACCGGCTGCCTGGAGCGCGTCACCTCGATGAAGCAGGTCTGGGTCGACGACATCACCGCCCACTACCCGCCGACGCTGGCTGCCTGGCGCGAGCGCTTCTTCGGCGCCTGGGGACGACTGCGCGAGCGCGGCTACGACGAGCGCTTCCGCCGCCTCTGGGACTTCTACCTGAGCTCCTCGGAGGCGGGCTTCCGCGAGCGCCGGATCGGCGACGTGCAGGCGCTCTTCGCCAAACCGGGAGCGCGGTGAGCGACGACCTGCTGCTGATCCACGGCCTCGGCGGCTCCCGCAATATCTGGGAGCCGGTGGTGCCGCTGCTCGAGGGCGAGCGCGAGGTGCACGCGATCGACATGCCCGGCTTCGGCGACGCGCCGCCGCTGCCCGAGGGCGAAGAGCCGACGGCGGCGAACCTCGCTCGCGCCGTGCATGAGGAGTGCGCCCGCAACGGGGTCGAGCGACCGCATGTCGCCGGCAACTCGCTCGGCGGCTGGGTGGCGTTGGAAATGGGCCGCTTCGGCTGGGCGGCCTCGGTGACGACCCTCTCCCCCGCCGGCCTCTGGCAACGCCCGCTCGGCGAGCCGAACGGCGGCGGCGCCCGGATGCTGCTGCGCGGCTCCCCCTGGGTGAAGGCGGCGCGCCCCTTCCTCTCGCTCGCCCTTCAGTTCCCGCAGACGCGCCAGGCCGCCTTCCAGTCGATCGCCGCCCATCCGGAGCGGATCCCGCCCGACGCGGCGCGGGCGCTCGTCCTCGGCTGGCTCGACGGGGAGGGCTACGACGCCGCCAACCGGGCGATGCGAAACCACGTCTTCGACCCGAGCGGTTACCCCGAGGACGTGCCGGTGACGATCGCCTGGTGCGAAAAGGACCGCCTGCTCGGCCCGCCGAAGCCGCACCGCCGCCCGACCGGCTCCCGCTTCCTCATCCTCCCCGGCGTCGGCCACACCCCGACCTGGGACGACCCCGAGCTGGTCGCGCGGACGCTGCTCGACGGCAGCGCCGTAACCTACGCGCCGTGATCGTCGAGAGGACCGAGAACCCGATGTGGCTGTCGAACGCCTACCTGGTCGCCGACCCCGGCCGCGGCACGGGCGTCCTCATCGACGGCAATGACGAACTGGCGCCGCTGCTGGAGCGGGCGGAGCGCGACGGGATCGAGATCACCCACGTCCTCGTCACCCACCCGCACGGCGACCACGTCGCCGGCCTGGCCGAGGCGCGGGCGCAGCTCGGCAACCCGCCGCTGGTCGCCCACGCCGACTGCGCCGCCGAGCTCGAAGACGAGGTCGAGATCGTCCTCGGCGACGGCGAGAAGCTCGAGGCCGGCGGCCTCGAGGTCGAAGCGATCTACACCCCCGGCCACGCCGCCGGCCACCTCGCCTATCTCGTCAACGGCTCCGACGTCTTCACCGCCGACGTCCTCTTCAAGGGGACCGTGGGCGGGACGATGGCCCCCGGCGCCAGCGGCTTCGCCGACCTGCAGGCCTCGGTGATGCGGCTGCTGGAGCTGCCGCCGAACACGACCGTCCACCCCGGCCACAAAGAGCCGACGACGATCGCCGCCGAGTGGGAGCGGAACCCCTTCGTGCGCATCTGGCGCGGTCTCGACTCGACCGGCGAGGAGGAGGTCAGCGTCTGGGGCCGTCCCGCGACGCTGAAGCTGTGGGCCCCCGACTACGACGGCGGTAACAAGGCCTGGGTCGTCTTCGGCGACTCAGGCGAGGACGCGATCGTGGGCGGCTCCCAGGTCGAGAAATAGCGAGACCGCAAAATTCCCTCTCCAGGAAGGAATTTTGCGGTCTCGGTGTAGCTGGGTTAGCGGATCACCGCTTCCATCAGGATCCAGCAGCCGTCGGTGTTGGTGGCGGCGCGAAACGATCTGCCGAGCGGCGGCGTGTAGATCAGGGTGTTGTCGCCGCCCGAGGAGCAGCGGACCATCGAGGTGATGTTGCCCTTCAGCGCCAGCTGCTGGCCCTTCTTCACCGGCACGTTGACGTTGAAGGTCTCGACGTTGTAGCTGCCAGCTTCGTCGTTGGCTTCGGTCTGGCCCTGGTAGCTGATCCGGGGGCCGCTGGCGACGACCTTCGCTTCGTTCGTGCCGAACAGGGTCGAGCGCTTCACCTTGGCGATCTGCAACTTGAAGCTGCCGGGACCGCCGGCGATCAGCCTGATCTTCTTGATCGTGCCGGTCTTCGGGGCCAGCTCGCCGCCGTCGGGGCGGCCGTAGGCTTCCTGCTGGACGAAGGTGCAAGGGCCGGCGACTTCGCCGCAGTCGAGGCCGGGCAGCGAGTTCGAGGGCTGAACGGTCGGGTTCAGCTTCGAGCCGAACTTGGCGGGAGCGGCCGAGGCGATGGCCGGGACGACGGTCATGGCGAGAACTGCGATTGCGGTGAAAACGATCTTCTTCATTTGGGTTCCTCCTGGGTCTTGGTTGGTCGACTTGATGTCGTGGACCCAGATTCGCCCGGAATCGCCCCCGCTCCCAGACACCCCAGGGGTGAACCTCGTCACCCCCTTGTGGGGCCAGGGGAGGGAGTCCCTCTCCAGACACCCCTCGCTATGGCTCGGCGTTGAGTGTCTGGTGAGGGACTCCCTCCCCTGGCTACAGCTCGTGGCGGCTGACGATTCCTGCTCGTAAGGCGCGTTCGGCTAACGCCACGCGTTTTTGGTTCTGCGGGACGTCGCCGATCTCCAGCTTTTCGAAGAGGGCGCGCATGTGGGTCTTGACTGCGTCGACGCTGAGGTGGAGTTCTTCGCCGATCTGCTGGTTGGTCGCCGGCGTCGCAAACGAGTCGCCCTCTTTATAGGGACGGCAGAGGGCGAGCAGGACCTTGCGCTGGGCGGGCGAGACCGTTGCCGCCGCCGGCACCTCGCCGGCGATCGCCGTCGCTTCCGGTGCGTCCTCGCCCGGCCGCCGGTAGACGAGCACCGTGCGCCCGAACCGCAGCGAGTCGCCGTCGCGCAGGTGGCGCCGGCCGTGCACCCGCTCCTCGTTGACGAAGGAGCCGTTGCGGGAGAGGCCGTCGTCGACCAGCGTGCACTCGTCCCGGACCACCTCGATCTGCGCGTGCAGGGCCGAGACCTCCTCGTCCCACTCGAGCCGGACGTCGGCCGAGCCGGCGCGGCCGACCCAGAGCTCGGCGTTCGCCTCGATCGGCAGGATCACCTGCTCGCCACCGCCGTCACGGAAGACGAGGAACGGCCGTCCCGCCCGTTCTGCCTCGATCTGCGCCTTCAGCTCCGGCGCGCTGACGCTCGCTCGCTCCACCCGCCGATCCTAGTCCGGGCACGACCTTTAGCCCTTTTCGCATATTTGGACGGATGTGCGATGGGGGAATCGCACATTTGTCTCCACACTGAAACGAATGGCGCACGAGATACAGGAATTCTTTTTCAACTGGTACCCCGTCTTCGGGGTCATCTTCATGTCGATCCTCTGCTTCGTCTTCCTCAAAATGATGCGGGGGATGATGGGGTCGACCAAGCCGGAGACGGTGAAGGCGTCCCGCACCGAGCCGGTCCTCTGGGAGGAGGTGCAGGGGGTCGACGCGGCCAAAGAAGAGCTGATGGACGTCGCCGCCTGGCTGCGCGAACCCGAACGCTTCGCTGCCCTCGGCGCCAAGGCGCCCCGCGGCGTCCTCCTCCACGGCCCACCCGGGACCGGCAAGACGATGCTCGCACGCGCCGTCGCCGCCCAGGCCGGGGTCGACTTCTTCGCCGCCTCGGGCTCGAGCTTCGTCGAGATGTTCGTCGGCCGCGGCGCCGCCCGCATCCGCCGCCTCTTCAAGGAGGCACGCAAGTCCGGGCGCGCGGTGATCTTCATCGACGAGCTCGACGCGATCGGCGGCTCCCGCAGCTCCGGCGGCGGCGACGGCGGCACCAGCGAGCGCGAACAGGCGCTGAACCAGCTGCTGGTCGAGCTCGACGGCTTCGAGAAAGACCCCGGGATGGTGATCGTGATCGCCGCCTCCAACCACGTCGAAAAGCTCGACCGCGCGCTGCTGCGCCCGGGCCGCTTCGACCGCCGCGTCCTCGTCTCCCCGCCCGACCGCCACGGCCGCGAGGCGATCCTCCGCAGCCACGCCAAGAACAAGCCCCTCGCGCCCGACCTCGACCTCGGCGACGTCGCCCGCAAGACCACCGGCATGACCGGCGCCCAGCTCGCCAACGCCCTCAACGAGGGCGCGATCATCGCCGGCCGCGCCGGCCGCTTCTACATGACCCGCGAGGACCTCGACGAGGCGCTGCTGCGCCAGGCCGTCGGCTCCCAGCAGGCGCGCCGGCTCAACGCCAAGGAGCGACGGATCGTCGCCTACCACGAGGCCGGCCACGCCCTCTGTCGCAAGCTGCTCGGCCTCGACCCGCCGGAGATCCTCAGCATCGTCCCCCGCGGCCCGGCCCTCGGCTTCGTCGCCCACTCACCGCAGGAAGACAGCTACCTGAAGTCCCGCGAGGAACTGCTGGACGAGGTGGTCACGCTGCTGGGCGGCCGCGCCGCCGAGGAGGTGGTTCTGGGCGAGACCTACTCCGGCGCCTCCGACGACCTCAACCGGGTCCACCTCGTCTGCAAGCAGATGGTCACCCAGTTCGGGATGGGGGTCGCCCGCGACCACGACGGCCCGGCGCCGATCGCGCTGCCGACCGGCGACTACGCCATCTCCGACCAGACCCGCCGCGAGGTCGACCAGGCGGCGATGACGCTGGCGAGCGAGGCCTACCGCCGAGCGCGCGCGCTGCTCTCCGCCAACCTCGAGGTCCTCGACCACCTGGCGGTGCTGGCGCTGGAGCGCGAGACGCTGACCCGCGAGGAACTCGACGAGATCTTCGCCGCGCACGAGCTGCGCGGGCTTGTCGACGCACCCGGGTCAAGTGCCGCCCTGGTGGCGATGAGCCGCGAAACGTCTGCTTCGCAATTGCTCTAGACATTTTGGTCAATAAGCCCGGTTCTGGGTTAGACTGACTGGCTAGACGGCCAGTGAGTGACCACAAGTACGACGAGTACTACTTTGCCCCAGGCCGATCGATGGCCCGCCGTGTACACGGTGAGCGATCGGTCGGCCTGCTTTACGGCCAACGCGCGCTGCTGATCGGCGCCCTGGAACCGCTCACCTACACCGGGACGATGCTCTCCAGTGCCGCCGGTGACCATCCGTTCACCCGCCTCGCCCGCACCGCCAAAATCCAGGAGGCGGTCTTCCTCGGCAGCAAAGACGAGGCCGATAAGGCCCTTGCCGCCGTCCACCGCCTGCACGAACGGATCAAGGGCGAGCTGCCCGCGGCGGCCGGGGCGCACCCGGCCGGCAGCACCTACTCGGCCTTCGACCCCGAGCTGATGTTGTGGACGCTGGCGGTGATCGCCGATTCGGGTCGGGTGATGTACGAAACGCTGGTCGGCCCGCTGAGCGAGGAGGAGCGCGAGGCGCTCTGGCAGGACTACGTCCGCTTCGGCGAGCTCTTCGGCCTGCCCCGCTCCGAGGTCCCAGCAGACTTCCGCGAGTTCAGCGCCTGGTGGGAGGAGCGGCTCGCCTCGCCCGACCTCTACGCCACCGAGCACGCGCTGGAGATGGCGCCGCTCGTCGCCTTCCGCCAACCGGTGCCGCTGCCGGCCCGGCTCAACATCGAGACCCAGAACCTGATCATCAAGGGGACGCTGCCCGAACGCGTCCGCCAGATCTTCGGAATCCGCTGGAGCCCCGCCCACGAGACCTCCTTCCGCGCCGTCACCGCCGCCCACCGCCGCGCCCGTCCCGCCTTCCCCCGCCGCATGCGGCGCGGCCGCAACGACTACTTCTTCGACGTCGTCACCAAGGCCGAGAAGCGCCGCGGCGGCACCCGGACGCCGAACGTCGCCGCCTGAGCCTAGGCTGCGCCGATGCTCGAGCTGCTTGCCGTTGCGGCGGCCGGCGCCGCGGCGGGGGCGGCCAACTCCGTCGCCGGCGGCGGCGCCCTGATCACCTTCCCGACGCAGGTCGCGCTAGGTGTCCCGCCACTCTCGGCCAACGTCACCAACACCGTCGGCATCGTCCCCGCCTCGATCGGCGGCGCCCTCGGCTACGTCGACCTGCTGCGCGAGCAGAGCCAGCGATTCTGGCGCCTTCTGGTGCCGATGCTGTTCGGAGCCGTAGCCGGAACCGTCCTCCTCCTGCTCACCTCCGATGCCGCCTTCGAAGCAGTCGTCCCGCTCTTGATCGCCGTCTCCTGCCTGCTGCTCCTCCTCCAGCCGCGGCTCACCCCGCGGCTCTCGCACGCCGGCAACGAACGCTCCCCGTACCTGATGGCCGGCATCTTCTTCTCCGGCGCCTACGGGGCCTACTTCGGCTCCGCCGTCAGCATCCTCATCTTCGCCCTCCTCGCCCTCTTCGTCGCCGACACCCTCCAGCACCTCAACGCGATGAAGATCGTCCTCGCCGGCAGTGCAAATCTCCTGGCCGCCGTCGCCTACTCCTTCCTCGCCCCGGTCGAGTGGCGCTTCGCCGTGACGATCATGGTCTCCTCGTTCGTCGGCGGCCGCGTCGGCGCCCACTACGCCCGCCGCATCCCCAGTGACCCGCTGCGAATCTCGATCGCGGTCGTCGGCCTCGTCGTCGCGGCGGTGCTCGCCGTCAGGGCCTTCGGCTGATGGGCGGTACTGGGCTCGAACCAGTGACCCCTTCCTTGTAAGGGAAGTGCTCTCCCAACTGAGCTAACCGCCCGGGGTTCCCATTATTGCTCGCCGGGGCAAGCGTTTGAACCCGCGGCGCCGGCGGCGCGTATGGCAGGGCATGACGACCTCACTGCTTCGCCACAGACGATGGGTCCTCGCGCTCGGCCTCGGCCTCGCCCTCTTCCTGCTGCTGCCGCGCGGCGACGGAACCGCCGGCGCTGCCGGGGCGGGAGGCACCAAGAGTGTCTCGATCGTCAACTTCGCCTTCAAGCCGGGGACGGTGCGGGTCAACCGCGGCGCCAGCGTCGCCTTCACCAACACCAGCAACACCGCCCACACCGCGACCAAAGCGGGCGCCTTCGACACGAAACGGATTCAGCCGGGCAAAAAGGTTCTGGTCAAGTTCGGCAAACGCGGCACCTTCGCCTACCACTGCAAGATCCACTCGTTCATGAAGGGGAAGGTCGTCGTCGAATAGATTCGGTCGGGATGGACGTCCCGACCCTCTGGCGGGCGGCGCTGCTGCAGCTGGTCGCGGTCGCCGTCCTATCGATCGCCCTCGGTCTCGCTCTTCCCCACGACTTCTTCGAGGACTGGGGCTGGTTTGCCGGCCCCGCCTCCTGGATGCTCTGCGCCGTTTTCACCGCCCGGGTGCTGGCATTGCCGCTGTGGCCGGCCCTTCTCGGCGCCGCCCTGGCCGGGCTGCCGAGCCTGCTCGCCGTCCTCGTCGGCCTGCACTGGGCCGGCGCCGTCCTCGCGGTCGGCCTTTTCGCCCTCTGGTGCGGGCGGCTACGGGCGCAGGAGCTTGACGCCGACCTCGGTACCGGCCGGCAGTGACTTGCCGGCCAGGCGAAACTGCCTGACGACGCGGGCGCCGCGGCGCCGCTCGCCGCGCACCTCGCCGAGCTTGCAGTGGGAGCGCCGCAGTATCTTCCGGGCGGCCCGCAGGGTGCGGCCGCCGAGGTCGGGGACGAGGCAGTGGGCAGCAACAGAGGTCGCTTGTGGCAGCTCACCCGGCGGCATCACAACCTGGTACGTCTGGAACCCGCCCTCCCAGCCCTCGCCGGCGCTGATGGGGTAGTCGAAGGGTGCGCCGCCCGCGGCCGCGTTGCCGTCCCGGTGGTGGACGGTGAGGGTGACGATGTTCGGCTGGGTGACGGCGATGGTGGTTGGGACCGTCACCCCCTCGGCGTCGTGCGCCGCGGTCGCTTTGATCGCGAAGGCGCGAGTTTCCCCCGGATCGGTGTAGTAGACCCCCGCTTCGCGGTCGTCGATCTGCCGCAGTTCCTGTTCCTCCCCCAGCTGTACTTCCCAGGTGAATTCCTCCGGCCCCTCCGGCCCCTGGATCGTCTGAAAGGACATCCCGTCGTATGGCGGCAGTGGCTCTGCCCCGGCAGCCGCGGGAGCAAAGGCCGAGAACGCCAGGACCGCAACGAGAAACGCCGACCGCATCGACCTCATTCAACCACCGTCAGCTCGGCGAACGCCGCCTCGCGGCTGCCGAAGACGATGCCAGCGTCGGTGAGGCCGGCGACCGTGAAGATCCGCAGCACCTGGTCCGAGCAGCCGTAGAGGACGAGCCGGCCGCCTTTGTCTTCCAGCTGCCGCCGCGCCTGGAGGAAGAGGGCGATCCCGGTCGAGTCGACGAACTGGCAGCGCTCGAGGCCGACGAGGACCGCGTCGTTGCGGCCGGCCACTCGTTGCAGCACCGCCTGCAGGCGCTCGACGCTCCAGAGGTCGAGCTCCCCCTCGAGCTGCAGCTCGCACCGGTCTGTGCCGAGATCGCGCTCGGCGATCCGCAGGATCTGTCCCCCCGCCATCGCCCACATTGTCCCAGGCCGGGTGCCTCGGCTTGGGCGGGTGCGGGCCTCAACCGGCCAGCTCGCGGACGATGTCACCCGCCGGCCGTACGTCCCCGATCCGCCTCACCGTCTCCCCCGCGTAAAGGGCGCCGGCGTCGACCAGCGTCTCCGGCCCATCGTCGGTCGGGCCGGCCGGCGTGAGGACGCGACCGCCAGGCCGTTGCGCCCGGATCATCCGCAGCTGCAGAGACGGCGGCGTGTACCGCGCGCCAGGCGCGAGAAGGCGGTTGAGGGCGCGATTTGCGGTCGGAGCGCCGAAAACCTGTTGGCGTTCGTCCTTTTCCGGGCGTATCCCCGGAAAAGGACGAACGCCGCCTAGCCAGCGGGCCGTCGCCGCGTTCGGGACGACGCGGTGCGGGGCGGGCCAGCCGGCGCCGAAGAGGTCGGTGAGGAGCGTTTCGTCGGCCGCGAGCAGGCGCTCCTTATAGAGAGCGTGGGCGCGGCTCTCCTCGCTGAGGAGGAAGCGGGTGCCGGCGACGGCAGCGGTCGCGCCTGCCTCCAGCGCCGCTCGCACGTCGACGGGTTCGGCGATCCCGCCGGCCAGCAGGAGCGGGAAGTCCGGCGGCAGGGCGGCGCGAGCTTCCTCCAGCAGCCGCGGCGCCGGGGTCGTGCCGCGGACGTGGCCGCCGGCCTCGACGCCCTGGAGGATCACGCCGTCGGCGCCCGCCGCATGCGCTTCGCGCGCCTCCTCGACCGAGCCGCACTGGTGCAGCCAGACCCCCGCGGTGCGCCGGCGCGGGCGACCCCAGAAGGTGACGACGGCGTCGGCTTCCGCGGCCGCCTCGAACCAGTCGCGCCGCGCGAAGGGCAGCAGCAGGTTGACCGCGAGCGGCCGCTCGGTCAGCGCCCGCGCCGCCGTCAGCTCGCGCCGGATCGCCGCCGCCCCGCTGACGGCGATCGTCCCCAGCCCGCCCGCCTCGGAGACCGCCGCCGCCAGCTCGTGCCGACTCAGCCCGCCGCCCATCCCGGCCTGGACAACTGGCAGCTCCACCCCGAGGCGCTCGAGCAGCGGCGGCATCCCTCCCAGTCTAGGTTCGGGCGACCTCGGCTTCGGCCCAGACCTCGAGCACGACCCGCAGCCACTCCGGCTCGACCCCCAACGCCCAGCCGTAGTTCTGGACCGGCCGCAGAATCTCCCCTTTCGCCAGCGTCTTCAGGTGGTAGGCGACCTGGCTGGTCCGCTGGCCCAGGATTCCGGCCACCTCCTCTGCCGAGGCGCACTCGATCGATCCGTCGAGGTAGGCGAAGAGAATCCGCCGCCTCAGCGGGTGATTGACGGCGTTGATCAGCTTGGAGGCGTCGGGTGGCATCGCGAGTGGCGGAACATCCAGTGCTGGAGACAATTCCGCCGCTCAAAATGTTATTGCATAAATACCCTAACACCGAAGTCTTTTAATAGAGAGGCTCCGGGGCGCGATGCCGCCGCCCCGCCGCAGCAAACCCCGCTCGCCCGAGCACGCTGCCCTCGGCGAGGCGGTCCGCACCCTCCGCCTCGAGGCCGGTTTGAGCCAGGAGCAGCTGGCCGAAGGCGCGCAGACCGACCTCACCCAGGTGGGCGGGATCGAGCGTGGGGTCAGGAACCCGAGCTACACCACCCTGGTGCGGCTGGCCGACGCCCTCGAGACCAGCGTCGGCGAGCTGACGACGCGCGCGGACAAGTTGCGCGGCTAATGTCTGAACGGTGACCGCCCGCCTCACGCTCGTCCTCGCGGGGCTCGCCTTCGCCGCCCTCCTGCTCCCCGCTGCCAGCCCGGCCGCGGAGCCGACGATGCACCTCGGGCTCCCCGCCTCCAACGGCTACACGCTGCGGGTGAAGACCGAAGGCAGCCAGGCGATCGTCTCGGTCTGGCGCCACCGCCCCGGCGGACCAAGCCTCTCCTCGACCTACTACGCCAACAACTCGGCCGGCCCCGAAGAAGGGGTCGTCGCCGACCTCGGCGCCGCGGGCAAGATCGACCTCCGCTTCACCCCCAACGGGGAGACGAAGACGATTCGGATCCCGCGCGGCAAGTCCCGCCGGCCGGGGTGCCGCTACCCAGAGCGGATCACCCGCGAGCTCGGAACCTTCACCGGCACGATCGCCTTCCACGGCGAGCACGGTTTCGCGACGGCCGAGGCGACGACCGTCCCGGGCTCTGTCGGCCCCTCCGCGAGGCCGCGCTGCGGCGGCGAAGTGGCGCTCGCCCGCCCTGCTTACGGCGCCCCACCCAGCCTCTTCGGGCCCGAACACGTCCGCCTCCTCGGGAGCGCCTTCTTCGCCGTCCACAGCCACGCGACGAGGGAGGACCCGCGCATGACCTACCTCCTCGTCTCCACCGACGGAGAGAAGGTTCTCTACTTCGGCGCCCGGATCGAAGTGGTGGCGGAGGGCCTGGCGATCCAGCGGACAGTCGAAGTCAGCGCCCCCCGCTCCAGCTTCTCCTACAGCGGCAACCTCTCCTCGGCGACGCTGCGGCCGCCGGCGCCCTTCAGCGGCACCGGCACCTATTCGGCCCGCCGCGAGCTCCTCGGCGGCGACCTTGCCGTCGCCCTGCCGGGTGCCGACCCGCTGCGCCTGACCGGCCGCGACTACGACGTGCGCTTCGACGCCGGTCGCTAAGCCGGGGAGCGCGGCCTCAGCGCGCCGCCGGGAGGTTGCGAACGCAGTTGCCGTACTCGGTCGGCCGGCAGACCTTGAACCGCCGGGTCTCGATCCGGCCGCGGAGGCCGGAGTAGCCGATTGCCCGGACCCGGAAGACGTGCCTGCCGAGGCCGACCCGGTAGGGCTTCGGCGAGCGGCAGCGCTTGGTCGGCCGCTGGTCCAGCTTGCAGAGGTAGCCGCGGGCGAAGGCGTGGTTACGGGCGTAGAAGCGGAACCGCACCGTCACCTTGCGGGTGGTGATCTCGACCCCGGGGGGCGGCCCGGAGGCGATCATCACCCGCGGTCGCTTCACCCGCCTCTTGCCCTTCTTGCCTTTCTTCTTGCCGCCCTTGGCGACCGGGACCGGCGCCGAGGCCTCGAACGGGTCGGTGCTGGTGAAGATGGTCCCGGCCATCGCCGAGATCGCGCAGAAGTTGCGGGAGGGGCAGGAAGCTCCCCAGAACGCGTTCAGCTGGGTTTCGTCGACGAAAGGGAACGGGACGATGTTGAGGAAGGTCCAGTCGCCGGCGCCGCCGTCGGGGTCGGTCGAGGTGAGGACGTCACCGTTGTTGTCGACGGCGAGGCAGAGCGAGGGCGAGGCGCAATCGACGTCGGTTATCTGGACCGAGCCGCCGCCGTCGATCTCGCGCCAGGCGCCGCTGCCGCCGGTCGGGTCGGTGGCGACGAGGAGGTTGCCGAGGGTGTCGCCGCTGACGCAGAGCTGCGCCGAGGGACAGGAGACGCCGTAGGCCGATTGCCGGCCCGGCAGCGGCGCCACGCTCCACTCGCCCGCGAGCGGGTTGGCCGAGCTGGCGATGACCGCTTGGTCGCCGATTTCCGGCCTGATGTTGTCGCCGTTGTCGCCGACCGCGACGCAGAGCGCGGCCGAGGCGCAGGAGATGCCGCGCAGTTCCAGCGGGCCCCGCAGCTGCGTCGTCGTCCAGGCGCCGGCGCCGCCGGTCGGGTTCGTCGAGGTGACGATCTTCGCCTCGCCGGCCGAGGCCGCGCAGAAGCTCGGCGAGGGGCAAGAGATGCCATAGAAGTGCGTGTTCGGACCGTCGCCGTCGATGTCGGTGACCTGCCAGTCCGTGGCGTCGCCGGTCGGGTTGGTGGCGGTGTAGATCAACCCTTCGAAGGTGACCGCGACGCAGAGCTGCGGCGAGGGACAGGAGACGCCGCGAATCTGCCGCTGGTTGGGGCTGCCGGGGTAGGGGCCGTCGCCGGCGTAGACGACCTTCCAGGCGGAGGCGTTGCCGGTCGGGTTGGTCGAGGAGCCGATCGTGTTGCCGCCGCCGACCGAGACACAGAGCTCCGCCGAGGGACAGGAGATCCCGAACAGCGGCAAGCGGTCGCTGCTATCGGCCGCCAGCCGCCGCCCGTCCCATTCGACGGCGCCGGCGGTGGCGCTGCCGAAAGCCATCAGGCCGAGGCAGGCACAGACCGCCCCGACGACCCAACTCCGACGCCTTCCCCTGCGCAGACCTTCCAAAGCTCCCCTCCCGACTGGACGATGTGCCCAGTCAACCGGGAGGGGAGAAGGAAGTTGCGGCGCCTAGCGGGAGCCGCCCTGGGGAGTGCAGGAGAAGAGATGGGTGAGGCCGACCTCGGTCCCGTCGTCGAACCGCGCGTGGCCCTTCGCCATCCAGCTGCCGGTCGGGCAGCCCGCCGAAAGGAAGCTCCGCTTCTTGCTCTTATGAGTGAAGCGGCGGCCGATCTTCAGCTCGAACCTCGTCGCCGAGCCGGCTCCGCCGGCGATCCGCGGGATCGCCGCCTCGATGTGGAGTCCGAAGCGGCCCTTGTGGATGCGCGTGACCGTCGCCGGGACGACGATCGCGGTCGGCGCCGGGACGTCGACGTAGGCGTGCAGGAAGACCTTCGTCGTCTTCCCGTCGACGCCGCCGTTGAAGAGGACCAGCGGCCCGGTCGAGGAGAACGGCGCCTGTTCGGGGAAGGCGACTTCCACTTCGGCCGAGCCCGAGCCGACGATCGCGCCCCCGCAGGCGCGCTTCGCATCGGCCGTGCTACGCGCCTCGAGCTGGTTGGGCTGACAGGTCGGCAGCCCGGCCGCGTCGACCCGGATCGTCTTGTCGACGTCGAGTTCGACGTGCCGCAGCGCCGGCGGATGGGTGCCGTCGGCGGTCCCGATTTTGCCGACGATGCGAGCCGTCGCCGGTGCGAACCCATGCCTCGGCAGCTTGACCGGCAAGATGCCGCCGTTGTCGCCGAAGACGAGGTTGCCCGCCCGCACCACCTCCCACTTGCCCGAGGCGGAAGTGGCCATGACCAGCGCCAGCCCCGCCAGGACCGCGCCGCCGCAAACCCAGAACCTCTTCATGCCCCACCCCGCCTTTCGTGTAGATCGGCTTCGATCCTCACCGGTGGGAGGAAGCGGCACCCGTCCCTCTTTGGCGCCGTTCCAACTCCCGAATGACCAAGTTGGGGAGGTGCTACTGTTAACCAAATGGTTAATGATCCGTTCAAGGCTCTCTCCCATCCGATCCGCCGCGGCATCGTCGAACGCCTCGCCGGCGGGCCGGCGAGCGTGGGCGAAGTGACCCGCGACTTCGGCGTCTCCAAGCCGGCGATCTCCAAGCACCTGAAGGTGCTCGAGGAGACCGGCGTCATCACCCGCGTCGTCGAGGGCCGCACGCACCGGATCGCCCTGAAGCCGCAAGTGCTCGACGAGGCCGCCGCGTGGATGGAGCGCCAGCGCGCCCTCTGGGAGCAGATGTTCGACACCGTCGACGCCTACCTGAAGGAGGAACAGAGATGAACTTGCCACCCGTCGTTTCAGCCGAGGAGTGGAAGGCCGCCCGCGAGGAGCTGCTGGTCAAGGAGAAGGAGCTGACCCGCGCCCGCGACGCGCTCGCCGCCGAACGCCGCCGCATGCCGCGCCTCGCGGTGGAGAAGGAGTACCGCTTCGAGGGACCGGACGGGCCGGCGAGCCTGGCCGACCTCTTCGCCGGCCGCCGCCAGCTGATCGTCTACCGCTTCTTCTTCGAGGAGGGCGTCAACGGCTTCCCCGAGAAGGGCTGCCCGGGCTGCTCCTTCGTCGCCGACCAGGTCGCCCACCTCGCCCACTTGAACGCCCGCGACACCACCCTCGTCTTCGCCTCCCGGGCGCCACAGGCCGACATCCAACGCCTGAAGGAGCGGATGGGCTGGGAGATTCCGTGGTTCACCGTCACCGACGAGTTCGACAAGGACTTTGACGTCGACGAATGGCACGGCACCAACGTCTTCCTCCGCGACGACGAGGGCCAGGTCTTCCGCACCTACCTCGTCGACAAGCGCGGCGACGAGCAGATGGGGATCACCTGGAACTACCTCGACATCACCCCGTTCGGGCGCCAGGAGATCTGGGAGGACTCGCCGCAGGGCTACCCGCAGACCGATCCCTACACGTGGTGGAACCGCCACGACGAATACCAGTGATCCCCCTCGCCCACGTCGGCGGCCTGCCGCTGGAGGAGCTGCTGCCGGCGATCGCCGCCCCCGGCGCCAGCCTGCTGGCGGCCCGGGTCTGGCTTAACCTCCACCTTCGCCGCCACCGCCCCAGGGAGCCCCGATGACCACCGGCACGACGATGCAGATCCACCGCACCTTCCAGGCCCCGGCCGAGGCCGTCTTCGACGCCTGGACGAGCGAGGAGGTAATGCGCCGCTGGTTCCACGGCGCCCACGGCTGGGAGACCCCCCACGCCGAGGTCGACCTCCGCCTCGCCGGCAAGGTCCGCGTCGTCATGCGCGACCCCGACAAAGGCACCGAGTACGGAGGCGAGGGCCACTACACCGAGATCGACCGCCCCCACCGCCTCGCCTTCACCTGGGTCTGGGACGACGAGGCCGACCGCGAGACCCTGATCGAGCTCGACTTCGAGGAGAGCGACGGCGCCACCAAGGTGACGATGACCCACCACGGATTGCGCGATGCCGAACACGTGACGTCACACGAAGGCGGCTGGAACGCGGCGCTCGACGAGCTGGAAGCGGCGCTGGCAGCGGGCTAGGAGAGAATGCCCCTCTCCCTCAGGGGAGGGGCTCGCGCAGGGTCTCTGCCAGCGTCCGAACCAATTCGGTGGCCGACTCCGCGCAGCGCCGCCTCAGTTCGATCCCGGGCCGCAGATGCGCCTGGCTTCGGCGTCGCTTCAAGACCGACATGAACCGGGCGAGCTCGGCCTCGGCGGCGGGGTCCCCCGGATCGGCGTAGCCGCGCTCGCAGAGCCAGGGCCACAGCTCGTCGACGATCGACTCCGGGGCGTGGCCCCCGGCCGCCCGCAGATCGTCGGGGCGCGACCAGCGAGCCAGGTACTCCGGGGCCGGAAGGGGGCAGGAGAAGTAGTAGCGGTCGGCTCGCCGGGCGCCGTTGAAGGCGAGGTGGGGCCGTGGGGTGGCGACCCAAGCCGGCTCCCGCTCGATCAGAGCGCGGACCCGCCCGGCGCGGTCGCTGCCGTAGAAGGCACGGGCCTGGCTCCGCAGCTCGCCCGGCCAGGCGCAGAGGACGAGCTGGCCGTCTCGCTCGCCGAGCGCGATCCGCTGGGTGGAGCTCCAGTCGCGCATCAGCACCTCCGCGCCTACGGGGGGATCGGTCCGTTTCCGCACCTCGTCCGACCCGGTTGCGGTCCGCAGCATCTCGGCCGGCAGCTCGTCAATGTCCCCGGCGAGCGGCTCCATGTCGCCACCGCAGGCCCGCGACCGGCACCGCGTCGCCCCCGGCCAGCGCGTCGCCGCCTCCTCGAAGGAGTCGACGGCGAAGTAGGCGCCGTTCTTGTTCCGGTTGGCGATGACCTTGACCCGGAAGGAGCGCTCCTGAACGTTGTGGCATGCCGCCGGGTGCGGGTGGAACACCTGCGTCCCGGATGAGTCGGTGATGAGCAGGCCGCTGCCCGAGCTGAGCACCATCCAGAGCTGCTCCAACGTCTTGATCTGCGTCGGCTCAGGCACCTGCCGCCGCCCCGTTGCCGATCAGCTCCACGAGGAGCTCGTCCAGCCCCCCGTCCTCGGGCGCACCCGGCCTCAGCGCGATCGCGCCGACCCCCCGGAAGCCCTGGTCGGCCGTCCCCGGCGGCTGCGGCGCCGCGAACCGGTCGCCCTTGGCGCTGTTGCCCGGATAGAGCACCCAAACGCTGTCGGCGCCGAGCGCATCCCGATAGGCGTGCATCTTGTGCAGGTCCTCGGGCTTGAAGGTGACGTCACCGTCGCCCTCCGCGCTGGGCTCGTGCGCTCCGGCAAAGCGGCGCTTCAGCTTCGCGTCGAAGAGATCGAGGCGCCCTCCGGCGGAGCGCAGGACGATGTCAGGCCGCATCGAGAGCGAGTAGGAAGCGGGACGCGAGAAGGTCGCGTTGTAGAGGGCTTCCACTCCCGGCCAGCTGAAGCGGTAGCCCCACCGCAGCTCTGCCTGGTAGTCGGAGGCCTCGAAGCGGTCGCGCGCGGTGGGCGGGCCGAGGCGCCGTTCGAGCGCGTCGACTACCCGCACGTAGCACCAGTGCTCGTAGATGTCCGCCGCGTTCCTTACCTCGAGCAGCCGCTGCGCGTCATGGGGATCATCGACCTGCAGGCGACCGAGGAGCTCGTAATAGAGGCGCAGGAGGTCGCGGTACCCCGGCCGCGACCGCAGCGCCGCCGAGCGCAGCGGGATCTCGTGGAGCGGCTCCAGATCGGCGAGCACCCGGTGGCGGCGGCAGCGCGAGAGGAAGTCGGCGATCTCCCTCGCCTCGGCCGCGTTGGTCGCGGCGGCAGGCGTCTTCGTCCTGCGCGCGAGGCGATCGAAGCGGACCAGCGCGTCGACCATCGTGTCGGCGAAGCCGGCGACGAAACGGTTCTCCGGGTTGTCGGTCGAGTGCAGGAACGGGCGGGTCGTGACCGGCTCCGGGAGGACGCCGCCGAGGCGTCTCGCGGCCGCGGTCCCCGCCAGTCGCGAGCCGGGTTGCACCCGCCGCAGAAGCCCCGGTGAGGCGACGATCGAGTCGAGGGTCTCGGAGTCGATGTGGCTGGCCGCACCCAGCGGGACCAGGCGGGGGGCACCGGGGCGCAGGGATTCGTGCGGCCTGGCGAGGATCCGCTCGAACGCCTCGCACAGGTCGTGCGGCCCCAGCCCTCTGAAGGCGTCGCGGAGCAGGGCGAACGTGTGGTAGAGGACGCGCGGACTCTGCCGGCGGGCGGATGAGTACGCGCCGCTGACGGGCCCGGCGGAGGTGAAGGGGAGTGAGGAGAACCAGGCGCTCACCTCGTCCAGCATCGCCTCGACCGCGCCCGCGTCGAGGCGGTCGCTGCGGACGTCGAGCCGGCGGCCGCCGAGCTCGGCTCGGCCGATGAAGTTGACGAAGCGCAGCCTGCCCTCGCGCCCACCGACCGGGATCGAGAGGGCCCCCTCGAGGACGGCGGGGTCAGCGCCCTCGTCGAGGATCACGAGGTAGGTCCGCTCCGCCCGCAGCTCGATCGCGCCGTCGGCGGCGACCGCGAGAGAGCCCTCGCGCTGGGCGACGATCTCGTAGCGCCCGCAGCGGGCCCTGGCGACGACCTCGGTCACTCCAAAGCACCGACGAAGCCGACGTCGGCGAGGCGGTCGAGCATGCGCAGGAGCTTGCGGGCGCTGCCCGGGTAGAGGAGCGGCGGCGCGCCTCCCTGTCCTTCGAGCCGGCCGCGGGCGGCGGCCCGGATCGCATCCAGGTCGGCCGCCTCCCCCCGCTCGCCGTCGAGGCAGTAGTGGAGGAGCCGGGCCAGAGGTTCCTCCAGCTCGCGCCCGCCGGAGAGCTTCGGGATCACCTTCTGCCGCAGCTGCAGGTCGAAGGCGGCGCGCACGACCGAGTCCTGGTCGCCTTCGACTTTGTCGAGGGCGTGGCCGACGAAGGCGCTGATCTCGTCGATCACCCGGTAACCGAAGTGCAGGTTGTAGCGCTCCAGCATCCCGTGCACGTCCTCCAGCGCCGAGGTGAACTCCTCGACGTCGTGCGCGTCGGCCGCGAGCGCGAGCGCCTCGGCCCTGGGCGTGCAAAGCCAGAACGGGTCCAGCGCCCCGTCCTTCAGTCGCAGCCCCTCGTCGGGGGCCGCGTCGCCGTGCCCCAGCGCCCGCTCCACGTCGACTGCGTTGAACTCGATGACGTTGGCGCGGTCCAGCACCTTGGCCGAGAACGGGTGCGTGGTTTCGTCGACGTTGACGGTGCCGAGGAAGCAGACGTTGGGCGGGATCTCCAGCTCGGCCGGCACTTCGATCTCCGAGCCCTCGAGGTTCGCCGCGCTTTCCTCGGCCGTCCCAGACGACATCAGCCTCAGCGGTTCCCCGCTCTCCAGGGCGCTGAGGAAGTCGGAGAAGTAGTACTCGACCCGGGCCAGGTTCATCTCGTCGAGGATCACCAGGTAGGGACGGTCGGGGTCGTCTCCCGCCCGCAGGAGAAGCTCGACCAGGTCGGTTCGGGCGTAGGTGCTGGTAATCGGGTTGAAGTAGCCGAGCAGGCCGCGCGAGTCGGTCCACTCGGATTTGACCGCGATCACCGAGTGTGGGTCGGCCGCGTCCTCTTCGCTGCGGGCAACGCCGGAGACGACCTTCAGGTCGATGTCGATCCCCTCCTCCGGCCGGGGGACGAGGTGGACGAAGTCGCCGGGGCGGGCGTTCTCCCGCACCCACTCCGCGATGTCCTTGCGGAAATAGAGCCGGAAGAGCTCGCGGTCGGCGGCGGCGAAGCCGATGTTGTTGAGGCGCATCTGGTGGCGTGAGCCGTCCGGAAGGCGGGTCGGGTAGTGCTGGGAGTCGCCGCGCTCCGGCAGGCCGACGGTGTTCTCGAAGAAGGCCCGATCGCCGATGGTCAGGGAGATGAACCCGCGCCTGATCTTCGGCGCGGTCAGCTGCAGGTAGTGGTTCTCGGCGTCGGCCTGCGGCGGCTCCACCTCCTCCGCCGCGCCCCCGTTCGTCTCCTCCAGATAAGCGGCGAGACCGGTGGCGATCTGCGTCTTGCCGGTCCCGGAGATCCCGCTGAGGATGACGAAGCGCTTGGTGGCAAGGCTGAGGACGAGCGAGGTGACGACCTCGTCGGGGAAGTAGAGGCCGTGCCGGCGGTAGCCGGCGTAGACGTCGACGGCCCCCTCCTCCTCCGGCGCCGCCTCCTCAGGGGCCGCTTCCTCTTCCCCCGCGTCCTCATCCTCCGGCGCCCCTTTGCCGAGTCGCCAGAGCAGGTGCTCGACGGCCCAGGTGTCGGCCCCGAACAAGTCGCGGAGCTCGTGGGTGACCCGCCTGTAGTCGAGGTAGAGGTCGGGCTGAGGCTGGGCGACGTCGAGCAGCTCGTGCTCCACGAGCAGGTCTCGCGAGTTGGGGAAGAACACCGGCCACTCCTCGCGGTCCTGCAGCTCCCAGAAGAAAGAGGCGAAGGCGTCGATCCGCCCCACCCCGGGCTTCGTCTCCCCGATCGCCTCCGCATGCTCCCGGGCCGCCACCACAGCCGCCCCGAAGGCCTCCAGCTTCGCGTGCGCATCTTCCTCGTCCGCCGGCGCCGGCAGCACTGCACGAAGCGCGGCTTCCAGCTCCTCGCGCTCCGCGCCCTTGACGAGCTGGTTGAAGAACATCTGGCTCGTTCCCCGGAACCCCCAGTACGGTTCGCTCTTGCTGAGGCTGTCGATCCGGCCACGGAACTGGTCCACATCGGCCTCGCCCGCCAGAAACGAGTTCAGCGCCTCCAGGTGGGTCGCCACCGCCCCGCGGCGGCTCTCATCCCAGTCTCCGTAGTCCTCGGCGATCTTCGGCCCCAGCTCCTCCCAAGATGCCCGCAGCTCCGCGATCCCCATGGCGCCTCGACACTATCTGACTACTACTGGGCGCTTGGATTAGGCGCGCAAAGTCATGACACCACCCGGTAGCGCAGGTGCGTGACTCCCTCGCCCTCGAGGACCCGCGTCGGCTCAAGCTCAATGTGGTCGACGCCGAGGTTCTCGAAGAGCCGTCTGCCCTCGCCGAGCAGGACGGGGACGAGGTGGATCTGCACCTCGTCGAGGATCCCCGCGGCAAGTGCCAGCTGAGCGGTTCCCGCACCATGGACCAGCACGTCTCGGGCCCCCGCGGCCTCCTTCGCGGCGGCCATCGCCTCGGCGACATCGCTTACATAGGTGACCAGCGGCCACCGCGCCTCCTCGTCCTCCGGGCTGCGGCTGAGGATGAAGATCGGCACCCCGTTGTGATGGTCACCGCCCCAGCCGCCGGCGGGCTCGAAGGTGCCGCGGCCGGCGACCACCGCCCCGGTCTCCAGCACCTCGTCCATCACCGTCCCGTTGACCCCCGGCGGCCGGCCCGGAACCCCACCCTCGCCGGTGGGCGGCCCGGCGAAGATCCACTCATGCAACCGGTCGCCCCCATCCCCGAGCCCGTTGTCCGGCCCCTCGTTCGGTCCGGCAATGAACCCATCGAGGGACATCGACATGTAGAGAACGGCTGCGCCCATGGTTCGTCTCCTTCGTCTCGCCGGCGGAGCTCCGATTGCCGCGCCTTTACCCAGACGACGAACAAGCGACGCTGGAATCGACACCAAGATGGAGGCGACACCCAGCGCAGAGTGATCGAAGTCGCGGTCATCTGAGGCCCCCGCCGATAGCGTCGGCTCCGTGCCGGCAGTCGCCAACTCCGATCCCGCCTACCGGGGCCAGGCGATCTACGGCCGCCTCTTTCTCCCGGCCTACGACGCGATCGTCTACGGGTTCAACAGCCCGTACCTCTGGCGCTGCCCCTTGCCGCGCCTGGTGGCTCACTACAACGCCCACCTCAGCGGCCGGCACCTAGACGTCGGTGTCGCCTCGGGGCGAGTACTCGACGAAGCCACCTTCCCAACCGAGGCGCCGGAGCTGACCCTGATGGACCTCAACCCCAACTCCCTCCGCGCCGCCTCCCAACGCCTCGCCCGCTACCAACCCCGCGCCCACCAGGCCAACGTCCTGGAGGACTGGGGCCTGCCCCCGGCGAGCTACGACTCCATAGCGCTCACCCACATCCTCCACTGCCTCCCCGGCTCGATCCCCGACAAGCGCCCCGCCTTCGAAAACACCCGCACCGCCCTGGCCCCCGGCGGCGCCTTCTTCGGAGCCACCATCCTCGGCCCGGCGGCCGACCACAACCCCCTAGGCCGCGCGACGATCAACCTCAACAACAGCCTGGGAGTGATGTCGAACGAGCACGACACCGCCGAGGCCCTGGACGCTGAACTCGCGCGACACTTCGGCTCGCATGAAGTCGAGATTGTAGGCACCGTCGCGCTCTTCAGCGGCCGGTCGGACTGAGCCCGCAGCGGCTCGGGACTTTCGGCATGAAGTAGAGGACCTCCACTCTAGCGGCGGTATTGCGGCGATGATTTGACCTGGATGAGACCTAGAGCGCGGACTCACGCGCGTAAGGACCTCTCCCTATCAACAGCCCGCAGGAAGCCTCTTCCACAGATAGTCAATGTCGAGAACAAGCTCGCAGCGATCGTCGTGGCACTTAGGCGGCCGCTTCACGCTGAGGGCGACCCTTCGCTGGCAGCGGGTGCCGTTCGCTACATCCACCCATCCACTCGCTTCCACGTTTCCCTTCCCTCGCACCGCGCAGGAGGCAACTTCCTTGCTCAGAACACAGGATCCGTGCGCACCCTCCGAGCTTCTGCTCCCCATGCGTAGGTTCGTAGATACCTCGGTAATTCCGGGACCCGCATGAGGTTCTTTCTTTGAGAACTGCACGATCGACAACCGTGCCACCTTCGTCGCATCAGGCAGTTGACAGGTAAAGGAAAAGCGAATTTTCCGCGGCGCCTTCGCAAGCCAGACATGACCCCTGACACAAAGGGTTTTTTTTGAGTTTGCCCCCTCCTCCGCGGGCGCTTGGAAAGAATGAGCTAAAAACAAAATCAGGCAAAGCGGGAGGAGGCCATATATAGGCACTCGATTCTTCGGAGCCCGCTTAGCACTTGTCGGCGTTCTCAACATCAGTCCTCTTTAAGGATATCGATGCCAAGCTTCGGCATTGCACCCTCCGGATAGGCCTTGTTAGGCCGCGGGAGAAGTGGCGTAAAGACCATCCTCGAGCACATAAGCGGCTGGCCCGGGGCCGACAAGTACCAGCAGTGCGGACCCAGAATGCTTCCAATCAGTCCCACTGCCTTATGCGTGATCGGATCCCAGACAGGACCGCCGCTGTCGCCTTCGGCGGCCGGTCCATCGACCACGAACCCGAAATCGAGCATCCCCTCGACGACGCCTTCATCAAGATGGAGGACCTTCCCACAGTGCTGTCCGCCGTTCACCCCCGACCAGCACACGAACCGCTTGGCGCGCGGACGTTGAGCACCCTGAATAGCTTCAGCCCGCATCGGACTGCCGTTGAGTACAGAATGGCTTCTAAGCGATTTGTCAATCAAAATCGCCTCGGCGTCAGTTCGGATCAGGTCACCTTCGAATTCGGGCCCGAAATCACGGCGACGCACCTTGCCGATGCCGGGCCCTTCGAAGAACTGCCTGATCGGCTGACGGGAGACTTCAGCTCCCATTTTGAAGCAATGACCTGCGGTGAGGACAAAGTAGGAGTAGATCGTCTCTCCCTGCTGCTGGTCGGTCGGAGCTCGCGACCCGAAACCGGCCGTGCACTGGCCTCCGGCTTTGTTCTGCACCAAGGCCGAGCCACCATAGATGGGGCCGCTGCTTCCGAAGCGGCTCGTGGCGGCTATGCGTCGGTCTTCAAAGCTAACCGATACCGGTGCAGACTGACCGAATTGCTGTTTGACGAACCCTTCCACAAGGTTGGGATCCGAGGCCCCGATCTGCACCGTGTTGGCATCGGGCGGGAGGGAAAGCGAAACGGTCGCTTCTCTGGCGGGGCCGTTACCCATGATTGCGGCGGATATCGAACTCTGCAGAGATTCCAGATTGGTCACCGATCGGGTCGGCGGAATCGGGAAGGGGAATAGTTGACCAGGGTTCAAGAGAGCACCGCTCTGCCTTAGGGCTTCCACCGTGGCCGCCTGTTCCTGCACAGAGCCAGTGAATCCGACGTAAATTTTCCCCCCGGCGCGATCGTCTACGTAGAAGCCGCCATAGGTAGATGATGCGTGTTCTTCGGCCCACTGCGGAATCGCTTCCGCCGCTTGGCCGGTGTAGGTCTTCCGCCATTCCATTTCGTCGAGTTCAGGCGCGCGCATCGGCACACCCCAGTTTTCGACAGCCCTCATCGCGGCCGGATCGCGCTTTTCCCACTCGTAGAGCAATTCGAGGAGAAGTTCGTTCATCTGCGGCACAGTGCGCGGGTTGTCGCGGTCCAGTCCGTAGCTTTCCCGGAACACCTTGATCGAGTCGAAGTTGGGCCTCTCAACGGTTTCTGGGCCTGGCGGAGGCTGCTGCGGCACCACCACGAAAAAGCGTTCAGCCGTCTGATGACCGAGGAAATCGGTGACGACAACTTCGAGGTCCATGCGCCCCGGGGCGTGTTCGGAGGGATGAGTTATCCATTCGAGCGGAGCGGGCTGGTCGCAGATGTGGCTAGGCGGTTCCGCTGGATCCTCGCACGTCGTTTCAGCAACCACAGAGTTCCCGTTGGCCACGATCCTGATGGATGCAATCTGATGCGCCGAGGAACCCGTCACGAACAACGTCTGATCTTTGTTTTCGAGTTCCTGTCCCTTTTTGCTCCAGAGACTGCCGCTGATCGAGGCGATCGTCGGCGGCCCTTCGACGTAGGACCACTTGAACACCGAGCCGTCTTCGCTGATGTCATAGACGATTTCGGGGTTGCCTCCGCCCCAGACCGTGGTCCGCCTAGGTTCGACTGAGTAGGCAAAACTGGTCGTTTTCGCCGCTTCGGGGCCAGCCGGATCCACTTTCACCGACGTCGCCCTCGAGGTCGAGTCATAGGTGATCGTCGCGATCGTTCCGTTGGGCAGCGTCACCGCGTTCATCCGCCCGGACGAGTCGTAGCCGTATTTCGTTTCGCCGTCGACGCCACCGATCGTTTTCAGCTTGCCGGTTTCGTATGCGTAGGTGGTGTCGCCCGCCTCTTCGCTCTCCAGTTCGGTCACCAATCCCGACGAGAGGGACATTTCGAGGGACGGATCCCCTCCTTCGGTCCCTTCGTCTTCGACCTGCAGCTCGGTCAGCTTGCCTTCCGCATAGTCGTAGTCGACGACGGGTGGATCGAAGTACGGAGCGACTCCGACATCGGCACCGCCAGGCACCCCGGCACCGGTCGGCACGGTCCGTCGCTGCAGCCGGTTGTGATCGGTATCGGTGACCCAGAGGCCCCCTTTCCCGTCGGTCACCAAGCCCATCGGGCTGCTGAGCCTGAAAATTTCGGAATTGCCGAACTTGCTGACGTATTCTCCGGTCGAGTTGAACTGCTGGATGCGGGAGTTGTTCTGATCGCCGACCCAGAAGTTCCCGGCGGAGTCGACGTCGAGGGCGGCGGGACGTTTGAACTGGCCGACCCCACTCCCTTCGGAGCCAAACTGGCGGATGAACCCGAGGCTCGAGTTCCAGCCCTCGATCCGATTGTTGCCGCTGTCAGCGACCCAGATGGACCCGTCCGGCGCCATCGCAATCGCCGTTGGTTCTTTGACTTTTCCGGCTTCGCTGCCTTCCGAGGAGAGGATGTTGATCAGGTTGCCTGCGGGCCCGAACTTTTTCAGGCGGTTGTTACCGGTGTCGGTGATCCAAATGTTGCCTCCCGACGTTGCCGCGATGCCCTGCGGGCCTTTCAGCTGCCCGTTGGTGCCTCCGACGAGGCCGACCTGGCAGACGTTGCCAGATGCTGCCGTGCAGACATTCCGTTCGGCTTCGCTCGCCGCCGCTTCGACCTTGGTTTTGTTCACGTCACGGCCGAACGTGAGCACGAATTCGCCTTTTTCGTTGAACTCCTCAATCCGGTTGTTTGCGGTGTCAGCGACCCAGAGATTGCCGCTGGGGTCGATCGCCAGGGCCGAGGGTCCGTTCAGCTGGCCGGCCGCACCACCTTTGGAGCCGACCGCTTGGACGAATTCACCTTTTTCGTTGAACTTCTCGAGGCGATGGTTGCCCTTATCGAGGGCCCAGATGTTGCCTTTGCCGTCGAGCGCCACGTCAGCCGGATGGTTGAACTGGCCGTTGCCAGTTCCAAAGGAGCCGATCCGCGAGCCGGCGAGGAGGAAGGAACCAGTCAGCCATTGCTGTACTTGATCTTTTCCGGTGTCGGTGACCCAGAGGCTGCCGTGAGGATCGAGGAAGATCCCTGACGGATTGCTGAATTCGAACTCGCCGGAGCCCCCGAAACGGGTGATGAAGTCACCGCCGCGACTAAGCTCCTGCACGCGCTGGTTCCCGAGGTCCCCGACAAAGACATTTCCTTCGGCGTCCGCCTCGATCGCGACGGGTTTTTTGAACTCCCCCTGCCCGCTGCCTTCTTTGCCGTACTGGCGCGAGTACGCATAAGAAGAAGTCCACGCCGCGATCCGGTTGTTGCCGGTGTCGGCGACCCAGAGGTCTCCGCCGCCGATCGGCGTGTGGGCAATCGCGGTCGGTTCTTTCAGCTGACCCGCTTCGCTGCCGGTCGAGCCGAATTTGGCCAACACTTCCCCCTGCGGGTTGAACTTCTCGACCCGGTTGTTGGCTCGCTCGACGACAAAGAGGTTCTGACCGCCGGTCGTCGTAATCCCGATCGGTTCAGAGATCTGACCTTCGGCCGTACCCGCCGTACCCGCCTGGCAGACATGGCCTGACCAGGCAGTACAGCGATTCTTTTCGAGCTGGGTCCCCCCGCCTTCCACCTTCGTTTTGTTGACGTTCCAGCCGAAGGTAGAGTCGAACTGTCCGTTTTCATTGAAGCGGGTGATTCGATTGTTGGCCGAGTCGGTGACGCTGATATTTCCTAGCGAGTCAATCGCGATCGCCGACGGACTTTTGAGTTGCCCAGCCCCAGATCCCGTGCTTCCCGCCGTCCGCACGAAGTTGCCGGCTTCGTCGAACTCGACGAGACGGTTGTTGATCTTGTCGATGACCCAAACGTTGCCTTTAGCGTCGACAGCCGCATCGGCTGGATGGTTGAGCTGGCCGTTGCCGCTCCCGGACGACCCCACGGTCGAGGCCTGGATCGGCGCTTCTTCCGGTTCGAATTCCACCGGCGAGTCGTCGCCAAGAACCACTTCTTCGACCCGCCCGGAGCTGTTGAAGACCGAGACTTCGTCCGAACTGGTTGGAGCAACTGCATAGCCGCCAGCCGTCTTGGTGATCTGGGCGCGAAGCCTGGCGCTGAAGGTCGACTGGGAGAGCGACTGCGGAATCGGGACCGAACCGGTGACCTTCCCCGTCTGCGTCATCGTTGCCTTCTGCGGCGACGGACCGGGCTGGGGTTCAAGTTCCGGGGTCTGGGCGATGCTGAACCCGCGCCCCCATTGAGTGTCCTTTTGAGTGGGCTGCTGGGAGTTGTACACCCGTTCGAGGTCGACTTCGCTGCGGTCGGTCTCGACGCTGACGTCGCGTTCGTGGAACACAACGTTGCCGTTTATGACGTTAACCGCGATCTCAGGGCCGTGGTAATCGGCTTCACCCGAGTAGTCGTTGCCGTCCGGAAGGCGGAAGTGCTGCAGGACGTACTCTTCCTTCATCCCGGTTGCGGGGATGTATTCGAACTCGATGTTGCGGGTCGGGTCGGAACTGTTTTCAACTTTGTCGAGCGCAACGATTCGGAGCGAGTGCTTCCCGGGGCTGAGACCCGGTAGCTTCAGCGTGTAGCTCATCGTCAGAGCCTGTGGGCAGCTGGTACCGCAGCTGCCAAGTTTCACTTCCTCGGGGGTGCTTTTTTCGTCAAGATAGACCTTGATTTCTTTCACCCCGGAGCGATCGGCCCCGTCGTTTGCTTCGATTTCGAGCTTGTAGGTCGGCAGGCTGAGTTCGTCGTCTTTTGCCGTCGTTTCCTGAGCCTTCTCAGTGGAGCCGACCTGGTCGGTCGCCGTAGCAAGCTGCCCTTTCAGGCTGACGGCAGGTCCAACGCCGTCGAGCCACAGCGCCCTCTCGATCTCCCAGGTCTTGTCCGTAGGGTCCGCAACCTGCACCGTGAACTTGCGTTCTTTGTTTTCGCTGTTGTAGCGGCCTTCGTAAGGAAACCCGTTGGTGGTAAAGGTGATCTGCCCGCTGGCAGAGTTGGCGCAGGGGCTTTCGTAAGTACCCGTGCAGGGCGTCCTGTTCCAGCTCCACGTCTGGGTGCCAACGCCAAACATGCGGACGGTCTTGACTCCGAGGCCCGCATCGGTGGCTGAGACGCTGAAGGTGCGCGGACTGCCATCCTTTTTCGCCCATCCTTCTGGCGTTGACCCGACCGAGGACATATACGGGTACTGCCAGTCGTTGAGCCAGATCTGGGTACCGCCGACCCTGACCCGGCGCCAGCAGGCGTTGGTCTTTGCGCTGGCATTACCGAAACCAATGATGAACTCGTTTCCCCATGAGTTGATGGTCGAGTTCCCGAATTCGTATGCGTCGTTGTTGCGATAGCCGTTCCAGTGAGGGGTTTCGGAGGTGCCGCCGTTCATCCAGGCGTACATGCCCGTGAAGTCATAGGGGTCTTTCACTAAGGGCGAACAACTATCGCCACGAGGAAAGGTATTGATGACAGCTCGCGCGATATAGCTCTGCTCATTGGGAGCGAAGTAGGCGAGCTCGTCCCAAGCGCCGCCAGCAAGGCTGCCGCTTTGCGCGGTGAAGTACAACCCAGGTTGCCCTTTCCAGAATTCATCCGAAGTACCGACGTACATCCCGTTGTTGGACGACGACTCATACGGGTACCAGGGGCCGTAGGGGGCAATCCCCGGGATGTTCCCGGAATTCCAGTTCGTTTCTAGTTCGGGATCCACGAGGATCGGATAGGCGATGTCCGCTTCCCGATGGGGTACATGGATCATGAGGTTGTCGTTTTCGACCTCAAGCATCGTGCTGACCGAGGTGCCCTGGGCGTCGAACGCAACGGGCCTGTCCACCCGGTAGAGGAGCTCATCGTCGGCTGCGACCACTTCGGCACCGCCGTCCTGGGCAGCCCGCAGTGCCGCGCCGGCGGGGAGCTCGATGTGGAAGCGCAGGGTCTCGGGGCTGTCAGCCGTGCGGAGCAGGTTGGCGAGCTCTACGCCGTAAGCGGTCGGGGCGACGAACAGGTCGGTGTCGCTGCCGGCCTCCACTTCGCTGAAGAAGACGTTCTTGTCGCCCAGCGTTCGCGCAGGGCTATCGTCGGCCCCGGTCTGGGTCACGGTGACCGGCGGCACCTCGCCGGGGCTTCCCTCCCCTCCGAGGACGACCCCCTCTTCGGCCGAGTCGGCGATCGCCACTTCGACCAGCGGGTTTTTCGCCTCGTAGCCCTCTGGCGTGTCTTCCAAAGTGACGCTAACTTTTTCAAGCTCCCCTTCGTCGTTCCGCACTTCAGTCGGGTAGCTGCCTTCGAGCAGATCGGTTTTCCCTTCGCTCGTCACCACTGCGTCTCCCTCCCCCAGCGACCGGTTGAGTTTCGCATCGCTTAGGTAGCGGGCGGGGTCGGAGTTCAGCACTTCGAAGATCTCGGGGAACGCCGATTTGAGAAGAGCTTCGGACTCGGCAGCGGTTAGGTCCGCATAGGCCTGACGGGAGGCTTCCCGCGCAGCGACGAACCGCGGCTCTTCTAGTTCTTGTTCTCGCGCCTCCTCCCGCTCCTGGGCGTCGTCGTAGGCGGCGGCAATCTCGGTGGACCCAGGGACCGGTGCGTCGGGGCCGACCGGCGGAACGGGCGGCTCGACCTCATCAGCGACAGCGTAAGTCGCGACGACCGACACCAGAAGAACGCTCAGTGCAACAAGGATGAGCAGTCCAACCCGCCGTTTCGAGGCCGCCTTTTGGCGCACCGTAGCCCTGCCTCCCATGGAGTCTCCTGACCGGTTCCGGCAGCGACCCCTGCGGCGGCTGCAGTTGCGAGCGCATCCTGATCAGTCGATCCAGCCCCGTCTATACCCAGAACTCGAAATTCATTTCTTCAATATCTTTTCCTCCAGTAACCGGAAGCGAGCCCAGCATGCCTCGAGGCCAGGGCTACGACCGTCGGCCCTCCTTTCGATCCGGATCACGAACGTAACTCGTTCAGAGTCGACCAAGCAGTAACTGCCGAGCCTGCGGCTATGAGCGGGGTGCACGCCACAAGGGCAGGCAGGAACCGTGGAGCAAAACGAGCAACCCGTCGGTACTTCGCCGTGAGGGCTAGCGTCGTGTACCTAAAGGTGGCGGCACCTCGTCCCCGCGCGGACCAAGCATCGGCGCGGGAGAATGACGTCGCCAGTTCGTAGCGCTCGATGCACTGCGCCAAGCCACGACCGTGGGCTGCGGCATGGCGGAGAAACTCGCTTAGATCCCTCGTGTTGTCGTGATAGAGACCAGCTTGAGGTGCGAAGCCGAGCCGCAGCCCTGCGGCAAGGCAACGCTGATTGAAGATCGTGTCCTCTCCAGTCGTGATGTCCTCCGGATATTCGCCGACCAGCTCAAATACAGAGCGTTTGAAGGAAAGGGCATGCGCGACATCCTGTTGGCGCAGCAGCGCCCCGACCGGCAGTAGGGCCGAATACTCCATGAGGTAGCCGGCGGTGCCGATCCAACTTCTAGGCGTTCCATTGAGAATCGATCCGCCGACTAGATCGCAGCCCGAGAGATGGAGTCGCAGACGTTCTGCGAGCCAGCGTGGAGCAGCCCTGGTATCGGCGGAGGCAAACGCGATCACCTCACCGACCGCCATCCGCACCCCCGCGTTGCGGGCCGGCCCCGGAAGCAGTTGCGCCGTACTTTGATGAACCCGAACCGAGGGGTGATGCTCACCCAGGTAGTCCGCGCAGTCGTCGGTTCCCGAGACAACAACAATGATCTCGAATGGAACATCTAGATCCTGCGCATACAACGATTCAAGGGCGCGCCCGATCAGGCCACGAGCATTAAAAGCCGGAATCACGACGCTGGCCGCCGGCGCAGCAATGTTCACTTCCAGTGCCAATCCGGCCTGATGGCGCGGCGAGCGAGTCCCGTCAATATTCCAAAGCTGTAGACGAGCCGCGCGGGAATGATTGCTAGCTCCGCTCCTCTTGCTACATCGCAAACGCCCTTCCTCAATGCAGAGGTGGGTAGGTTCGAGAGCCACGGGCGTGCGACTTCGCCAATGTCATGCCCGCGCCCGATCCAGCGGGCGTTCTCGAAGATCTCCCAGAGCGAGTCCGGGTTGTAGTGCCAACACAGCGCCTTCGGTGCCGCCACAGCCAGCTCACCCAGCTTCGGTGCCAACGTCATGTCCTCCCCGTATCCGACTTCGTCATATCCCCCAACATCGAGGAAACGGCGGCGTACGATCGCTCGGTAGTTACTTGACTCGTCGGGGTGACTTTCGGGAAGAAGTCGCGGCAACGCCAAGTGGCGAATCAGCGCGTAGGCGCGAGCCCACCGGCTGGAGAGGTTGCCAATGTAAATCTCCTTGGAGAAAGCGCCAGTGGCACCGTCGCGAGTGATCGGCGCGACCAAGTTTTCTAAATAGGCGGGCGAGCACTCGATATCGGCATCGACGAACACCAGGATGTCGCCGCGAGCCAAGGCCGCACCGCGATTGCGTGCGTGAGCAGGACCGCGGTGGGCAGTGCGAATCACCATGACCCCCATTGCTTCTGCGACCGCGCCGGTTTCATCACGCGAGCCGTCGTCGACGACAATCAGCTCGCAAGGCATAAGAGCTTGCGAATGGAGAGAGCGCAAGCACCGCCTTAGATGGCGGGCCTCGTTGTAAGCGGGTACAACGACGCTTACTTTCGGCGATGAGTCAGCCAGGAGGATGTCTCCTACGCGGAATGTTTGGGCTCGGACACTTCTTCTCTGTACCTGGCCCATAGTGCTTCCCAGCGTTCGCGCTCAGGCTCGATCCGGGCGATGTCGCGCGCTAGCCACAACGTGCCGAGAGAGAGCAGCGCGAGACCTGCAAGAAAAGCGGCAAGGTCATCATCGAGGCCGAGGAACAGGGGTACCGCGTCAACTCCAATCCCGACCAGCAATGAGATCAATAGCCATAGATCCCAAGCAGATGGATTGGTGATGTGCCTAGCCAGAGTCTTTGCAGCCTTGAACTCTGAGGCCCGAAGCTTGCCCGCAATTACTCCGTCCTTGGCCTCTGCCCAAAATCGACGGCGGACGACCGCCACGTCTTTCTCCCAAGACGTGGCGGTGAACGGCGTAAAGGCGGCCAGATAGGTCGTCAGCTGCAACTGGAGCCGCGCGTTCCTCGTCATTTGCAGCACGCCAAGTTGCAGGGGCACTGGAGACATCACGATGAGCCAAGCTGAATTCTTGCCTACACCGGCGGTAAAGAAGGCTGCTGCGATGGCTAGAAACGAGGCGCTTA
>DASTYZ010000033.1:0-22295 GCA_035764545.1 Solirubrobacterales bacterium | reverse complement strand
CGGCTGCTGAAGGAACGGGCGCCGGAGACCCTGGTCGTCGCGGTCGAGCCGGCAACCTCGCCGGTGCTCTCCGGTGGTGCCCCCGGACCGCACAAAATCCAGGGACTCGGGGCCGGCTTCGTGCCCGAGAACCTCGACCGCAGCGTGGTCGACGAGATCCTCGCGGTCGGCGACGAGGACGCATTGGAGACGGCCCGCCGCGTCGCCAAGGAGGACGGCGTGCTGGCCGGGATCTCGGCCGGCGCCAACATCTGCGCCGCGCTCGAGGTCGCGGGGCGGCCGGAGATGGCTGGGAAGAGGGTGGTGACGATCGTCTGCGACTCGGGTGAGCGCTACATGTCCCTACCCTTCTTCTCACCATGAACCGCTGGAAAAGGCTGGTCAAGGAGATTCGCGCGGACGTGCGGGCGGCGCGCGAGCGCGACCCCGCCGCCCAGAACGTCTCCAGCTTCGAGATCGTCGCCAGCTGGGCCGGGGTGCAGGCGCTGCTCGCCCACCGCGCCGCCCACGCACTGTTCGAGGCGGGCGTGCCGCTGCTGCCGCGGGTGATCGCCTACATGACCCGCGCGGTCACCGGGGTCGAGATCCATCCGGCGGCGGCGATCGGCAACGAGTTCTTCATCGACCATGGCTCCGGCGTCGTCATCGGCGAGACCGCGGTGATCGGCAACTGCGTGACGCTCTATCAGGGGGTCACCCTCGGCGGCACCGGCTTCCAGCGTGGCAAGCGCCACCCGACCTTGGGCGACAACGTCACCGTCGGCAGCGGCGCCAAGCTGCTCGGGCCGATCGCGGTCGGCGACGGGGCCAAGGTCGGCGCCAACACCGTCGTCGTCGAGGACGTGCCGCCGGGCGCCACCGTCGTCGGCAACCCGGGCCACCCGGTCCGGCTCGAAGGCCGCAAGGTCGAAGGCCCCGACGCCGACTGGATCCACCTCCCCGACCCGATCGCCGACGCGATCAAAGCGCTCTCCGAGCGGATCGCCGAGGTCGAGGCGCGACTGGCACAGCTCGACGGCGGCAACGGCCCTTCGGCTGAGGTGGCGAAGATCGAGCCCCGTAGCGGCCGCTCCTCGGCCGGCGGCTGAGGTGGGCCGCCTTCGTCTCCTCGGGCCGCTCCTTCTCGCCCTGGCGATCGCGCTCGCCGGTTGTGGGGGTGGCGAAAGCGACAAAGAGGAGATCGCCGCGGCGATCGAGACCGCTCTGGTTGAGACCGAACCCCAGAGCTGCACCGAGCTGATGACCCAGGCGTGGCTGGAGGAGTCGTTTGAAAGCAGCGGCGAGAACGCCGTTGAAGCGTGCGAACAGAACGCCGAGGCCGAAGAAAGCGACAACGCTCCGGTCGAGGTCAGCGCGATCAAGGTCGACGGCTCGGCGGCCACCGCCGAAGTCGCCCTCCATGGCGGTGAAGTCGCCGGCCAGACCGCCCTCATGGCCCTCGTCGACGAAGACGGCTGGAAGCTGGACGAGTTCGTCCGTTTCACCGAGTTCGACCGCGCGGAGATGATCCCGCAGATGCTGGAGGGCTTCGAGGGCGGGGAGACCAGGACCGACCCGAAGGTGGTCGACTGCATCAGCAAGGCCCTGCACCGGATGTCACGGGCCGAGTTGGAAAACATGTTCCTCGACGGCTACCAACCGACGATCGAGCTCTACGAAGCTTGCGAATAGGGAGCCCGACCAGCCCCGCCGGGCCCCTGGCTATGCTCGGCAGGTGAGCCTGCAGGAGCAATTCGACAGGGATTCCGAGGCCGCGCCCGCCTCCTCAGCCGCCCCGACCGAACCGGGCGCGTCGGCGGCCGAGCGCTTGCTGGCGGGCCTGAACGAGCCGCAGCGGCAAGCGGTCCAGCACGGCGAGGGGCCGCTGCTGGTTCTGGCCGGCGCCGGCTCGGGCAAGACCCGCGTGCTCACGCACCGGATCGCCTACCTGCTCGCCACCGGCGCCGCCCGTCCGGGCGAGATCCTGGCGATCACCTTCACCAACAAAGCCGCCGCCGAGATGCGGGAGCGGGTCGGCCAGCTTGTCGGCCGCTCGGTGCGGGCGATGTGGGTGACGACCTTCCACTCGGCCTGCGCGCGGATGCTGCGGGTCGACGCCGAGCGGCTCGGCTACTCGAAGAGCTTCACGATCTACGACCAGTCCGACTCGCTGCGGATGCTGAAACGCTGCCTCACCGAGCTCGGGGTCGACCCGAAACGGTTCCCACCGCGGGCGGTGCAGGCGAAAATTTCCGGCGCCAAGAACCAGCTGATCGACTCCGACTCCTACAACGAATCCGCCTACGCCGAATTCGAGGAGATCGTCGCCGAAGCCTTCCCGCTCTACGAGAAACGGATGCGGGAAGCCAACGCGATGGACTTCGACGACCTCCTCGTCCGCACCGTCAACGTGATCGAGCTCTTTCCGGAGGTGCGCGATCGCTGGCGCCGCACCTTCCGCCACGTCCTCGTCGACGAGTACCAGGACACCAACCACGCCCAGTACCGGCTGCTGCAGCTGCTGGCCGGCGAGCACAAGAACCTGATGGTGGTCGGCGATGACGCGCAGTCGATCTACGGCTTCCGCCACGCCGACGTCCGCAACATCCTCGACTTCGAGAAGGACTTCGACGACGTCGAGATCGTCAAGCTCGAGCAGAACTACCGCTCAACCCAGACGATCCTCTCCGCCGCCAACGCCGTCATCGAACGCAACCGCGAAGGGCTGAAAAAGGAGCTCTGGTCAGAAGGCGACGAGGGCGAGAAGGTCCAGCTGAACGAGCTCACCGACGAGCACGAGGAGGCGCGCTGGGTCGCCGGCGAGATCGCCCGCCTCGAAGAGGAGGAGGGGGTCTCGCGCTCGCAGGTCGCGGTCTTCTACCGGACCAACGCGATGAGCCGGGTGCTGGAGGACACGCTGCAGCGCTTCGACGTCTCCTACCAGGTGATCGGCGGCACCAAGTTCTACGAGCGGGCCGAGGTCAAGGACGCGATCGCCTACCTCAGCCTGCTGGTCAACCCGGCCGACCTCGTCTCCTTCGGCCGCGTCGTCAACTCGCCCCGGCGCGGGATCGGCAATACGACCCAGGCCCGGATCGCCTCCCACGTCAACACCACCGGGCAGCCGGTCTGGGAGGTGATCGAACGGGTCGAGGAGGTGCCCGGACTGAGCGGCGCCGCGATCAAGTCCCTCGGCCGCTTCTACGAGATGATGGCCGGGCTGCGCGAACGCGCCGACGAAGGGGGTCCGGTGGCGACCCTGCTGGAGGCGGTCCTGCACGAGAGCGGCTACCTCGAAGCGCTGGCGGCGGAGCGGACGATCGAGGCCGAAGGGCGGGCGGAAAACCTGGAAACGCTGATCGGCGGCGCTGCCGAGTTCGACATCGAGCGCGAACGCGAGGGCGAGAGCGAAATCTCGCCGCTGGAGGAGTACCTGCAGCAGATCTCCCTCTACAGCGAGCAGGACGGCCTCGCCGCGGACCAGGAGCTGGTGACGCTGATGACCCTCCACAACGCCAAGGGGCTCGAGTACGACACCGTCTTCATCGTCGGCTGCGAGGAGGGGGCCTTCCCGCACATGCGCGCGCTCGAGGAGGGTGGCGAAGAAGAGGAGCGCCGCCTCTGTTACGTCGGCATCACCCGCGCCCGCAAGCGCCTCTACATGACCTGGGCGCGCGAGCGGCGGCTCTTCGGCCGCGCCGAGCACAACCTGCCCTCGCGCTTCGTCGACGAGCTGCCGCACGAGCTGACCGAGCGCCACTCGACCGCCGCCCGCAGCCTCGGCACCAGCTGGGGCAACTCGGTCGCCAACGACGTCACCCCGGCCCAGGCGCAGCCCGTCGACCCCGGGACGGCGCTGGAACTGCAGACCGGCGACGACGTCGTCCACGCCAGCTTCGGCGACGGGGTCGTCACCGGGGTCGAGCCGGGCGGGGTCGTGGTCGTCCGCTTCTCCGGCGACGGCGCCGAGCGCAAGCTGATGGCCGACTACGCACCGATCCGGAGGCGCTGAGGCGTGGCCGCTCGGGTGATCGACGGCAAAGCCGTTGCCGCCGCGGTGCGGGAGCGGGTCAAGGTCGACGTCGCCGCCTACGAGCAGGAGGCGGGACGGGTGCCGGCGCTGGCGACGGTCCTGGTTGGCGACGACCCCGCATCGGAGATCTACGTCCGCAACAAGCGCCGCACCACCGAGGAAGTGGGGATGCGCTCGGTCCACCACGGCCTCGAAGCGAGTATCAAGCAGGAGGAGCTGCTGGAGCTGGTCCGGGATCTCGGCTCCGACGACGACGTCGACGGCATCCTCGTCCAGCTGCCGCTGCCGGCCCATCTCGACTCCGACGCCGTCGTCCAGACCCTGAGCCCGCGGAAGGACGTCGACGGCCTCACCCCGGTCAACGCCGGCCTGCTCGCCCACGGCACCCCCGGGCTCGTCCCTTGCACCCCCGCCGGGGTGATGGAGCTGCTCGCCCACGAGGGGGTCGAGCTGGAGGGGGCCGAGGCGGTTGTCGTCGGCCGCTCGAAGCTGGTCGGGGTGCCGGTCGCCCGCCTGCTGCTGCAGGCGAACGCGACGGTGACGGTCTGCCACTCGCGCACCCGCGACCTCGAGGCGACCTGCTGCCGCGCCGACGTCCTCGTCGCCGCGGTCGGAGTGCCAAGGCTCCTGGGCAAGGAGGCGGTGAAGCCCGGCGCGGTGGTGATCGACGTCGGCATGAACCGGCTCGAGGACGGCCTCGCCGGCGACGTCGACTACGAGGCCGCGGCCGAGGTCGCGGCGGCGATCACGCCGGTCCCGGGCGGGGTCGGACCGATGACGATCGCGATGCTGCTTTCGAACACCTTGCAGGCCGCTCGCATGCGAACCACCAGCGGGTAGGAAACCCGGCTACCGGCGTCGAACAACCGCCTGATGCAGATATAGGGTCGCGACGACCCCAACCCTTCCAAGGAGGAAGAGATGAATGCGGACAGGCTGAGTACGGGGGAGAAGATCGCCGGCGCATCGGCCGTCCTTCTCTTCATCTTCATGTTCTTCGACTGGTTCAAGGTCGACGTCTCCAGCGGCGACGGGCTCTTCAGCGTCAGCATCGGCGGCAACGCCTGGGAAGCCTTCAGCACGATCGACATCATCCTCATGATCACGATCATCGCCGCCGTCGCGGTGGCGGTTATCCGCCTCGCCGACGCCGTCGTCGAGCCGCCGTTCTCGATCAACGCGGTTGTGGCGATTCTCGGCGCCGTCTCGGTGCTGCTGATCCTCTACCGGATCATCGACCCGCCGGGCGGCAGCGACATCGAGGGCGTCGACATCAGCCCCGCGATCGGCGCCTTCCTCGGCCTGCTCGCCGCTGCCGGGATCACCTACGGCGGCTACCGGGCGATGCAGGAGGAGGGAACCTCATTCGGCGACATCGGCGACCAGCTCTCCAACCGCGGTGGCGGTCACGGCGCCGGCGGCCCGACCCAGCCCCCGTCCTCGACTACGCCACCACCCCCGCCGCCTCCGCCGAGCTCCGGCCAGGGCGGTCCGCCGCCTCAGTAGCGATACCCCTCGCGACCTGCTTGGCGAAAGCGATGATGGTCATCATCGGGTTGACGCCAACCGAGGTCGGGAAGAGCGAGGCGTCGGCTACATAGAGCCCGGCGGTTCCGTTGACGGAGCCGTCGGGAGCGCAGACTCCACGGCGCGGATCGGCAGCGATCCGCGCCGTTCCCATCGGGTGGAAGGCCTCCAGGCGCAGTTCGGAGGCCTTGAAGGTGGTCGCCTCGAACCGCGCCAGGTCGGCCGGCTTGAGGATGCCGGCGCGGGGGATGTTCGGGTAGACCTCGGTGGCGCCGGCGGCGAAGTGGACTTCGGCGGCGCGGGCGATGCCGAAGACGACCTGGCGGGCGTCCTCGTCGGTGAGGCTGTAGCTGGCACGCAGGGCGCCGCCATTGGCGAGGCCGACGCGGCCCTTGGAAAGGTCGCAGAGGTGGACGCCTATCGAGCCGACGTGGCCGAAGTCCAGCATCGAGCGCTGGTGGTCGGCGCCGCTGCCGAGGAGCCAGGCGCCGCCGAAGGCAAGCGGCGTGAAGGTGGCCTCGAGGAGGACGCGGTAGGGGTCCTCCCACTGGTCGATGTAATAGCTCTGCATGACGCCGTCCCAGCCCCGGACCTCCTCCTCGTAGCGGGCGCCGACCCAGCAGGCGGGGTGGATGTGGAGGTTCTGGCCCACCTGGGGCCCGCCGAGGCCCGAGCGCAGCAGCAGCTCCGGCGTCCCGAAGGCGCCGCCGGCGGCGATCACGGCCCGGTGGGCGCGGACGGTGAAGGGGCGGCTGCGCCCGGAGGCGTCGCGAGCCGAGCAGGTGAGCCCCGCCGCCCGCCCGTCCTCGACCAGGACACGCTGGGCTTCCACTCCGGCGCGGACCCGCGCCCCGGCGGCGACGGCGCGCGGCAGGTAGCTGACGTGCATCCCTCGCTTGGCGTCGATCTCGCAGCCGAAAGGGCAGGAGCTGCACTGGACGCAGCTGCCGGCGTTGCGGTAGATCGGCGCCCCGTTGGCGCCCAGCGCCTCGGCCCCTTCCATCGCCAGCTGCCCGTTGCGGCCCATCCGGTTCGGGTCGAGCTGGGTGACGTGGAGGAAGTCTTCGGCCTCGGCGAAATCGGCGTCGAGGTCATGGGCCCAGGAGACGCCGAACTCGCTGCGCCAGGTCTCGAGGATCGAGTCGGGGGCGCGGAAGCAGGTGCCGGAGTTGATCACCGTGGTGCCGCCGACCACCTTCGCCACCGGCACCGGGATCGGCGGCCGCCCTTCGGCGATCGTCAGGCCGGCTTCGCGGTAGAGCGCCGCGATCGCCTCCAGGCGCCCGGCCGGGTAGTTGTCGCGGTTGTAGTGCTGGCCGGCCTCGAGCACGAGCACGTCGAGCCCCGCTTCGGCGAGCGCCGCGGCGGCCACCGCGCCGCCGGCGCCGGAGCCGACGATCGCGACGTCGCATTCCTCTCCGTCGCCTCGCGCTTCGGTCTCGCCCAGTGACCCCGCCGGCTGCGGCAGCGAGCCGTCGGCGAGGGCGCAGCTGATCTTGGTCCCGATCCGCGCCTCCACCTCCGGCGCGACGGCGTAGCCGAGGGTCGAGAAGATCTTCGCCATCAGCAGCAGGTCGTGGTGGAGGCCGAAGCGCGAACGCTCGAGCCGGTGCAGGAAGTCCTCAGCGGCCTCAGGGTCGAGGCGGCTGAAGCGCCAGGGGAACGGCAGCCACTCGAAGGCGCGCAGGCCGAGGCGGATTCGCAGCAGGACCAGCGGCGAGAGCGAGCGCAGGAAGCGGGCGACCGGGCCGGAGACGTCGACGTCGCGCTCCGCCGCCGGCAGGCCGTCGATTCCCGGCGCCATCGCCGCGCAGATCGCGCTCAGGGTGCGTTGCTCAGCGGTCGAGAGCCCTGGCGGGCGCTGTCAACCGGGCTCTGCCGGGCGGCCGATCCGGCCCGCAAGGACCCAGAGCCAGAGCGAGAGCAGCGCCAGGTAGCCGTCGACGAGGAAGTTCAGCAGGTAGATGAAGACCTCGTCCTGGATCAGGAAGAAGGCGAGCGAGCCGAGCGAGGAGGCGGTCTTGCCGGCGGCGAGGACCAGCAGCAGCGGCCGGTAGCGGACGACGTCGGCCTGGGCGACGAGGCAGATGCCGGTGATGACGACCATGTAGGCGAAGGCCAGCGCCAGCCAGAGGTACTCCTGGGTGTGGGGGGCGCGGTTGTCGAAGCCGAACCATTCGCCGACGTCAGAGATGACGTCGAGGACACCGCTCGGGACGGCGATGAAGAGGATGCCGACGACGGCGAAGGTGACCGCGAGCAGACGCAGGTTGAGAACGACGAATCTCTCGGCCCGGGGTCCCTGCATCGCTCGGCACTCTAACTGGCCAAGCAGCCAGTTTCCATCCGCACCTAGAATCTCGCCGGTGATCGAGCGGGATCAGGTACTGCACGTGGCGCGGCTCGCCCGCCTCAGCCTCTCCGAGGAGGAAGTCGAGCGGATGGTGGGGGAGCTCTCGGGGATCCTCGAGCACGTCGACCGGATCGGCAACCTCGACCTCGAGGGGGTCGAGCCGACCTCCCACGTGGTCGCGCTGGAGAACGTGCTGCGCCCCGACGAGGCGCGACCGAGCCTGCCGCCCGACGTCGCCCTCGCCTCGGCGCCGGAGCCCCAGGACGGCGCCTTCCGCGTCCCTTCGCCGCAGGCCGAATAGATGACCGACCTACTCCAGCTCACCGCCCTCGAGGCGCACGAAGCGATGGTTGCGGGGAACCTCGGAGCCGAGGAGTACACCGCCGCCTGGCGCGAGGCTGCCGCCGGCGACGAGCTGAACGCCTACCTCTGGCGCGACGAGGGCGACGGGGAGGCGAGCGCGATCGCGGTCGAGCGCGACTGCATCGCCCCGATCGCCGTCAAGGACATCTTCACGACCGAGGGCGTGCCGACCACCGCCGGCTCCCGCATCCTCGAGGGCTACCGCCCGCCCTACACCGCGACGGCGGTCCGCAAGCTGATCGAGGCGGGGGCGCCGATCCTCGGCAAGACCAACATGGACGAGTTCGCGATGGGGTCTTCCAACGAGAACTCGGCCTACGGCCCCGTGCTCAACCCGTGGGACCGCTCGCGGGTACCCGGCGGGTCCTCGGGCGGCTCGGCGGCGGTCGTCGCCGGCGGCCTCGCGCCCTGGGCGATCGGCACCGACACCGGCGGCTCCATCCGCCAACCCGCCGCCTTCTGCGGCATCGTCGGCCTGAAGCCGACCTACGGCGCGATCTCCCGCTACGGGATGATCGCCTTCGCCTCCTCGCTCGACCAGTGCGGGCCGCTGACCCGGACCGTCTCCGACGCGGCGCTTCTGCTGGGCATCCTCCAGGGCAAGGATCCCTGCGACTCGACCTCGGTCGGGCTCGAGGGCGGCGTCTCCCTGCCCGACCGCGAGGACCTCTCGGGCCTGCGCTTCGGCGTCCCCGCCGAGCTTGGCCGCGACGAGTACGACAGCGGCGTCCGCGCCGTCTTCGAGCAGACGCTGCGCAAGATCGAGGAGCTCGGCGGCGAGATCGCCGAGGTCTCGCTGCCCAGCTCAGAGCACGGGATCTCCGCCTACTACGTGATCGCGCCCGCCGAGGCCTCTTCCAACCTCGCCCGCTACGACGGCGTCCGTTACGGGATGCGCGCCGGCGGTGACGGCGACCTGGTCCAGATGTACGAGACGACCCGCTCGGAGGGGTTCGGGCCCGAGGTGAAGCGGCGGATCATGCTCGGCACCTACGCGCTCTCCTCCGGCTACTACGAGGCCTACTACGGGCAGGCGCAGAAGGTGCGGACGCGGATTGCCGAAGACTTCAGCGGCGCCTTCGCCGACGTCGACTTCGTCGTCACCCCGACCGCGCCGTCGGTCGCCTTCGGGCTGGGGGAGAAGACCGACGACCCGCTGGCGATGTACCTCAATGACTTCTTCACGGTGCCGATGAGCCTCGCTGGCATCCCGGCGATCTCGATTCCCGCCGGCCTCGCCGAGCCCGAGGGCGGCGGCGCCCAGCTGCCGGTCGGGTTCCAGATCGCGGCCCCGGCCTTCGCCGAGCAGAAGCTGCTCGACGCCGCCTACGCGCTCGAGCAGGGGATCGGCTTCGACGCGCGCCCGGAGGGCTTGGATGGCTGAGCTCGAAGCGGTTATCGGGCTGGAGATCCACGTCCAGCTGGCGACCAAGACGAAGATGTTCTGCGGCTGCGAACTGTCCTTCGGCGACGAGCCCAACGTCCACACCTGCCCGGTCTGCCTCGCCCACCCGGGCGTGCTGCCGGTGCCGAACGAGCAGGCGATCCGCTACGCGTTGCAGATCGGCGCGGCGCTGAACTGCGAGATCGCCCCGCGCTCGATCTTCCACCGCAAGAACTACTTCTATCCCGACAGCCCGAAGGCCTACCAGATCAGTCAGTACGACATCCCGATCTGCGGGGCCGGCCGTCTCGGCGACGTCCGCATCCACCGCGCCCACCTCGAGGAGGACGCGGCGAAGATGATCCACGTCGGCGAGTCGGGCCGGATCCACGGCTCCGGCGCCTCCCTCGTCGACTTCAACCGCGGCGGCACGCCGCTGGTCGAGATCGTCACCGAGCCCGACCTGCGCGATGCCGCCGAAGCCGCCCAGTGGGCGCGGCTCCTGCGCGAGACGATCCGCCAGCTCGGCGTCTCCGACGTCAACATGGAGGAGGGGAGCCTGCGCGTCGACGCCAACGTCTCGGTGCGCCCGGCGGGCAGCGAGGAGCTAGGGACCAAGACCGAGCTGAAGAACATGAACAGCTTCCGCTTCCTCCAGCGCGGGGTCGAAGCCGAGCTCGCCCGCCAGCGCGAGCTGGTCGAAAGCGGCGGCACGGTCGAGCAGGAGACGCTGCACTTCGACCCGGCCAGCGGCAGCCTCACCTCGCTGCGCTCGAAGGAGGAAGCCCACGACTACCGCTACTTCCCCGAGCCCGATCTGGTGCCGCTGGTCCCGACCGAGGAGCAGCTGCGCGAGGCCCGCAAGTCACTGCCCGAGCTGCCGGTGGCGCGGATCGCCCGCTACGAGGAGATGGGCCTCGCTTACGACGTCGCCCTGACGCTCGCCACCGATCCCCGCACGGCGGGCTACTTCGAGAACGTCGTCGAAGCCGGCGACGGCATCGAGCCCCGCGTCCTCGCCAACTGGGTGACGGGAGAGCTAGCCGCCGCCCTCCGCCAGGCCGAGGTAGAGGGAGGCGCCGCCGACTCCCGAATCTCCCCGCCCGACCTGGCAAAGCTGGTCCGCCTGGTCGGAGAGAAGAAGATCTCCCACGGCAGCGGCAAGACGGTGCTGGCGGCGATGGTCAAGGACGGGGGAGACCCCGAGGAGATCATCGAGCGCGAGGGCCTAGCCCAGATGTCCGACTCCGGCGAGCTAGAGGCGATCGTCGAGCAGGCGATGGCCGACAACCCCGACGCCGTCACGAAGATCCGCGAAGGCAACAAGAAGGCCATAGGCGCCATCGTCGGCGCCGTAATGCGAGAGACCAAAGGCCGCGCCGACGGCGGCGAGGTCAACCGGATCATCCGCGAGAAGCTTTAACTTCCGCGGAGATCAAGGACTCACTCTTGATTTGATTCAGGGGCCGGCGGATCCCCTTGCCAAAGTTCAGGGGGCGTCTGCAGCTGTTCTAGGCGGTTGATAGAGAAGTTGAGTCGAGCTTCCGCCGTTTCTAGAGAACCCACCGCAACCTCGAGGTCATCTGCCTCGCGAACACGACGCCCGGAGCCGAACCGCATTGCGGTGCTGTTGGAGAGACGCTCAATGTGGTCAAAGGCCTCAAGGAGCTCTCCGTGAATGCCATCTATGCGAGCCCACGGATTTGAAGCAATTTCCTCTTTGTGCTTCTTCCAATTCCTATGTTCAGGCGAATCGGTGCGTGACCAGAGTCGCTTGGTTTCCTGGGCTCGCTTAATGATCCGAAGTGCCTCGCGAACGTCAGCCCGAAGCTCCTGGTAAATCGGCAGAAACTTCAGGGGGTCACCGTGCTTTTCCTGAAGCAGATTGGTCATCTGGTTTTGCAGGGCTTCTTGGCTCTCTTCGAGCTCTTCTACTCGCCACTCCAAATGCCGCCTAGGAACGGTGATGAAGCTCCAGACAAAAACCAAGAGGACAGGAGCAAGCACTCCGGCGATCGCGCTGCCTACGACCAGAAATACCGAAGGATCTTCCGATCGGGAGGCTAGAAATCCCGCAAGCGCACCGACTGCTGCCGAGAGCAGCAAACCCTTGATCGATTGAGCAGCGTTCCTCGCATCCGCTGAGGCCCATCTCGCTCTTGCAAAGAGAATTCGTACTAGGGGAGGGAACCCGTCCATTCCTAAAAGCTATCCACGACTGCGGAGCCACCTTTGGTGCGGATTAGCACTTTGTAACAAATTGTTACAAAGTGCTAGGTTGAGGTCATGGCCTGGAACGTCGTGATCGCTGGTGGTGGCTTCGGTGGCGCTGCGGCGGCGCGGGAGTTGGAGCGGGCGATGCCGAAGCAGTCGGCGCGGCTGGTGCTGGTCAACGAGACGAACTTCGCGCTTTACACGCCGTTTCTGCCTGAGGCGGCGGCAGGAACGTTGGAGCCGCGGCATGTGGTGACGCCGCTGCGGGAGATGCTGAAACGGACCTATCTGCGGATCGGGGCGATCGTCGGGCACGACCCCGAGGCGAAGACGGTGACGGTGCGCGCCAAGTACGGCGAAACCGAAGACATTCCCTACGACCAGCTGCTGCTCTCGCTGGGCTCGACCTCGCGGGTGCTGCCGGTGCCGGGGCTGGCCGAGCACGCGGTCGGGTTCAAGAGCCTCGCCGACGCGATCTACCTGCGCAACCACGTGATCGAGACCCTGGAGGAAGCGAACGCGACTGAGGACCCGGTCCGCCGCCAGCAGCTCTTGACTTACGTTTTCGTCGGTGGCGGCTACGCAGGCCTCGAGGCCCTGGCCGAGCTGCAGGACTTCGCCGCCGACGCGATGGACTCCTACCCGCGCGCCCGCCTGCACGGGATGCGCTGGGTCCTGGTCGAGGCGACGGACCGGGTGTTGCCGGAGATCGACCGCGACCTCGGCGAGTACGCGCTGCGGGAGCTGCGGGGGCGCGGCATCGACATCCGCATGGAGACGACGCTGGAGGAGGTCACCGCCGACTCGGCGCGGCTCTCCAACGGCGAGGTGCTGCCGACCCGGACGGTCGTCTGGACCGCCGGCGTCGCCCCGCAGCCGATCCTCAAGGAGCTGAACGTGCCGCTCGACGAGCGCGGCCGCGTCCCGGTCGACTCCTACCTACGGGTACAGGGCATGGACTCGGTCTGGGCGATTGGCGATTGCGCCGCGGTGCCGGACCCGAGCGGCGGCAAATCGCCCCCGACCGCCCAGACCGCCGTCCGCCAGGGCCCGGTCGCCGGCCGCAACATCGCCGCCGAGCTCGGGATCGGCAGCCCCGCGCCCTACGAGTACAAGTCCGAAGCCGCCTTCGTCAACCTCGGCCGCTACAAGGCCGTCGGCAAGATCGGCGACCGCACCTTCCGCGGCTTCCCGGCCTGGTGGATGGCCCGGACCTACCACATGAGCCAGATTCCGGGCTCGGCCCGCAAGGTCCGCGCCGTCCTCGACTGGACCGCCGGCCTACCCTTCCGCCGCGACCTCTCCGAGGTCGGCTCGATCGGCCACCCGAAGCCGCTGATCTAAACCGAGTCCGCGAAAAGCGTCGCTATACGACGGTTCTCGCGGACTCGCGCTTAGCCGACCGTGAGACTCGCCGCCATCCCGCGTTCCTCATGTTCGGGGAGCGAGCACCAGAGGCGGTATTGACCGGCTGGGAGGTCGAAGGTCGCGACGGAGCGCTGGAGCGAGTCGGTTTCAGGGATCTGCAGCGGCTCCGCGTCGCTTCCCTCGGTACGGATATTGAGGTTGTGGGGGTCCTCGCCCTGGTTGTTGAGCTCGATCGTCACCTCGCCTGCCTTGACGCTGGGACGCGAGAGGACGAAGTAGTACTCGACGCCTTTAACCGAGAGGCGGTTCGCTTCCGGTTCAGGTTCGGGCGCGGGAGTCGGCGGCGGCGCCGATGCCGGGGCAGTCGCGATAGGAGATGCAGTCGCCGGCGGCGCGCAAGTCCACCAGCGCCTCCATCGGACCACCTTCCGCACCTTGCCATGCCGTTTCACCCGCTTCACCACCCGCTTCGAGTGACGCTCCCACCCGCATTCCGCGCCCACCGTCCCAGAAGCCTCCCCCGAGCTCACGGTCGTCCTCGCCGCCAAACCCCCCAGCAGAATGGCGGCGAGGACGACCGCCACCAACCCGAATCTCACGCTCACGGCTTCACCAACACCGGCCGCGCAAACCCAGCCGCGCCCGGAATGATCGCCTCCGCATCGAACCCCAACCACTGCTCGAGCAGCGAGCAGTACATCCCCCGGAAGTCACTCGTCGCCCGCAGGTTGTCGTCGCCGTCCAGCGTCCCCAGCCCCGGGAACTCGCCGACCATCTCGCCTTTGGCCTGTGACCCGATCACGAAGGCGCATCCGGCGGCGCCGTGGTCGGTCCCAAGCGAGCCGTTCTCCTCCGGCCGCCGCCCGAACTCGCTCCACATCTCGACCATCACCCGGTCGGCGAGTCCGCGCGCCTCGAGGTCGCGCTGGAAGGCGAGGATCCCCTCGCAGGTCTCGCGCAGGCTGTCTTCGAGGTCTCCCGCCTGGTCGGCGTGGGTGTCGTAGCCGCCGGGAGCACGGATCGTTACCACCCGGATCGGCAGTCCGACGGAGATGTAGGCGGCGAGCCCCGCCAGCTTGTGGGAGAACCAGTTGTCGGGATAGGCGACCGGGCTGCTGAACTCGCCAACGCCGGCGAGGTCCTGGCGCAGCTTGTCGGTCTGGGAGGCGGCGCGGCGGACCTGGGCGAGGCCGGGCGAGTCGGAGGGCAGCGAGCCGAAGCGGGCGAAGCTGCGGAACATCTCCGTCTCGATCGGGTCGTCGACCCGTGCCCAGAGGTCGTAGCCGTCGACGCTGTCGATTGCCGCCACCGGCTTGTCGGCGGTTGCGATCATCGGCGAGAGCGAGCCATCGAGCGAGAGCCCCTGCAGCGGGTTCTCGTCGTCGCCGACCGCGTCGAGGTAGCGCCCCAGCCAGCCGGTCCGGTAGCCGACCTGGAGCTCGCCGATCTCGTAGTAGTGACGCGAGGTGAAGTGGGACTGGTCGGGATGGTCGTAGCCGATCGCCGGGAAGGCGCTGACTTTCCCCTCGCCGTGCAGGGTCGCGAGCCCCGCCGCGGCGGGGTGCCACTGCAGGTTCGGGTCCTCACCGAAGCTCGCGCCGGCGCCCGGCGGCAGCGCCAGGTTCGGGCGCAGCTGCTGGTAGCGGCTGTCGCCGACCGGCGCCAGCACGCTGAGCGAGTCGATGCCGCCGTCGAAGAAGACCGAGACGAGGATTTTCTCGCCCTGCGCGGCCTGGGCGATTCCGGGCTCGAAGGCCGAGAGCGGGATCTTCGAGGCGCCGTAGACCGCCAGGGCCATCCCGGCGCTGCGGGAGAGGAACTTGCGTCGCGAGAGGCCGGTCCCGGCCGGCTCCGGCATCCCCGGCTCGATCGCCGGCAACCCCTTGCCGGCTTCGGCGGCGGCCGAGCGCAGGAGCTGCGAGCGGGTGTAGCCGCTGCAGCAGGAGTGGCTGGGACGGTGGCCGCTCACTGCAGCACCAAGTCCGGGCTGACGCCGATCAGCTGCAGGAGGGCGTTCTGGCGCAGCGCCCGGTAGGGGCCCTGCTGCCATTTGGCAACGGCCAGGGTCTCGGCGCGGCGGCCGAAGTCGAGCAGCTCGTTGCGGTGGTCTTCGCGCAGCGCCGGCGAGCCCCAGGCGGCGAGGGCGCGGGCGAGTGCTTCCTCGGCGGTCTCGGTGGTGCTGTAGTCGTCGTTCCAGGCGTCGACCGAGACCTCCTCCAGGGCGTAGGTGACCATGTTCCAGCGCGCCCGCATCCTCGAGGTGTCCAGCCAGCGGGCGTCGTCCCAGCCGGAGACGTTCGGCGGCCAGAAAAGCCGCTGCCCGGCTTCTTCGCTGGTCCAAACCCAGGCTTGGGTGTCGACGGGGCGGCCTAGCGCCCGCAGCATCGAGGCGAGCTGAACGACCGGCGGCTTCACCATCGGCGGGCCCTCGTAGAACTCCGGCCGCATCAGGATTTCCTCGAGCACCGGGCGGATCTGCCAGCCGGAGCCGACGTAGGCGGTCTCCAGCTGGTCGCGCACCGCCGCCGCGGGCGGCGTCGGGATGAAGTAGCTCCACAGCTTCTCGACGAAGAACGAGGGGTGGAGAGGGTGCTCGACGCAGAGGCGGCAGGCGTCTTCCCAGCCCCAGTTGCCGGTCTGCCCGAAGACGGTCTTGGGGTCGGTGTCGTGGCGTTTGGGGTCGAAGCGGAAGTTGTAGGCGCCGAGGTCTCCCCAGTCATTGCGCCAGCCGGTCAGAGCCCGTGCCTGTTCGCGGATGTCGTCCTCGCTGTAGGCGCCGCGATCGGCGCCGAGGCTGAAGAGCTCCATCATCTCCCGCGCGTAGTTCTCGTTCGGCGCCCACTTGTAGTTTTCGTTGCCGTTCAGCCACTGCAGCATCGCGGGGTCGACCGTCACCGCTCGGAAGAGGTCGAGGAAGGAGCCGAAGCAGCGGCCGCGGAAGAGGTTCGACTGATCGATCATCTGCTGCGTCGTCGAGACGTTCGCGTTCGAGGTCGCGAACCAGTCGTGGAGGACCAGCGCCATCCGCTCGACCAAGGGCTGGCTACTGCGGACCATGCGGTCGAGCCACCAGAGGTGGTCGTGACCCCAGGCGTCGGCGGGGGCAAGCGGGTTGCCGTCGTCGTCGCGGGGGGCAGGGCCGCTGAGCACAGCGGAGCCGCTCGGCCGCGTCAGCGACTGGACCGCGGCGACAAGCCCCATCGAGGCGAGCTGGTCGGCCTGCCCCGCGACCGGTCCGAACCCGGCCCGCTGCAGCAGCCGCACCGCCTGGGCGTGGCCGAAGGCGCCCTGGAAAGCGCCCGGGGGACGCGGGTCGGAGACGACCGAAGCGGGGGCGGGGGCCGCGACCTGCCTGGGCGGCTTGCTGCCTGGGCCGCGGTAGTGCCCCCGCTTCGGCCTGTGGTGATGGCGATAGACGTAGGCCTGCACCCGCCAGTCCCCCTGGCCGTCGGGGACCCAGCGGAAGTGCTTGTCCTTCCAGACATGCCGACGCCTACGGCGCCGGTGCTTCCGCTCGGCGGTGACTGGTTTCTGCTGTGGGATCGCCATGCGCAGGCGGCCCCTCGAAAGGGGCCTCCCGTCATTGGTCGGCCCGGCCCGCTGTCCCCTCAAATCCAGCGGCCCCGACTGGACGTTAGGTCTAGTCCGGAGACGCGCAAGAATGGCTACGTGGAGTACCTCGTGATCGCCTTCTTCTTCGGCCTCGGCACCGGCATCGTCGGCAAGGGCAAGGGCAGCTCGTTCTTCATCTGGTTCCTGATCGGGATGGTGCTGCCGCCGCTAGGCCTGATCGCGGCGATCCTCTACCGCGTCGACAAGGACGAACCCGAACGCCAGTGCCCCAACTGCCACAAGGCGCTGAAGCTCTACGTCCAGGTCTGCCCCCGCTGCGGGACGGACCTCTACCTGCCCGACCCGGCGGCAGTGCGGCACCCGGGCGTCAGGTAAACCGCTTCACGAACTCCAGCGCCCGGTCGCAGACCTCGCGCCAGCCGCTGTCGATCGTCAGCGAGTGGCCGCGGTTGGGGACTTTCTCGATCTCGGTCACCGCCGCGTTTCGCTTCTGGCGCTTGTAGGAGGCGTGGGCGATCGCCCAGGGGACGGTGTGGTCCTTCTCGCCGTCGATGATCAGGAGCGGGCCGCGATCGGGATTGCGCGGGTCGAGCTTCGCCTCGGTGAAGGGGTTGAGGTTCGCGTTCGCCATCTGCATCAGCGCGACCCCGGGGGCGGCCACGTGGTGGGTCTCATAGAGCTCCCTCGCCTCCTTCTCGTCGAGCGCGTTCGCCCAGCCGTACCTGAACTGGTCGAAGGTGAGGGTGACGGCGCGGCGGCGGTTGAGCGGGTTCTGCAGCACCGGCCTCGCCGATTTCAGCGCCGAGAGCGGCAGCGGCAAGACGCCGCGGAAGGGACCGGGATCGATCGCCACCGTCGCCGAGGAGAGGCCGCGGTCGGCGATGATCTGGCAGAGCAGGCCGCCGGTCGAGTGGCCCATCACCGCCGGCTTCTTCTCCAGCCCCTCGATTACCTCCTGCGTATGGTCGGCGATCATCCCCAGCGTCTTCCCGGCGAAGACGTCGGGGTTGGCACGCGCGTCCGCGACCGTGCGCGGATCGTCGGGCCAGGTCGGTTGCACCGCCGCGTAGCCGGCCTCCTCGAAGACCGCCGCCCAGTTGTCCCAACTGCTCGGCAGCAGCCAGAGCCCGTGGATGAAGACGACCGGCGTCCTGCCGCTCGCGTTCGCCTTCTCGATTTCAGCAGCCTCGTACTCGGTGATCGCCATCGTCCCTCCATCGTCGAGTCCTGCCAGGGGCAGAATCTCACGCGGGTCAAACGACCGATGGCGTACCGAATCCCGCTACCGCAGCCAGGTCCTGACGATCGCGTTGGCGAAGCCGGCGCCGTAACGGAAGGCGGCGGGCTTCTTCGAGTGGCCGTGGAGGCGCTGGTCGACGGTGATCGGGACCTCGGTGGCGGGGATGCCGCGCTTGATCGCCTCGATCATGAACTCGGAGGTGTGGAACTGCTCCTGGCGCAGGACCAGCTGCGGGAGGACGGTAGTGCGGACGGCGCGGTAGCCGTTGGAGCAGTCGGTGACGTGGGTGCGGGTGATGGTGGAGACGAGGCGGTTGAAGAAGACGATCCCGAGCTCGCGGGCAAAGTGGTTGCGGTCGGCGTGGCCGAGCACGCGCGAGCCGTGGGCGACGTCGACCTCGCCGTCGAGGATCGGCTTGACCAGGCGCTCCATCTCGTCGGGGCGGTGCTGGCCATCGGCGTCGAGGGTGACGACGATCAGCGCCCCGGATTCGACCATCAGCCGGTAGCCGGTCCGCAGCGCCGCGCCGCCGCCGCGGTTGGTGACGTGGCGGGCGACCGCGGCGCCGTGCTCGGCGGCGACGTCGCCGGTGCCGTCGCGCGAGCCGTCGTCGACGACGAGGACCTCGGTGCGGACGCCGCAGACCGCGGGCGGGATCTGGCCGAGGACGGTGCCGATGTTCTCGGCCTCGTTGTAGGCGGGGATCAGGATCGCGATCTTGTCGCGGAAGCGCTCCGGCAGCCCGGCCTGGCGGAACTCCTCCCAGGCGAGGCCCTCGAGCGCGGCGGCGAGCTGGCGGCTGTTGCGAGCGCCCTGCGAGAGCGCCCGCAGGATCAGCAGGAAGAGGATGAAGATCGCGAAGACGGCGAGGCCGAGGATGCGCCCGCCGTTGCCCTTCTCGAAGGAGAAGGCGGAGAGCAGGCCGTTGACGATTTCCGTCCCGGCGACGAGGAAGAGGCCGAGGCCGCCGAGGATGAGGATGAGGACGTCGGCGTTGCGCAGGTCGCGGCGGCGCACGACCGCGTAGGCGACCATGAAGATCGCTATCAGCACCCCGGCGCTGCGAAGCGCCGTCAGCTCGGCGGGGAAGATGCCTGCTCTGAGGACCATTTGCGAGCGGAGGATATGGCCGCAAGCCCGGATGAGAGGGCGAGGCCGACCAGCGGAAAGACCAGCGTCATCAGCACCTCGTTGCGCCGCGGCGCGGCGAGGGAGATCGCTCCGACCGCGGTGACGAGCACGATCGGCGTCGCCAGCGCGACCAGCTCCCACCAGCGGCGGCGCAGGCCGAGAAGGACGAAGCCGGCGAGCCCGAGGGCGACGAGGAGGATCTGGACGACGCGACCGGGGGTGCTGTCCATCGCTTCGCCGACGCCGCTGCTCCACATCCGCTCGACCTTGCGGGCGGTCATCGCCGCGTAGCCCCAGGGGTCTTCGCCGAAGTACCTGTCGAAGTTTTCCTTCCCCGCCTTGCCGAGGGCTTCGTCGCGGGTCAGCTCCGGATGTTCCTGCCGCACTTCGTCTGCGACTTCGTCGAAGAGCTTGGTGGGGTTGACCTCGTCGAGGGCGGGCGAGCCGGGTTCGAGGTCGCGTCCGAGGTAGCGCTCGGCGAGCAGCGCCTTCACCCGTTGGTATTCGCCGTCGGCCGGCAGGTAGGTGCCGACATAGAGCGCCTTGCCGCCGCCGGTCGAGATTGGGACGGCGCGGTCGAGGACGACGACGTTGCGGATCGTCCAGGGCAGGATCGGGAGGAGCAGGGCGACGAGGAGGACGGCGGCGCCCGCGAGCCCAAGGCGCCATTCGCGCTGGCGCCAGATCCGCAGCCCGGCGAGGAGCACGAACGCCGCTCCGACCAGCAGGTACTCAGGCCGGAACATGGCGGTGAGGCCAAAGAGCACGCCCGGCAGCGCCCAGGGCAGAACCGAACGCAGTTGTCCCCGCATACCGGGGACAACTGCGTTCGCCTCCCGATCCGATACCCATACGAAGGCGAGGATCGCCGCCGGCAGGGTCAGCATCGCCGGCGGCTCGCTCATCAGCTCGCCGGTGGTGTGGATGAACGGGGGATAGACGGCGACCGCGAAGGCGGCGAAGAGGCCGACCCAGCGGCCGAGCTCGCGGCCGCCGAGCCGCCAGCCGAGGGCGAAGACGACGAGGATCGTCGCCACCCCGAGCAGCGCCTCGACGATCCGCGCCGTCCCTTCGCGAGCGCCGCCGGTCGCGTAGAAGGCGGCGGCGTAGAGGAAGGGGGCGCCGGGGGACCAGTCGCTCGCGTCGCGGAATTCCGGCCCGCCGAAGCTCTGTTCCGTATAAAGCGCCTTTGAAAGCGCGTAGTAGGCGCGCGAGTCGTCCGCCGGGTGCTCGACAGGGTTGACGACGATGTAGGCACGCACGACCAGCCCCAGCAGCGCGATCGCCCCGAGCGCAATCAGGGTCCGCTTCCCGTAGCGCTGCGGCAGCGCACGAATCCACTCGGCGACGGCGGTCAAGGCCGGCTCAGGCTATCCCGCAGCCAGGCGATGCTGACGGCGGCGAGGGATGCGAGGAGCGGGATGAGGACGAGGACGCGGCGGGGGGAGGCGACGAGGAGGGCGCTGATCGCCGTGATCGCGAGGAAGATCGTCCCGATCAGCAACGCCTCCCAGCGGCATCGCCAGGCGAGGATCACCAGACCGGCTAGGCCGAAGGCGACGAGTAGCCAGTGGACGACCTCCCAGACAGGCTCCCGCATCACCTCCCGCGGCCCGTGCGACCAGATGCGCCAGACCTTCGTTGCGACGAAGCCGGCGTATTCGGCCGGCTCTTCGGAGACGTCGTCCCAGAGCTGTTCCTTGCCTAGCTTCGAGAGCGCTTGGTCGGTTTCCATGCCGGGATGGCGATCGGCGGCGAGCCGAGCGAGGATCTGCTCGAGGCGCAGTCGCTGCGCGTCCTGCGGTGCGAAGAGATCGGGATTTTCGGCGACGACTTCGCCCCCGACCTTTTCCGGGTCCCCGTCAGAGGGCAGGTAGGTGCCGGCGAAGAGCACCTGGCCGCCGCCGGTCGAGATCGGGACGAAGCGGTCGAGGGCGACCGCGTTGCGGAGCGTCCAAGGGGCGATGGCGACAAACGCCGCGAGGAGGAAGAACGCAGCGCGAGCAAGGGACGGTCGCCAGTCCCGCGCCTCCCGCAGGAAGATCACCCCGGCCACCAGCACGGCGATCCCGAGGTACTCCGGCCGCGTCAGCGCCAGCGCCCCGAAGAGCGCCCCCGGCAACGGCCAGCGCCACGGCCCGCCATCCCAAGCCCAGAGCGCCGCCAGGACGCCGCCCGCCAGCAGCGTCGCCGCCAGCGGCTCGCTCATCAACATCCCCTGGTACTCGAGCAACGCCGGGTAGATCGCCACAACGAATGCCCCCACCAGCGCCGGGACAAATTCAGCGGTCGCTGAATTCGTGTCCCTATAGGGACCATTTTTCAGCGTTCGCTGAATTTGTCCATCCCGCGGCGGGCCCGTCAGGCGGCGGCTGAGCAGGTAGGCGAAGAGGACGCTCAGGGTTCCGATCAGCGCCAGCACGACCCGCGCCAGGCGCTCGTGCTCGCCTCCCGTCACCGTGTACAACCCCGCCACGAGCAAGGGCAGCCCCGGCGAGTAGTTGCTCGACGGCTGCGTCGCCTGGGGGCCGACCGTGAACCCGTCGCCGTCCTCGAGGTTCGCCGCGATCGCCGCGTAGGCTGCCGCGTCGTAGACCGGCGCCCGCCCGTCCCAGGCCTCGTTCAGCCGCAGCCCGAGCCCGAGCAGGAGGATCGCGATCAGCGCCGCGAGGCCAACTCGGCCTCCATGTCGCGCCGCCAGTCCGTTTTCCATCGGGCGGATTCAACTAGGACGATCGGTCCCGCGCGCCGCCCGAGCGTCTAAGCTGCCGCCCTCATGCGAATCCTCATCCTTGGGGGCGACGGCTACCTGGGCTGGCCGACGGCGCTCCGCTTCTCGGCTCGCGGGCACGAGGTCTCTGTCGTCGACAACTTCTCCCGCCGCCGCTGGCACACCGAACATGGCACCGCCTCACTGACCCCGATCGGGGAGCTGGACGAGCGGATCGCCGCCTGGCGCGAGGTCTCCGGCGAGCAGATCCGCAGCTACGTCGGCGCCGTCGAGGACGGCGACTTCCTCGACGAGGTCGTCGCCGAGACCAAGCCCGAGGTCGTCGTCCACTACGGCCAGCAGGCCTCGGCCCCGTTCTCGATGCTCTCCCGCGAGCGCGCGGTCGAAACCCAGCAGGCG
>DASTYZ010000032.1:0-36221 GCA_035764545.1 Solirubrobacterales bacterium | reverse complement strand
GATTGCCGCCAGGGCGATGCCGGCGCCGATCAGGAAGGCGAGCTTGAAGCCGTCGGTCAGGGCCACCGCTTCGGAGGCGCCGCCGGCGAGCAGGTCGCTGGTGCGGTTGGTCGACATCGTCGCCAGCACCGCCAGCCCGATCGCGCCGCCGACCTGCAGGGTCGTGTTGACCAGACCGGAGGCGAGGCCGGCCTCCTCGCGGGAGACGCCGGACATCGCCAGGCTCATCAGCGACGGGAACGAGAGCCCGGCGCCGGTCCCGATCAGGACCATCGCCGGCAGCACGTCGGTCAGGTAGTCGCCGTCGACCGAGATCCGCGAGAACAGCAGCAGGCCGAGGGAGATCGCACCGAGGCCGGGCAGCAACGTCGCCCGCGGCCCGAAGCGAAGGTTCAGTTTCGCCGAGAACCCGAGCGAGAGGACGCCGATGATGCCGGTGACCGGCAGGTAGGCGAGGCCAACCTCGAGCGAGTCGAAGCCGAGCACGCGCTGCAGGTAAAGGGCGCCGAGGAAGAACATCCCGAACATTCCGGCGACCATCAGCGCCTGGATCACGTTGGCGCCGGTGAGGTTCCGCGAGCGGAAGATCCGCAGCGGCACCAGCGGGTTGGCGGCTCGGCCCTCCCGCACCACGAAGCCGGCGAGCAGGGCAAGCGCCCCGGCGCCGAAGCCGAGCGTGTGGGCCGAGCCCCAGCCGTAGTTGCTGGCCTCGACGATCGTGTAGACGCCGAGCATCAGCGAGGAGACGAGGAGCAGTGCGCCCGGAGCGTCGGCCCCTTTGGCGAGGCCGAGACCAGCGTCCCGCGGCAGCAGCCGCAGCGCCAGCAGGCCGGTGACGACGGCGATCGGCAGGTTGACGAAGAAAATCCAGTGCCAGCTGATCGCCTCAGTGAGGACGCCGCCGAGCAGGAGCCCGATCGAGCCGCCGGCAGAGGCGACGAAGCTGTAGACGCCGATCGCTTTCGCCTGCTCCCGGGGCTCCGGGAACATGGTCACGATCATCCCGAGGATGACGGCGGAGGTGAGGGCGCCGCCGACCCCCTGGACGAAGCGGGCGCCAACCAGCATCGCCTCGCTCTGGGCGAGGCCGCAGAACAAAGAGGCGGCGGTGAAGAGGACGAGGCCGGAGAGGAAGACGTCGCGGCGGCCGAGCAGGTCGCCGAAGCGGCCGGCGAGCAGGAGCAGACCACCGAAGGCGATCAGGTAGGCGTTGACGACCCAGGCGAGGCTGCTCTGGGAGAAGCCGAGATCGTCCTGGATCACCGGTAGGGCAACGTTGACGATGGTCGCGTCGAGCACGATCATCAGCATCCCGATGCAGAGGACGACGAGCGCCATCCAGCGGGAGCGGTCGGAGTTTGCGTCGGACTGGGGTAAAGTAAGTTTAGTAACTGACATAGGATCATCACTGTATCAGTGATTATCCCTCACTGCGTTAAGGTCATTACCACCATGGGAATTTGCGCATGAACCCGGCAACCGCCACCGGCTCGATGAGCCTGATCACCCGCCTCTCCCGGCTCGTTTTCCGGCGCGCCACCGAGGAGGTCCTCGGGATGCGGCTAAAGCAGCTGATCGCGCTCGACTACTTGCGCGAGCACCAGGGGACGCCGCAGAAGGCGCTAGGCCAGTCGCTGATGCTGGACCCGAACAACTGCGTGATCCTGCTCAACGACCTCGACGTCCACGGCTACATCGAGCGCCGCCGCGACCCCGAGGACCGGCGCCGCCACCTGGTCGAAATCACCCCAGCGGGCCTGCGAGCGCTGGAGAAGGCGGAGGCGCGGATGGAGGACCTCGAGGACGAGGTCCTCTGCAACCTCAGCAAGCCCGAGCGGGCCGAGCTGCACGGCCTGCTCGTCAAAGCGCTGGCCGGCCAGGATCTCTCATGAAGGTTGAGGGAACCGACTTCGCGGTCGTCTTCGTCGACGACTACGACGCCGCCGTCGAGTTCTTCCGCGACGTCCTCGGCCTCGAGCACCTCGACTACGGAAAAATCCGCGGCGGCGAGTTCGAGACCGGCAATCTCACCCTGCAGGTGGTGGAAGCGGCCGCCGTCGGGCGCGAGTTCGAGCCAAGTGGTCACCCGATCGCCCTGCGGGTCGAGGACGTGGAAGCCACCCGCTCGGAACTCGAGTCCAAAGGCGTCGAGTTCCTCGGCGAGACGCTCGATACCGGCGTCTGCCACATGGCCCCGTTCTCAGACCCTGCCGGCAACACCTTCATGCTGCACAAGCGCTATGCGCCTCGCTGAAGACGCATAGCGCTCGCCGCTGCAGCTAGGACTCGTCGGGGCGCTTCACTTCGCCGCGCCAGCCACCGTCAGCGCCCTGGGTCTCGACCAGCTCTTTGAACCTCTCGAGGTCGCCGTGGACGCGGCGGTCCGCGGCGCCGAGCGCGTCGCCGATCCGCTCCTTGATCCCCTCGGGGACGAAGTCCATCTGGACCATCACCCGGGTGGTGTCGTCGTCGATCCGGTGGAAGGTGACGACACCGGCGTTCTCCTTGCCCTCGACGTTGCGCCAGGCGACGCGCTCATCGGGCTTCTGCTCGGTGATCTCGGCCTCCCATTCGTGGCGCGAGCCTCCGAACTCGGCGACCCAGTGCAGATGGGTGTCGTCGATCTGGCGGATCTCTTCGACCCCGTCCATGAAGAGCGGGAAATCCTCGAACTGGGTCCACTTGTCGTAGACGCTGCGCAGCGGGGCTTTTACCTCGATCGACTCCTCGATGGTGGACATCTCTGCCTCCTCTTTCGATTGTCTTTTCCACCTACCGGGTAGCCCGTCCGCTGTATAGATAAACCTGTACCTCGTGTCCAAAGTTGAAAAAGAACCCGCACTCAGCATCGGCGAAGTCGTCCGCGCCACCGGCCTCGGTGAGGCGACCCTGCGCGCCTGGGAGCGCCGCTACGGGTTCCCGCGGCCGCAGCGCGAACCGAGCGGCCACCGCCGCTACGCGGCCGAGGAAGTCGAGCGCATCCTCCGCGTCGTCGCCGAGCGCGAGCGCGGCGTCGCCCTGCCGGTCGCGACCGAGCGCGCCCGCGCCGCCCCGGCCGGCGTCCCTTCCCTCTTCGCGCAGCTGCGCGACCGGCGTCCCGACCTGCAGCCGATGACGGTGAGCAAGCGACACCTGGTCCCCCTTGCCCGGGCGATCGAGGAGGAGAGCGCGGCGCGGGCCGAACGCTCGCTGCTGATCGGCTGTTTCCAGCGCGAGCCGTTCTACCGCCAGAGCGAGCGTCGCTGGCGGGAGCTGGCGCGCGGGGCCGAGACCGCCTTCGTCTTCGCTGACTTCGAGCGGCTGCGAGAGCCGGCCGACGGGCCGGCCGAGTTGCCGCTCGACCGCTCGCACCCGGTCAGCCGGGAGTGGGCGCTGGTCTGTGTGGCGCCCGAACACGGCGCCTGCATGGTCGCCTGGGAGCCGCCGGGGCGCATGCGTCCCGGCGACGCCCGCGAGTTCGAACTGCTGCTGAGCGTCGACCCGGCGGTCGTGCGGGAAGCGGCGGAGACGGCGACCGCCCTCGCCGCGCCGATCGCCCCCAAGCTGGCGGAGCGGGCGCGAGCGCAACTCGAGCAGCTCTCGCCGCCGCTGGCCGAGAAGCAGCTTCGGCTCTCCAGCGCGATCACCTCGCGACTGCTCTCGTCACTCCAGGCAGATGCTTGAGGGTGGAGGAAATGGGGAAACGAGGGGCATGAAGCTGGACGGAATCTGCGAGCTGGTCCTCGAGACCGAAGACGTCGAACAGCTGACCGCGTTCTATCGCGAGCTTGGGCTGGAGCTGCTCCTGGAGGAAGGCGACCGCGCCTGGCTGGCGATCGGTGAGCGCTGCCGACTCGGCATCTGGCCCCCCGGCGAGAAGGAGTTCTCCGACCGCGGTGGCCGCCACGTCCACTTCGCTCTCTCCATCGACCAGGACCGCCTCGACACGCTCACCGACGGCCTGCGCGAGCGCGGCGTCGAGGTCGAGGGGCCGGTCGAGCACGACGGCGGCGACCGCTCCGTCTATTTCTTCGACCCGGCCGGCAATCGGGTCGAGCTCTGGGACTTCTTCCGCGACGGCGACGGCGCCGAGGACGGGGTCATGGCGCTGGCGGAGGATGGCGATGGCGCGTAACCGGGTCCACATCGACGCCACGCCTGAGGAGGTCTTCGCCGTCCTCTCCGACCCCCAGCGCTATCCCGACTGGGTGGTGGGAGCGGCCGGCATCCGCGACGAGGACGCCGAGTTCCCCGCCGTCGGCTCGCGCTTCCACCACAAGGTGGGCTCCTGGCCGGTCGGCCTCAAGGACCACACCGAGGTGACCGCGGTCGAGCCGCCGCACCGGATCGTGCTGAAGGCGAAGGCGCGGCCGCTGGGGACGGCGACGATCGCGATCGACCTGCACGAGAGCGCCGGCGGCACCGAGGTGGAGATGGAGGAGGTTCCCGGCGACCGCCTCACCTCGCTTCTCGCCGGCAACCCGATCGCCGACACGGTCCTGCGGGTCCGCAACGCCGAGGCGCTGGCGCGTCTGAAGCGGGTGGTCGAGGGAACGCCCGAGGGGGACCCGATCCGCGAGCGCTCGCTTCCGGGGCAGCGTGTCCTCGTCACCGGCGGCAGCAGCGGCATCGGCCTCGCCGTCGCCGAGGGGCTGGTCCGCGAGGGGGCGCAGGTGGCGATCCTCGCCCGCAACGAGCTCGGGCTCGCGGCGGCGAAGCGCAAGCTCGCCGAGCAGGGCAGTGAGGCGATCGCGGTCGCCGCCGACGTCAGCGACCGCGAGGCACTTGCCGCCGCGGTCGAGAAGGCCGTGGACGAGCTGGGCGGCCTCGACGTCCTCGTCACCTCGGCCGCCAGCCTTTCCTTCGGCCGCTTCACCGAGACCGACCCAGACGACTTCGAGCAGACCCTCGACACCGTCCTGCGTGGCACCGTCGACACGATCCGGGTGGCCCTCCCCCACCTCGAGCGCTCGCGCGGCGCCGTCGTCGCCGTCGGCTCGATCGCGGCGCGGATGCCGCTGCCGGGGATGGCCGCCTACACCGCCTCCAAGCACGGCCTGGTCGGCTTCCTCGACACGGTCCGGATCGAGCTCGAAGAGGCCGGCTCCTCGGTAACGCTCTCCCAGGTAAACCCGGGCGCCGTCGACACCCCGCTCTGGGACAACCTCGAAAGCTCGACCGGGCTGCTGCCGCCGGAACCTCCGTTCCCCTCGGTCTACTCGCCGGAGTCCGTCGCCGAAGCGGTCCTCACCACCATTCGCCATCCCCGCGACGAGCTCACCGCGGGCGGCCTCGCCCGCGCCCAGGTCTTCTTCTACTCCTACTTCGGCGGCGTCGCCAAGCGGGCGATGCAGGCACTGGCGCGGCTCGAGCACACCGCCGGCGACCGCCCCGCCCGGGAGGGAGCGCTGAGCGGCGGCAAGGGCGCCGGCGAGACCGAGGGCGGCTTCGGTGGCCGCCAGAGCGCAGCCGTCAAAGCGCTCGGCGCTTGGGACGGGATGCTGCGGGTAATCGGAAGAGGCTGATGCATGCGGATGCCGTCGTCATCGGCGCCGGTCCGAATGGTCTGATCGCCGCCAACCACCTCGCCGACGCCGGCTGGAGCGTCGTCGTCTGCGAGGAGCAACCGGAGCCCGGCGGCGCCGTCCGCAGCGGCGAAGTCACCGAGCCCGGCTTCGTCCACGACCTCTACAGCGCCTTCTATCCGCTCACCCTCGCCTCGCGGCACATCGCGCCGCTGGAGCTGGAGCGCTACGGCGTCAACTGGCTCAGCGCCAAGGGGGTCGTCGCCCACCCCCACCCCGACGGCCGCTGCGCGCTGCTCTCGATGGACCTCGAGGAGACCTGCGCCTCGCTCGACTCCTTCGCGCCGGGCGACGGCGACGCCTGGCGGCGGCTCTTCGACCTCTGGCGCCGCGCCGGCCCGCACCTGGTCGGCTCCCTGCTGACGCCGCTGCCGCCGATCCGCCCGGGCCTGGGGATGCTGAACGCGCTCGGCCCCCGCGGCCTCGCCGACTTCGCCCGCTTCTCGCTGCTGCCGGCGCGGCGGATGGCGGAGGAGAACTTCAAGGGAGACGGTGGCGGCTGGCTGATCGCCGGCAACGCGCTCCATGCCGACCTGACTCCGGAGAGCTCGGGCGGCGGCATGTTCGGCTGGCTCCTCTGCGGGCTCGGCCAGCAGCACGGCTACCCAGTCCCCGAGGGCGGCGCCGGCGAAATCACCAGGGCGCTGGTGGAGCGGCTGCGGGACCGCGGCGGCGAGATCCATTGCGGGACGCCGATCGAGCGGATCGAGGTGCGGGACAAGCGCGCCCGGGCCGCGCTCGCCGCCGACGGACGGCGGTTCGAGGCGCGGCGGGCGATCCTCGCCGACTGCGGCGCCCCGGCGCTGTTCTTGAAGATGCTGCCGGAGGACGTGGTCTCCGATCGGATCCGCGAGGACCTGCGCAACTACCAGTACGACAACTCGACCTTCAAGGTGAACTGGGCCCTGCGCGAGCCGATCCCCTGGAGCGCCGAGGACGCCCGCCGCGCCTCCACCGTCCACGTCGCCGAAGGGATGAACGGGCTGACCCAGGCGACGACCCAACTGGCGGCCTCTGAGATCCCCGAGCGCCCGTTCCTGGTCTTGGGCCAATACTCGATGGTCGACCCCTCACGCTCGCCGGAGGGGACCGAGACCGCCTGGGCCTACACCCACGTGCCGCAGAGCCCGCGCGCGGATGCCGCCGGCGAGCTGAGCGGCGACTGGAGCCGCGAGGAGGAGGGAGAGCGCTTCGCCGACCGGATGGAGGAGGAGGTCGAGCGCCTCGCCCCCGGCTTCCGCCAGCGCATCATCGAGCGCCACATCCAGACCCCGCTCTACCTGGAGCGCCACAACCGCAATCTCGTCGGCGGCGCGATCAACGGCGGCACCGCTCAGCTCTACCAGCAGGCGATCTTCCGCCCCTTCCCCGGGCTCGGCCGACCGACGACGCCGGTCCGCGGCCTCTACCTCGCCTCCTCCTCCGCCCACCCCGGCGGCGGCCTGCACGGCGGCCCCGGCGGCAACGCCGCGCGGACGGCGCTGCGCTACGAGCGCGCCCGCTCGCTACTGCGGCGTTAGTCGGGCGAAGTAGGCGAACCAGTTCCCGGAGGTCTCGGCGAATCCCAGGCCCGCCTCCCGTCCCATCCGCTCGAGGCCGGCGCGGGTGGTGAAGTGGGGATCGCCGAACAGCTCACCGACGACGAGACGGCCGCCGGGCTTGAGGACGCGGCGGATCTCGCGCAGGGCGGCAGCGCCGTCGGGGATCTCGCCGAGGACGGCGGTGAGGATGACGGCGTCGACCGAGGCGTCCTCATGGGGAAGGTCGGTCGCGTCGCCCTGGGTGGCAACGAGGTTCGAGAGGCCGCGCTCCCCGGCCGCGCGCATCACGTGGTCGAGGAACTTCTGCTGCAGGTCGAAGAGCTCCAGGGTCCCGCCGGGCGCCACCCACTCGGCCAGGTCGAGGCTGTAGTAGCCGGTGCCGACGCCGATCTCCAGTAAGCGCTCCCCCGGCTGCGGTTGCAACACCGCGCGCAGGCGGTCGCGGGTGATGATCGGGTGCGGTGCTTCGACCCAGAAGCGCTGTCCGTAGGGGCAGGCGGAGGGGTTCTTGCGCCACCAGAGTGCGGCGCCCAGGGTTGCCGCGGCGGCTGCTCCGAGCAGGTGCCGCGGTCTCATCGCAGCGCCCTAGCCGCCGAAGCCGACGCGGTGCTCGCCGGACTCGACCCGGACGAACTGGACCTTGCCGAGGTAGAGGGCGATCGTCCCTTCCTCGGTGTGGAGGTCGAACCAACCGCCCTGCTCGAGCCGCGAGCGCAGGTCCTTGAGGTCGGCCTCGCTGAGCCGGGTGGAGATCACCTGGCCGCCCTCGAAGCCGATCTCGACTCGTTGCGCATCCGCCATCAGTGACCTCCCGCGGGTTCGACGATCTCGGTCAGGACCCCGCCGGTGGAGCGGGGGTGAAGGAAGGCGACGCGGCTGTCGCGGATGCCGGTGCGCGGCTCGGAGTCGATCAGCTGGACGCCGGCGGCGGCGATCTTCTCCAGGGCGGCGTCGATGTCGTCGACCGCGTAGGCGACATGGTGCAGGCCGGCCCCGTTCTTCGCCATGTACTTGCCGACGGGGGTGTCGGGGCCGAGCGGCGCCAGCAGCTCGACGTGGCCGTCGCCGACATCGAGCAGGACCGCCTCGACGCCCTGCGACTCAACCGTCTCGCGGTGGGCGAGCTCCATCCCGAAGCTGTCGCGGTAGAGCTCGATCGCGGCGTCGATGTCCTCGACGGCGACTCCGATGTGGTCGATCCTTCCGAACAAGGCGGCGAAGTCTATGCGGCCGGCGCCGGCGTGTCCCGCCCGCCGTCCTCGGCGCGGAGGATCTCCTCGAGCGCGGCGACCGCGACCTCGAGCTGCTCGGGGGTCGGCTCCTTGGTCGCCCAGTGGCGCTGGATTTCGCGACCCGGCGTGTGGAAGGCCTCGGCCAGCGGGTCGCCGTGATGGCGGTCGCTCCAGGCGAACATCTCGACCGCCAGCGAGGCGCCGCCGAGGCCGACCCCGGCCCGGGCGGCGGAGCTCGGGCTCTCGATTAGGCGCTCGAGCAGGACGGTGCCGCCGGCGGAGAGCAGCATCATCGGCACGATCAGGTTGGAGCCGCAGCGGTCGTGCTCTTTCGGCACCGAGGCGACGTCCGCGACGAGGTCGCGCTCGTAGGCGGCGATCGTCTTGTGCTCGGCGCCGTGGTAGGCGGCGAGGTCGCGGTCGCCGAGGGCGACCAGCGCCGGCACGACGCCGAGCGCCTGCACGACCCCCTCGCGCGCGGCGGTCGCGGGGAGGCGCTTGCGCAGCAGCGAGGTGGCGACGATCGTCGCCCCGGCGGCGGCGAGCACGCGCGGGTCCTCGAACGGCAGCCGGGCCGAGCGAAGCCGTCGTCGCGCCAGCGGCAACACCGCCAGCGCCTCGGCCAATTTCACCGGCCCGCGCAGCCCCGGCATCTTCGCGACCAGGCCGGGAGCGAGGTCCGGCTTGCGCTCAGAGGCGACTTCGATGCCGCCATCGCGCTTGCGCACCGCGGCCGCCCAATGGGTCGGCCCGTGGATCAGCAACCCGTTGCGGAGCGCCATCCCGCCAAGCCGAAGCTTCTCCCGCTTCTCGTCAGCCATCGACCCAAGATAGGTGATGGACGTCGTCGCCGAAAAATGTGAGGGCGTCGAGCCCAGTCCACTCGACGCCCTCGTTCCCCCTGTTGTGTCAACAGGCCCGGCTGGTGCCCCCCAGTCAGAGTCACCAGCCGGGTTGTCGGCTCTCCCTGGCTTAGCTTGGTGAGCCGACTATGAAAACCCCATAGGGACCGGGAAGTTGCGCCTTAGGTTTACAGGTTGTCTAATACTTTTCTAAAGGCCGCCAGCCGCTTCCCGAGCGCCTCCTCGAAGCCGCGGTCGGTCGGCTCGTAGAAGCGGCGGCCGCGCAGCTCCTCGGGCAGCAACGGCTGGTCGCTGACGCCGCCGGGCTCGTCGTGGGGATAGCGGTAGCCCTCGCCGCGGCCGAGGGAGGCGGCGCCCGGGTAGTGGGCGTCGCGCAGGTAGTCGGGAGGGGTCTTCGCCCCGTGCTCCCGGACCTCGGCGCGCGCCGCCGAGAGGCCCTTGTGAGAGGCATTCGACTTCGGCGCCAGGGCGAGATAGACGGCGGCCTGGGCGAGGTTCAGCGCGCACTCCGGCAGCCCGACCCGGTCGACCGCCCGCGCCGCCGCGTCGGCGACGAGCAGCGCCTGCGGGTCGGCGTTGCCGACGTCCTCCGAGGCGAGGATGACCATCCGCCGGGCGATGAAGCGCGGGTCCTCGCCGCCCTCCAGCATCACCGCCAGGTAGTAGAGCGAGGCATCGACGTCGGAGCCGCGCGTCGCCTTGATCCAGGCGGAGACGAAGTCGTAGTGGCGGTCGCCAGAGCGGTCGTAGTCGATCGCCTTGCGCTGCAGCGCATCCTCAACCGCGGCGACGTCGACCGCGGCCGACTTTGACCCCACCCCACTGTGGTCGATGTCCGCTGCGCGCTCGACTGCCCGCTCCAGCGCTCCGAGCGCGACCCGGGCGTCGCCGCCGCTGCGCTGCGCCAGCATCGCCAGCGCCTCGTCGGTGACCGCCGGCGGGTCGGCGATCCCCCGCTCCGGGTCGCTCAGCGCCCGCCGCAGCAGCTCTTCCACCTGCGCCGGCTCCAGCGGCCGCAGCTCGTAGACCTGCGCCCGCGAGAGGAGCGCCGAGTTGACCTCGAAATAAGGGTTCTCCGTCGTCGCCCCGATCAGGGTCAGCGTCCCGTCCTCGACCGCCGGCAGCAGCGCGTCCTGCTGGGCCTTGTTGAAGCGGTGGATCTCGTCGAGGAAGAGGATCGTCGGCCGGCCGCTGCCCCGCCGCCGCTCCCGCGCCCGCTCGATCACAGCCCGAATCTCCGCTTTACCCGCGTTCACAGCGGACTGCTCCTCAAAGGCGCCGTCGGCCCCCGCCGCCGCGATCCGCGCCAGCGTCGTCTTCCCCGCCCCCGGGGGCCCATAGAGGATCGCGCTGTGCGGTTTGCCGGATTCGATCGCCCGCCGCAGCGCCGCCCCCTCCCCCAACACATGCTCTTGCCCAACCAGCTCGTCGAGGGACCGGGGCCGCATACGGACCGCAAGCGGAGCGTCGGCGGGAGGCGGCGGGGTTCCGTCCCCTCCGGGTTCGCCTATATCGAAAAGTTGATCGGCCACCGTAGAATCGAAGTATGGAGAGCGCTACGGCAGTACCTACCCAGCCCCAGTCCACCTCGACCCTCGAGTCGTTCAACCCGGCGACCGGTGAGCTGGTCGGCTCGGTGCCGACGATCGTGCCCGAGGAAGTGCAGGGCGTGGTCGACGACGTGGCGCGGATCCAGCCCGCCTGGGCGGAGCTGCCGGCGAAGACGCGCGCCAGCTACATGAAGCGCGCCGCCGACGCCCTCCTCGACGACATCGACGAGATCGCCGAGCTGCTGACCAAGGAGCAGGGGAAGCCGCGCGCCGAGAGCTACACGATGGAGCTGCTGCCGACCGTCGACGCGCTGCACTGGTGCGCGAAGCAGGGGCCGAAGATCCTCGCCGACGAGAAGGTGCCGATGACGCAGGCCTTCACGCTCTCCAAGAAAGGCCGCTTCAGCTACGAGCCGATCGGCGTCGTCGGCGTCATCGCGCCCTGGAACTACCCCTGGTCGATCCCCTTCGGCGAGGTCGCGATCGCGCTGATGGCGGGCAACGGAGTCGTGCTGAAGCCGGCGAGCCTGACGCCGCTGCTCGGCGAGCGGATCGCCAAGGTCTTCGAGAAGGGCGGGCTGCCGGAGGGCCTGGTCCGGGTCGTCCACGGCGGCGGCCGGATCGGCGACGCGCTCTGCCGCTCCAGCGTCGGCAAGGTCTTCTTCACCGGCTCGGTCGACGTCGGCCGCAAGGTCGGCGAGGTCTGCGCCGCCGACCTCAAGGGCTCAGTCCTGGAGCTCGGAGGCAAGGACCCGATGATCGTCTGCTCCGACGCCGACATCGACAACGCCATCTCCGGCGCCGTCTGGGGCGGCTTCGCCAACGCCGGCCAGACCTGCTCGGGGATCGAGCGCGTCTACGTGATGCGCGACGTCGCCGAGCGCTTCACCGAGGGCGTCGTCCGCGAGGCCGAACGGCTGCGGGTCGGCAACCCGATCGAGTGGGACACCGAGGTCGGCCCGATGACCTCAGAGGACCAGTACGGGATCGTCGTCGAGCTGATCGAGGACGCGGTCGCCTCCGGCGCGACCAAGCGCTGCGGCGGTCCGGTCGACCCGCCTGGCCTGGAGGCCGGTCGCTACATCGCCCCCACCGTCCTCACCGGCGCCACCCACGAGATGCGGATCATGCACGAGGAGATCTTCGGCCCGGTCCTGCCGATCGTCGTCGTCGACTCCGAGCAGGAGGCGATCGACCTCGCCAACGACTCCGAATTCGGCCTCGGCGCCTCGGTCTGGACCAAGGACCGCCAGCGCGGCGCCCGCATCGCCCGCCGGATCGAGTCCGGCATGGTCTGGGTCAACGACCACTCCTTCAGCCACGGCGCCTGCCAGTGCGCCTGGGGCGGCGTCAAGGACTCCGGCCTCGGCCGCTCGCACTCCAAATTCGGCTTCTACGAGTGCGTCAACATCAAGATGAACGCCTGGGAGCCGGGCCTCACCCGTGACTTCTGGTGGCATCCCTACGACCAGACCCTCGGCGAGGCGGTCAAGGCCTCGGCCAAGATCCTCTACGGCAAAGGCGAGGTGCGCGCGAAAGCGCTGCGCGAGGGTGCGGGGCCGCTGCTGAAGATCGGCCGCCGCACCCTGCAGAAGAAGCGCTGATCAGCCGCCGGCGATTTCGACCGTCTTCGAGACGGCGCCGAGGCAGCGGTAGATCGGTCCTGCCGTCGCCTGGGTGATCGGCTTCACTTCGGCGTAGACCATCGCCGGGATCTCGATGTTCTCGTTGAGGTCTTCGAGGTCGGCCTTCCAGTTGCCGTTGGCCTTCGACTCGACCCGGCTGAGGACCCCGTTGCCCTTCTGCTTGAGGACGACGATCCGCTCGCCGACGCAGTTGGAGTTGGCGGCTTTGACCTTGCCCTGGTAGCCGCTGGCGCCGATCGTGACGGTTGATTTCACCTTCACCGTCTCGCCCGGTCCGGCGGCGGTCACTGCGGAGACTCCCACCGCGAGCAGGGCGATAACTGCGACGGCGAGCGCCGCGAGCTGACTGGTTTTCCTCATCGATCCTCCTTAAGGGGCGTCTGGCGCCCTGGCGAAATTGCCGCGGCAGCCTACGCGAAGAAACCGCGATCGGCCGGCGACGGTTCAGAATCCCCGGCGATGCCCCCCGCGCAGGAGAAGGCCGGGCCCGCGATCTCGGTCGCGGGGCTGCGGCGCGATTACGGTGACCGACCGGCGCTCGAGGGCGTCGACCTCGAGCTTGCCGCCGGCGCCTCGCTTGTCGTCCTTGGCCCCAACGGCGCCGGCAAGACGACGCTGCTGCGGATCCTGGCGACGCTGCTGCGCCCCAGCGGCGGCGACGTCGCCGTCCTCGGCTGCGCCCTGCCGGACGAAGCCTGGAAGCTGCGCGGCCGGATCGGCTACCTCGGCCACGAGCCGCTGCTCTACCGCGACCTCTCGGGGCGCGAGAACCTCCGCTTTCAGGCACGCCTGTACGGGATCGAGCGCAGCGAGGCGGAGGCGCGGATCGAGGAGTTGCTCCACGGCGTCGGGATGGAGCGCCGCGCCGACGAGCGCGTCGCCGAGCTCTCCGCCGGGATGCGGCAGCGGCTCTCGATCTGCCGCTGCGTCCTCCACGAGCCCGAGCTGCTGCTGCTCGACGAGCCCGACTCCAACCTCGACGCCGAGGGCCGCGACCTGGCGCGTGGGCTGATCGGCCCCGCCTCGGGCGCCACCCGGGTCGTCGTCACCCACGACCCCGAGCGCCACGTGCCGGAAGCCGACCAGGTGCTGCGGCTGGGGATCGGCGAGCGGGCGGTGGTCTCGTGACCCCGTCGCGCACCGCCTTCGCCGCGATCCTCGCCAAGGACCTGCGCTCGGAGTTGCGGACCCTGCAGTCGCTGCCGGCGATGGCGCTCTTCGCCGTCACCGCCTTCATCATCTTCCGCTTCGGCCTCGACCGCACCAGCCTCTCCGGCAGCCTCGCCTCCGGCGTGCTCTGGGCGACGCTGCTCTTCGCCGCCGTCCTCGGCATCAACCGCCTCTTCGTCTCCGAGCGCGAGGAGGGCGGCTTCGACGCGATCCGCCTCGCCCCGATCGACCGCAGCGTCCTCTTCGCCGCCAAGGCGGCGGCGCTGATTGTCTACCTGGCGGCGCTGGAGCTGGTCACCGTGCCGATCTTCGCGATCTTCTTCCTCGAAGACGCCGCCGGGCTCGGCCCGCTCGTCGCCGTCCTCCTCCTCACCGACCTCGGCCTCGCCGTCACCGGCACCCTGATCTCCTCGATGGCGGTCAACTCGCGCGCCCGCGACCTGCTCGTGCCGCTGGTCCTGCTGCCGCTGGCGGTGCCGCTGATGATCGCCGCCACCGGGGCGACCGAGCCGCTGCTCTCCCTGGGCGGCCCGTCCTACGACCGCTTCGGCACTTGGCTGATGGTCCTCGGTCTATACGATCTGATCTTCGGCCTGGTCGGCTACGCCGTTTTCGACTTCCTCCTCGAGGACTGACCGGGCGCCACGCCTCCCACCCCCTCGGAGCATGTACGGCAAAGGACTAAAGCCCCTCTCGATCGCCGCCGTGGCAATGGTCGCCCTGTCGCTCTCGCTGGTCTTCTTCTACGCGCCGCTCGATGGCGATCAGGGCTTCATCCAGAGGATCTTCTACCTGCACGTGCCATTGGCGATCGTGGCGCTGATCGGGTTCGTCGCCGGCGGCGTCTTCGCGATCCTGCACCTGCGCTCGAACGACCGCAAGTGGGACGCCTACTCCTACGTCGCGATCCACATCTCGGTCATCTTTGGCGTCGCCGTCCTCATCACCGGCGCGATCTGGGCGAAGGCTTCCTGGGGACACTGGTGGGTCTGGGACGAGCCGACCCTGGTCAGCTTCCTGATCGTCTTCCTCCTCTACGCGACCTACTACCCCTTCCGCTACGCGATCGAGGACCGCGACCGCCAGGCCCGCTACGCCTCCGTCTTCGCCGTCACCGCCGGCGCTTTCGTCCCACTCAACTTCATGGCCGTGCGGATGGCCGAGAGCCTCGTCCACCCCCGCACCTTCGCCACTGCCGAAGGCGGGATGCCGGGCGAGATGATGCTGACCTTCCTCTGCTCGCTGGTCGCGATGGGACTGCTGTGGACGACGCTGGTCAAGTTCGAGCTGACCGCGAAGAGCGCCTCGGGCCAGGTCAAGCGCCTGCGCCGCGCCCTCGACGCCCCGGTCGCTGGCGGCAGCTCCCGGATCGCCCCGGAGGTGAGCTAGATGGAGTTCCTCTTCGCCGCCCCGGCGCTACCGCTCGACGAGGCCGGCAAGTACGTCGCCGGCGCCTACATCGTCTTCGTCGTGCTCCTCGTCGTCTACGTCGCGATCATGGCGGCGAAACTGGGGCGGATCGAGCGCGATCTGAGGGAGGTCGCGGCGATCGCCGAGGACCGCAAAGCCGAGAAGCGCGAAGAGGTGAACGCCTGATGGCGGAGTTGCTGGCCCTCGGCGTCTCCCACAAGACCGCCCCGCTCGACCTGCGCGAGCGCCTCTCGCTGACCGAGGGCCGCGCCGTCGGCGCCCTCGCCGAGCTGACCGCGGCGAGCGGGATCCACGAGGCGGCGGCGATCTCTACCTGCAACCGCACCGAGCTCTACCTGATCGTCTCCGACCCGGTCGAGGCCGAGTCGACCGCGCTCAACGTCCTTACCCGCCAGGCCGAGATCCGCCCGACCGAGCTGCTCGGCCACCTCTACTCGCTGCGCGCGAGCGAGGCCGCCCGCCACCTGCTGCAGGTGACCGCCGGACTCGACTCGATGATCCTCGGCGAGGCCGAGATTCAGGGCCAGGTCAAACGCGCCTATGAGTTGGCGATGGTCGAGGGTGCGACCGGGCCAATCCTCAACCGCCTCTTCCGCGGCGCCCTGTCCGCCGGCGGCCGTGCGCGCGAGGAGACCGGGATCAGCCAGAAGGGCGTCTCGATCCCCTCCGTCGCCGTCGAGCTGGCGCGGCGGGCGATCGGCGACCTCTCCGACAAGCGCGTCCTCGTCGTCGGCGCCGGCGAGACCGCCGAGCTCGTTGCCAAGGCGCTGGTCGCCCGCGGCGTCGCCACCGTCTTCGTCGCCAACCGCCACTACGACCGCGCTATCGGCCTCGCCCAGCGCTTCGACGGCACCGCCGTCCGCTTCGACGAGCTGCCCGAACAGCTCACAGACGCCGACATCGTCGTCTCGGCTACGAACTCGCCCCACCACATCGTCGAGCGCGACGGGCTCGAGCACGTGATGGAGGTGCGCCCGGAGCGGCCGCTGCTGGCGATCGACCTGGCGGTGCCGCGCGACATCGAGCCGGCCTGCCGCGAAGTCGGCGGAGTCACCCTCCACGACATCGACGACGTCCAGCAGATCGTCGAACGCAACCAGGGCGGCCGCGAGGCGGAGTCGGCGCGGGCAGAGAAGATCGTCGAGGCCGAGCTCGATCGCTTCGAGCGCTGGCTCACCTCGCTGGAGGTAGTGCCGACGATCAGCGCCCTGCGCGAGCACGGCGACGAGGTCGTGCGCCGGGTTCTGGCCGAGAACGAGGGTCGCTGGGAGAGCCTCAGCGAGGCCGACCGCGAGCGGCTGGAGAAGATGGCGAAGGCGATCTCCTCGCGGCTGCTGCACGAGCCGACGCTGCGGATTCGCCGCTCGGCCGGCTCCGACGACGCCTACCACTACGTCAGCGCCCTGCGCGAGCTCTTCGGCCTCGACGTCGAGACCGAGCCCGAGACCGAAGGGCGTGCCGACAACGTCACCGAGCTGCGCCGCCGCAAGGACTGAGCGTGCGGATCGCGACTCGGGGCAGCAAGCTCGCCCTGACGCAGGCGCGCTGGGTCGCCGACCGCCTCGGCGGGGCGGAGCTGGTCGAGGCTAGCTCCGATGGTGAGCCGGGCGACAAGTCGCGCTTCGTGCGCGGGGTCGAGCGGGCGCTGCTGGCCGGCGAGGCCGAGCTCGGCGTCCACTCGGCCAAGGATCTGCCGAGTGAGATGCCGGAGGAGCTGGAGATCGCCGCCGTGCCCGAGCGCGAGGACCCCGCCGACGTCTGGATCGGCGCCGGCAGCTCGCTCGAGGACGCGCCGGAGGGAGCGCGGGTCGGGACCGCCAGCCTCCGCCGCCGTGCCCAACTGCTGGCGGCCCGGCCCGACCTCCGGGTCGAGGAGCTGCACGGCAACGTCGACACCCGCCTGCGCAAGCTCGAGGAGGGGTCGCTCGACGCGATCATCCTCGCCGCTGCCGGCCTGCGCCGGCTCGGGCGCGAGAGCGAGATCGGGTTCGCGATTCCGGTCGACCGCATGGTCCCGGCGGCGGGACAGGGAGCGCTGGCCCTGCAAGCACGGATCGGCGACGTGGAGACGGGCGATGCCGCCGGCGCGATCGGCGACCTGCGAGCGATGCGGGAGCTGACGGCCGAGCGCACTGTCGTCGCCCTGCTCGACGCAACCTGCGCCAGCCCGCTCGGGGCGCACGCCCAAGTCGACGGTGACCGGATCGAGATCGACGCCTTCGTCGGCCTCCCTGACGGCAGCGAGTGGGTGCGCGACCGCCTCGAGGGCAACGCCGAGGAGCCGGCCTTGGCCGGAGCCGAACTCGTCCAGCGCCTACTCGGCGCCGGCGCCCGCGAGATCCTCGACCGCGCCGAGGAGATGGCATGAGCGCGCGGGGCGGCGTCGTCTACCTCGTCGGCGCCGGTCCTGGCGACCCTGGCCTGATGACGGCGCGGGCGCTTGAGCTGATCGCCGCCGCCGACTCGGTCTTCTACGACCGCCTGATCCCACCGGGTGCCCTCGACGGCGCCCGCTCCGAGGCGGAACTCGTCTACGTCGGCAAGCAGCCGGGGGTTCCCTCGGTGCCGCAGGAGGAGATCGGCGAGCGGCTGATCGACGCCGCGCGCGAGGGCAAGAGCGTCGTCCGTCTCAAGGGTGGCGACCCGTTCGTCTTCGGCCGCGGCGGCGAGGAGGGAGAAGCGCTGCGCGAGGCGGGGGTCGAGTTTGAGGTCGTCCCCGGCGTAACCGCCGGCGTCGCCGCCACCGCCTACGCCGGCATTCCCGTCACCCACCGAGACGACGCCTCCGCGGTCGCCTTCGTCACCGGCCACGAGGACCCCGAGAAGGTGGAGAGCGCACTCGACTGGGAGGCGCTGGCCCGCTTCCCCGGCACCCTCGTCTTCTACATGGGAGTCAAACGGCTGGGCGAGAACGCGGCGGCGTTGATCGACGCTGGCCGCGACCCGCAGGAGCCCGCCGCTGCGATCGAACGCGGAACCTGGCCGGGACAACGGACCGTGACCGCGACCCTTGGCGCTATCGCCGACACCGTCGCCCGCGAGCAGATCAAGGCGCCAGCGCTGATCGTCGTCGGCGAGGTAGCCCAGCGGCGCGAGGAGCTGGAATGGCTCGAGCGCCGGCCGCTGCACGGTCGCCGCGTCGTCGTCACCCGCGCCCGCGCCCAGGCCAGTGGCCTGGCGGCGACCCTGCGCGGGCTCGGCGCCGATGTCGTCGAACTGCCGGCGATCAGGATCGAGCCGCGGATCGAGAGCGAAGAGGTGCAGAAGATCGCCGGCGCACTCGGCGTCTACGAGCTCGTCTGCCTCACCAGCCCCAACGGCGTCCGCCTCCTCTTCGAGGCGATGGAGAAAGCCGGCGTCGACGCGCGGGCGCTGGCCGGCGTCACCGTCGCGGCGATCGGACCTGGCACGGCGCGGGCGCTGGCCGAGCGAGGCGTGCTCGCCGACGTCGTCCCCGAGCGCTTCGTCGCCGAGGGCCTGATCGAAGCGCTGGAGGACCACGAGGTCGCCGGCGCCCGCGTCCTCGTCGCCCGCGCCGCCGAGGCCCGCGACGTCCTCCCCGACGCATTGCGCGAGCGCGGCGCCGAGGTCGACGTCGTCGCCCTCTACGAGACCGTCCGCGAGCAGCCGGGAGACGACGAGATCGAGGCTGCCCAGAGCGCCGACTACATCACCTTCACCTCCTCCTCGACCGTGACCAACCTGACCGAGGCCCTCGGCAACCGCTTCCCCGCGTCTGCCCGCATCGTCTCGATCGGCCCGATCACCAGCGACACCGCCCGCGCCGCCGGCCTCACCGTCGACATAGAGGCCGACCGCCACGACATCGACGGCCTCCTCGAGGCGCTGCTGGATGACGTTCGGCAATCCGCATAGGCACTACCGCTCCACGGACTCGACCAACACGCGAGCCCGCGAGCTAGCCGCCGCCGGAGCCCCAAACGGCACCGTAGTAACCGCCTCCGAGCAGACTGCCGGCCGAGGCCGCCAAGGCCGAACCTGGACCACCCCCCCAAACAAAGCCCTCCTCTACTCCACCATCGTCCGCCCCCTAGAGCCCCACCACACCACGCTCCCCCTAGCCGTCCCCCTAGCCGTCTGCGAGGCAGCCGAACAACTCAACCCCGCCCTCGAGTGCAAGGTGAAGTGGCCGAACGACATCCACGTGGAGGGCAAGAAGCTTGCGGGGGTACTAATCGAGGCAAGACCTCAAGACGGCTGGGCAGTAATCGGAGTCGGCCTGAACCTCTACATCGAGAAAGACGAATTCCCGAGCGACATCCGCGACCGAGCAACCTCGCTCTTCACCACCGGTCAAGGGACCCAGGAGGGGGGGTCTCCCGGACCCTCCCCGCTGTTGTCCGGGAGACCCCCCCTCCTGGGTCCCCTCAACAACCGCTTGGAGCACTGGGTAAACGCAGAACCGTCCGCAGTCTTAGCCGAGTGGCGAAACCGCGACGCACTGCAAGGAAGAGAAGTAGCCTGGGAGAACGGCTCAGGAGTCGCCGACGGCATCGACGACCGGGGATACCTCGTCGTCGTCACCCCCAGCGGCGACAGAATTACCATCGGCGCCGGCGAGGTCCACCTCACCCGCTTCTGACTCAGCCGCCTTCCGCGAGCGCCCCCGCCGCTTACCGTTCTGCGACCCCTCCGGCGCGGAACCATTGCCGTCCTGGCCCTGTTTGTTCCGTTTGCGCTTACGTCGCCGCTTGCCGCCTTTGGGGAAGTTTTTCAGCAGCTCACGGGCGACAGCCGAAGGTTTCCGCGCCATCCGCATCCGCGCCCCGCGCAGCACCTCCTCGCCCTCGGGCGTGTGGGACACCGCCGCCGCCAGCAACGCCACCGCGAGGCGGCGGTCCTGTTTGCGCGCCGCGTGCACCAGCCGCCGCGCGTTGCGCCCATGCGCCCGCCCGGAAGAGTTGACCAGCAGGCCCAGCAAGCGCTTGGTCTCCGGCCAGCGCTGCACCGCGTACTCCTCGTGCAGTTCGCGGGTGTAGGAGGCGAGCCGCCAGACCCACGCCTGCGCCTGGTCGCGACGGCCGATCCGCTTGTCGACCAGCGCCTGCAGCAGCGTCTTCGTCCCGGCCCTTTTGTCCTCGCGGCTCCAGGTGCCGACGATGTCGATCGCGTCGTCGAAGGCCTCGGGGTCGCCGAGGTCGGCGATCTCGCTCAGCGCTTTCAGCCGCAGCTGCGAGTTGCGGTTGCGCTGCACGCAGGTGAGCAGGAAGCGGCGGCGCAGCTCCTTGGTGCGGTCGTTCTGCAGCATCGCTCGCGCCCGGCGCCAGCCTTGGGTGTTGACCCGGGCCCCCGCCAGCGCCGCCCAGGCATGCTGCTCGGGGTAGTCAAGGTTCTCGACCGCGATCCGCCAGATCTCCCGTTCCAGCACCTCCATCCGCTTCTCCTCGACGTCGGAGACGGGGACGATCCGCCGCTCGACCCGGACCTTGCGCCCGCGTCCGCGCCGCACCGGCCCGACGACGATGGCGCCGCCGCGGTAGACGTCGCGGTCGAGCAGGCTGTGGAGGGTGACGATCGTCTCGTCGTGGGTCGTCGCCGGGTGGACGAAGTCGAGGACGATCCCCGCCTCCTTGCCCTGCGCCCGGCGGGTGACGCGGCCGACCCGCTGCTGGTAGATCCGCCGCGAGGCGGTCGGGGCCAGATGCATGCAGATCGTCGCCCGCGGGCTGTTCCAGCCCTCGGCCAGCAGCATCGCGTTGCAGAGGACGTCGACGGTGCCGCGCTCGAAGCCGGCGAGGATCTCCGCCAGCTCGCGCTTCGGCGTTTCCCCGGAGACCGCCTGGGCGTTGATGCCGGCGTCGCGGAAGGCTTTGGCGACGTTCTTCGCGTGCTGGACGCCGGCGGTGTAGACGACGCCGGGGACTTTGCGGAAGCGCGAGCGGTAGAGGTCGGCGATGGCGACGTTGAAGGGCTCCTGGTCGAGCAGCGCCGCCAGCTCCTCCTGGTCGAAGTCCTGGTCGACCTCGCCTTTTCGCAGCGGCACCTTGGCGATCGTCCGCACCCCCGGGCCGGGCGGGATCCGCAGGCAGCGCAGCGGAGCGATGACGCCGCGCCGAGCCGCCTGGGCGAGATCGAAGCGCGAGGTCTGGGTCGGGAAGAGGTCGGCGACGTGGCGGGCGATCAGCGCCCCGGTCGCGGTCATGCCGATGTAGACCGGTCCCGGCATGTCGCGGATGCAAGCGCTGGTTTTCTCACCGAGGGCGGTGTGCGCCTCGTCGCAGATGACGATCGAGTAGGCGTCGGAGATCTTCTTGTGGTTGCGGACGAACCACTGGTAGGTCTCGACCGTGACCGGCCCTTCGGGGTCGTCACGGCCGTCGAGCAGCGGCGGGCGCAGCCGCTCCTTGTAGCCGCGGTCGGAGATCTCGCCAATGAACTGGTCGACGAGGTTGCGGCGGTGGGTGAGGATCAGAACGCCGCCGGTGCGGGTCGCCTCGACGAAGCCGACCGCGGCGACGGTCTTGCCGGCGCCGGTCGCGTGCTCGAACCAGAAGCGCCGCTCGGCTCCGGGGTCCTCGGGCGCCTCCTCGACGACCTCCTCGTCCTCGTCGGCGGGCTGTTCCTCCCAGTCCTGGGGCTCCTCGTCGGCGGCGAGCTCCTCGTCCTCCTCGTCCTCCTCGACATCGTCCCCGTCGTCCAGCTCGGCCTCGGGCTCGGCGATCTTGGCGGCGCCGTTGCCATTGCCGTTCTCGACCGGCTCTTCAGCCGGGGCGGTCTGCTGCTGGCCCATCAGCTCGGCGAGGGTGCCGGAGAGGGCGTCGACCTGGTGCGGGTTCAGTTCGGCGCCGTCGAGCAGCTTCGGCGGTTCGTCGGCGAGGAAGCGCTCCAGCCCCAGCAGCAGCGAGAAGTCTCGCCGCCACTGGATCGAGGGGTGCTCGGCTCCTTCGTCCAGCTCCTTTAGCGCCCCGTCCAGAGCCCGCCGCCGCGCCGTTCCGGGCGCCAGCGCCTCGGGCCCCTCGCCGTCGAGCAGGAAGGGCTCGCGCGCGAATGCCGCCGCACGCTCGATGTCGGCGCCTGAGGGAACTGCCGCCTGCGCGGCAACGTCGCTGGTCTTGGCCATAGAAGGCTTTCCGGGCTTCCGTCCCACCGCCAAGGGAATGCGGCTGGGACAAGTGAACGAGGCTGCGGGGGCTCGACTGGCGTCTCCCCCGAGAACTCAAGTGCGATCCGCGAGCCGCGAATCGAACGTACGTATTGTACCCATGCGGCGGATGAATACGCGACCAAGACCAGTACCGGTGCTTGCCCTCCTGGCACTGGCGATCCTCTTCGCGAGCGGCTGCGGGGCCTCCGAGGGCGGCGATTACGGCGGCTCGCACCCGAACTACACCAAGGCTCTCGCCGACGCGCCGGCGCCGCTCGCTGCCCTCTACAAGCAGGGGGACGAGCTGCTCGGCGGCGGTACCTCGGCCTACGAAAAGCAGATCGCCGAGCTGCGCGGTTACCCGATCGTGGTCAACCTCTGGGCCTCGTGGTGCGTCCCCTGTCGCGCCGAGTTCCCGACCCTGCAGAAGCTCTCGTCTCGCTACGGAAAGAGGGTCGCCTTCCTCGGCGTCAACTCCGAAGACTCGAGCGACGCCGCTGAAACCTTCCTCCGCGAGGCGCCGCTGCCCTACCCCAGCTACAGCGATCCCGACAAAGACATCTACGACTCGGTCGAGGGGTACGGCTTTCCCAACACCGCCTTCTACGACCGCTCCGGCGAGCTCGTCTACGTCCACAAAGGGCAGTACGCCAACGAAGGCGATCTCGAAGCCGACATGCGCACCTACGCCCTCCAAGGCGGATAATCGATTGCGATGGAAGCCTTCGTCCTCATCGCGGTAGTGGGGATCGGCCTGCTGCTGGCCGAGCTCCTGCTCCCCACCGGTGGCGTCCTCGCGGTGCTCGGGGTAGCGGGGCTGACCGTCGCCGGCATCGTCGCCTTCGGCTCCGACAGCGACGTCGCCGACTACGCGGGCGGGGCGCTGATCGCCCTCGGCATCCTCTCCGGAGTCACCTTCTACTTCGTCACCCGCAAGGTCTGGGCGGCCCACCGCAACCAGCCGCCTCGCACCGGAGCCGAGGAGCTGGTCGGTGCCGGCGCCGAGGCGCGGAGCTCGATCGATCCGACCGGCCGCGTCTGGCTCGAGGGGACGATCTGGAGCGCCCGCCTGGCCGAGGGTGCGAGCCCGGTCCGCGCGGGGGATAGAGTCACGGTCGAAGCGGTCGACGGGCTGACCCTGGTGGTGAGCCCGGCGCCGCAGGCGGTCCACACGAGCGAAGGAGCCGGTTGATGGAGGCAGTGGCAGGAATTCTCGTCGTCCTCATCTTCTTCGGCCTGATCGCCCTCGGCTCCTCAGTGCGAATCCTGCGCGAGTACGAGCGCGGGGTGATCTTCCGGCTCGGCCGCCTGATCGCCCAGAAGGGACCGGGCCTGATCCTGCTGATCCCGCTCGTCGACCGGATGGTCAAGGTCGACCTGCGGACGGTCACCCTCAACGTCCCGCCGCAGGAGGTGATCACCCGCGACAACGTTCCCTGCCGCGTCAACGCCGTCGCCTACTTCCGCGTCGTCGACTCCAACCGGGCGGTGGTCGATATCGAGAACTACCTGATCGCCACCTCGCAGATCTCACAGACGGCCCTGCGCTCGGTGCTCGGCAAGGCCGAGCTGGACCAGCTGCTGGCCGATCGCGAGCGCCTCAACGAAGAGCTGCAGAAGATCATCGACGAGTCGACCGAGCCCTGGGGCGTCAAGGTCACCGCGGTCGAGATCAAGGACGTCGAGATCCCCGAGCAGATGCAGCGGGCGATGGCGCGCCAGGCCGAGGCCGAGCGCGAGCGGCGGGCGAAGATCATCAACTCCGAGGGTGAGTTCCAGGCCGCGCAGAAGCTCACCGACGCCGCCGACATCATCAGCACCAACCCCGCCTCGCTGCAGCTGCGCTACCTGCAGACGCTGCTGGAAATCGGCACCAACCAGAACACCACCGTCGTCTTCCCGCTGCCGATGGACGTGCTCGAGCCGTTCGTCGGCAAAGGCGCGGCCAACCGGGCCGAAGGGGGCGAGCGCCGGCCTCGCCCGCCCGCCCCACCGGAGCCGCCGGCCGTCGACGAGCCCGATCCAGACGACCTTCCCCCCTCGCGCTCCTGAGCTCACCGGAGGTACGCATCGACCAGCTGACCGGGCTGAGGACGATCCTCGCCCCGGGTCGGGCCGCCCGCCCCGACAGCTTCTCGCCGCGCGCGAGCGAGCCGAAGGGTCCGGACAACTGCCCGTTCTGCGAGGGCCGCGAGGACCGCACCCCGCCCGAGCTCTACGCGACGCGAGGGGGTGGAGGCGGAGCCGACACCCCCGGCTGGACCACCCGCGTCGTCCCCAACCTCTATCCCGCGCTGGGCGGAGGGCAAGGCGATTTAGTGAACCAGGGGGCCACTAACTCGACTTCGGAGAGTCCTGGCGCCGACGCCGGGGCCTTCGCCAGCGCCGGCGATCCGCTGCTGGCGAGCAAACGGGCCGGCGAACCCGATCTTTTCTCTGCGCGACCGGCCGAGGGCGCCCATGAGGTGCTGATCAACTCGCCCGAGCACCTGACCGCGATGGCCGAGCTCTCCGACGAGCAGTTCGCGGCCGCGATCGCGACCTGGCGCGAGCGGATGCGCGCCCACGCCGACGCCTCCTACCTACAGCTGATCGTCAACGAGGGCGGCGGCGCCGGTGCCTCGCTCGAGCACACCCACGCCCAGCTCTACGCGCTGCCCTTCGTCCCCGCCGCCGTCGCCCGCGAGCGCGAGCGGGTCGGCGCCTACGGCGAACGCACCGCCGGTGGCGGCCTCCTCAGCGACGTCCTCGTCGAGGAGGTGCGCCGGCGGGAGCGGCTGGTGGCGATCGACGACGAGGCGGCGCTCGTCTGCCCCTGGGCCTCGCGCTCGCCGTTCGAGCTGCGGGTGATCCCGCGCCGCGAGACCGCGCGCTTCGAGGAGGACGAGGGCGGGGCGGCGATGATCCGCACCGCCCTGCGCGCGCTGCAGACGCTCTTCGATGGCTCGCCCGAGCTCAACCTCTGGGTCCGCACCGCCCCCCGCGGCGCCGAGCAGTTCCACTGGCACGTCGACATTGCTCCGAGGCTGACGATCAAGGCCGGCTTCGAGCTCGGCACCGGCGTCGACATCAACGTCTACCCGCCAGAGCGGGCGGCCGCCGACCTGCGGGAGTGCCTCTGATGCGGCCGACCGAACGACCGATCCCGCGCTTCATCGCCGACACCACCCAAGAGGGCATCCCCCACGGGCGCTTCGCCGAGCGACTGCGAGAGGAGTTCGCGAAGGCGGTCGACGCAGTTGGCGACCTACCGGCGGGGGTGGCGCTGCCGGCAGAGGTCGACTGGTTCCCGGAGCGCGCCTGGGGCGGGCGGGTCTGGGTGCCCGGCTCGGTGAAGACCGAGAGCGAGGAGGGGCGCCTGGAGCTGTTCGGCCACGTCTCCTACGTGCAGCCGCCCGAGGGCGAGCCGACCGCCTTCGAAGCCAAGGCCGACTTCACCGACATCCTCGCCGAGGACAACCCCGACTGGCGCATCGACTTGAACGACGACGTGATCGGCCGCTGGCGCGGCGAGAACGGAAGGGCCGGGGCGGTGACCCTCGTCTGGGGGCGGCCACTGGTCCGCGGCGCCGTCGCCGCCACCGCGGCCCTCGACGGCGAGACCGTCGATCAGGAGCTGATCTCCCACGACCGCTTCACCCTGATCGCCCTCGATGCCCTCGAGGGCTACGGCGACGAGGTCTTCATGGAAGTGAAGCTCTGGAGCCGCCGCGCCGACGAGCTCGCCTCCGAGACGCTCTACGCCTAGCCGAGCACTTCGATCGGGAGGTCGATGCCCGAGCGGGTCAGGCGAGCGTCGAGGGTGAGTAGGGTTTCGCCGAGCATCAACGCCAGGGCGACATAGAGCGCGTCGTAGTAGCTGAAGTTGTCGCGCAGGTCCCAAGCGACCTGGAGGAGGTTTTCGTGCTCGACGCGACGCAACGGCAGGTCGTTGATTTCCCAGATCGCCTCCCCCGCAGTCTCGGCGTCGATCTGCCCCAGATGCACTTGGCGGCGCAAGGCGTGACCCACCTCGGCGTCGATCAGATGGGGCGCCCAGAGCGTGTGTTCTTCGGCCTGGAACCGCTCGTCGAGGAGCGATCGCTCACCGCTGAGAAACCCGACCACCACCGAAGCGTCGACAACCGCCATTCAGTCCCCTCGCGCTTCGCGAATGATGTCGACGATCTGCTGGGTGGTAGCGGTTGACTTCCTCCCACTAGCTTCCCTCCGCGCAATGATCTCCGCGATCGTCGATTTGCGCGTCCGCAGGTCGAGCTCCCGCTTGATGTAGTCGGACATGGTCATCCCCGCCGCTGCCGCACGGATCTTCAACTGCCGGTGCAGGTCGTCTGGGACATTCCTGATCTGGATCATCTTGGACATGTGCAGCACATTATCCCGTGCGCCGGACATGTCGACTGCCGTGGCTGCTCTCATGCAAGTGATCCTGCCGGGCCAATCCGCACACGTGGTGCGCAGTTTGAGCCAACTTCGACAAGCGTTCGTCAACTAAGCGAGAATTCGGCCAGGCCCCGATAGCTCAGATGGATAGAGCGATCCCCTCCTAAGGGATAGGCCGCTGGTTCGAATCCAGCTCGGGGCATCCTCTGCAGGCTTTCTCCCGGGGCCGTGCAACTTTTGACCTGGGAGACCGGTTGTACCGAGAGTGCAGCCCTTGATCTCGATGCGCCCCTCCTCGCGTCCGCTTCTGCTCCTGGCGCTGCTGCTGGCAACGCTGGCTGGAACCGCGACGGCCGACGCCGCGGCGAAGACGGTCCACTTCGACGGGCGGGCAGTAGAGGTGCCGCAGGGGTGGCGGGTCGTCCGACTTGCCCAGCACCCCCGCCTCTGCGTCCGGCTTGATCGCCGCGCGGTTTACCTCGGCACCCCCTCTTCGCAGCAGCGCTGTCCCGCCGAGGCGATGGGACGCCGCCGGGCGATCCTGGTCGAACCTCGGGCGGCGACGAAGACACCGGTCCTCTCGACCGCGCCTCGCGCCCGCGCCGCCTCCGCCGGCGGTGCCGTCTTCACCGGACTCGGCTTCGACGCCTGCGCCGCGCCCTCCTCACGCTCGATGGCCGCCTGGGCCAGCTCCCCTTACCGCGCCGTCGGCGTCTACATCGGCGGCGTCAACCGGGCCTGCTCGCAGCCGAACCTGACCGCCAGCTGGGTGACGGCGCAGACCGAAGCCGGCTGGCACCTGATCCCCACCTATGTCGGCCTGCAGGCCCCCACCAGTGCCTGCTCGAGCTGCGCCAAGCTGACCTCTAGCCAGGCGACGGCCCAGGGCATCGCGGCCGCCGTCGACGCGGTCGAAGAAGCCGGCGCGGTGGCGATGGGACCCGGCAGCCCGATCTACTTCGACATGGAGTCCTACTCCCAGACCTCGAGCGCCACCACTGCCACCCTCGCCTTCCTCGAGGCCTGGACCAACAAGCTGCACGCCCTTGGCTACGTCTCCGGCGTCTACAGCAGCAGCGCCTCGGGGATCGAGGACCTCGCCGGCCAGCTCGGCAGCGGTTACGAACTGCCCGACGACATCTGGGTCGCCAACTGGAACGGCCAGCAGAACACCGCCGACCCGGCCCTCCCCGCAAGCGCCTGGACCCCGCACCAGCGCATCCACCAATACCGCGGCGGCCACAACGAGAGCTACGGCGGGGTGACGATCAACATCGACAACAACTACGTCGACGCCGCGACCGTCGGTTCCGCCACCCTCGTCGCCGGCGACAACCCGGTCGGCTTCCTCGACCTCGCCGGCTCTCCCGCTCCCGGCCAGCTCCGGGTCCGCGGCTGGGCCTTCGACCCGAACGCGCTGACCGAGCCGCTGGCGATCCGCCTCTCGGTCGGCGGCAAGGAAGGCACCGCCGGCGCCCTCACCTATGACCTCGGCCTGGTCGCCAACCTCAGCCGCCGCGACGTCGCCCGCGAGTTCCCGGAAGCCGGCCGCAACCACGGCTTCGACCTCACCCTGCCGACGATCAAGTCGGGACGACAGCGGGTCTGCGCCTACGCCCTCGACTTCGACCCCGGCGAAGACCGCCTGCTCGGCTGCAAGGCAGCGACGATCCCCGTCGCGCTGCGACTCTCATCGCTGAAAGCGGAAGGCAACAAAGTCCGGGTCCGCGTCACCTGCCTCTGGCCCGGCGGCGACGAATGCCCGCTCCAGATCCTCCTCCGCTCCCGCTTCCGCGTCCCAGTCGCTCATTACCGCGGACGCGGCCCGCGCACCCGCCCGGTCAGCAGGCTGATCGGGCGCAGCGCCTTCCGCCTCCTGGGCGGCGCTTCCCAGATTTACCGCGTCCCCCTCAGTGCCGGCGGCCGTGCTCTGCTGCGCGACCGCGGCGCTCTGAAGACGCATGTCGTCGTCGCGATCCCTGGCGGTCGCCGGACCGCGACCCTCAACCTGCGGCGCTAATTCTCACCGAGCGCCTGGCGCAGGCTCGCCACCTGCGCCCGCAACTCCGCCAACTCGCGCTCAAGCCGGTCAAGCCGCTCGTCCTCAACCGGTACGGCGGGCTCCACCGAGGCATCGTCCGACCGGCCCGCCGGCTGCGCGGGCTCCGTTGGCACCACCGCCTCCTCGCCGGGGCTAGCCAACACCTGCTCGTAGCGCTCCTCCTTCTGACCCGGTCGCCGCTGCTGACGGACGACGAACTCGCGCTCGATCAGGCGCTCGAGGGTCTCCTGAACCGCCCCGAGGTCGGCGAACGGGTGCAGGCGCTCGCTGCGCTGCTTCAGCTCGCCGGGCGTCTGCGGGCCGCGCAGCATCAGCACCGCCAGCAGGGCCAGCTCGTCGTCGGCGACGCTGAGCGCCTCCGGTAGGAGGTGGCGGTACTTGCGGGCGCGGCTACCGGCGCCGCTGGCGAGCCGGGTCCAGCCGCGCTGGGCGAGACGGCGCAGGGCGTCGCTGACCGTCGCCTCGTCGTACTCCACCACCGGGTCGCGGTTGGTCGACTGGTTGCAGGCGAGGCGCAGCGCGTTCAGCGAGAGCGGGTAGGCATCCGGCGTCGTCCGCTGCTTCTCGACCAGGCAGGCGACGACCCTGATCTCGACCGCGTCGGGCTCCATCAGCCGCGGTCGGGGCGCTCCGGGTAAATCTCGTCGATCGTCAGCAGCGCCCGGTAGGGAGCATCTGCGGCTACTTCGATCTTCTCGGCCCCGCCGGCGAGGCGATCGACCACCGCGACCACGCCGGCGACCTCGAGCCCCTCCTCGCGCACCCGCTCGATCGCGGTCGCGGTCGAGCCGCCGGTGGTGACCGTGTCCTCGACGACGAGGCAGCGGACGCCCGGGGAAACCGGACCCTCGACCCAGCGCTGCAGCCCGTGCTCCTTGCGCTGGCCGCGGACGAAGAAGGCGACCAGGTCCTCGCCGCCGGGCACCGCTATCGCGGCGCAGGCGGGCGGAATCGCGGCGGTGGCGGGGCCGCCGACGGCCTTCGCGCCAAGCTCGTGCGCCATGGCGGCGATCAACTCGCCAGCCGCCCGGAACCCTTGCGGCCGCATCAGGGTGCGACGAGCATCGACGTAGTACTGGGCCACCGCGCCGCTCGCCAGCGTCACTTCGCCGAGGATCAGCGAGTGCTCGCGCAGCTCGGCGAGCAACGTCTGCTTGGCGGCATCCAGGTCGGGCACGGCGGCCATCCTACGCGCGGAGCGAAGCAGCGAACCCCTGGCGCCAGCTCGCGTGCTCCGGCTGCCACCCGAGCTCCCGTTTCGCCTTCGAGTTATCGGCCCCGCGCATCTGCGTCAACGACCCGGCGATCATCTCGCCGGCGGCGAGACGCACCAACCAGACGGGAAGGCGGCGCGGCGGTTTTGCCCCCAGCGCTTCCGCGTAGACCGGCAACCACTCGCGCAGCGGCGCCGGCTCGTCGTCGGCGACGTTGTAGATGCCGGGAGCGCCGCGCTCGACCGCGGCAACCGTCGCCGCGGCCGCGTCCTCGCTGTGGATCAAGGAGAAGACACCGTTGCCCTTGCCGACGATCGGGAACCGCCGCTTCTGCACTTCCTCGGCCTGTTTGCCACCGCGCCCGTAGTAGGTGCCCGGCCCGTAGAGCCAACCGAAGCGCAGGACCAGCCCCTCGAGGCCCTCCGCCTCCCCCACCTCCTGCTCCATCTCAGTGACGGCGGCAACCGCGCCGCCAAACGGTTCCGGCGCGTTCCTCTGCAGCGGCGCCTCCTCGTCCTTCACCCAACCGCCCTCCGGCTCATAGGCGAAAGCAATGCTCTCCGCCACTAGCCGCCGAGCCTCGGCCGCCCGCGCCGCGGCGATCAAGTTCCGCGTCCCCACCCGCCGGACCTCGTTCGTCGGCGCCAGGTAGTCCTCTTTCAGCGAGTAGCGCTGCGGCAGCGACGTCAACAGGTGCACCACCACCTCCGGCCGCGCCGCCACTACCGCCTCCCGCAGCCCCTCGGCATCGAAGACATCGCAAACCACAGCCTCGGCCCCGTCCCCCCGAATCTCCGCGGCCCTCTCCTCCCGCCGCGTCATCCCGACGACGTCATGCCCAGCGGCGACAAGCCGCCGCACCGTTGGCCGCCCAAGCACGCCACTGGCACCTGCAACGAAGACCTTCACGCCCGGCAACTTACTCCGGGCGAGACCGCCGAGCTACCAGATGAAGATGTCCTCGCCGAAGAAGATGCGCTCGTAAATCTCGGGCTGGTCGGCGATGAAGGTGCGCAGACAGCCGTGGCTGGCGGGGTAGTCCGGCACCGATTCGTAGCCGTGGACCGCGTAGCCGCCGTAGAAGTAGAAGGAGTAGTACATGCCGTGCGAGTTGTAGCCCGGTTCCTGGCGGATGAACTCGAAGTGGCCGGTGACCGTCGGGGTCGAGGACTTGCCGGAGGAGATCGGGTAGATCGCGAACGGCTTGTCGCCCTTGGCGAAGACCAGGACCTGCTTGGAGAGGGGCGCCTCGACGTGCTCGCCGGCCCCCGGATGGCGAACCTCGTATCCGCCCTTGCCGGAGAAGGCTTTCTTGACGAGGCCGGCGCCGGCGCGCATGCTGCGGCTCATGTCGTTGACTTTGCGGTAGGCGAGGACTCCGCGGGCGGTCTTGCCGCCGAAGCAGCTGCCGCTGTTGGCGATGTAGCCCATCTTCCGCATCGCCTTCTTGAAGCCGACGACGACGTCGCCGCACTGGCCCTGATGCAGCGAGGGGAAGCTCACCTTCCAGCTCTTGCGGACGGTGCTGTCGCCGCCGAGTTGCGGCGTCGCGACATGCTTGGCCGCGACCGCGTACTTGGCGTTCTCGCGGACCTGGATGTTGGTCCGGAAGCGCCCCTTGGCGCCCGCCTTGCGCACCGAAAGGTTGCGGCTGAAGAGCTCGTGCCCGTCTTTGTAGAAGGTGACCTGGACCTTCTCACCGGCGACGAAGGGCGACAGCGTTCCGGTGACGGGGACCGTCGACATGATCTCGGCGCGACCGTTCTTGAGGTGGCCTACCTCGATCTTCACCCTCGCCTCCGCCGCCGCGGGCGGCTTCGGGACCGGCTTCGGCTTCGGCGCGGCCACGGCGGTGGCGGGCAGCAGCAGCGCGCAGAGGACGGCAAGCAGGAACGAGAGGCGGCGATTCACGGAGCGAAATCCTACTGAGCGAGCAGGGCGACAGAGTTGTTCAGCGCGTGCAGCAACATCCCCGGCACGATCGACCCGGTTTTTTCGTAGAGCAGGCAGAAGATGAACCCGAAGGCGATCAGCGGCGGCACCGCGCTGATCCCGGTGAAGGCGTGGAGGATGCCGAAGACGGCGCCGGCGATCAGCGCCGCCGGGACCGTCGGCAGGCGCTCGCGCAAGCCGCCGAAGAGCATGCCGCGGAAGCAGAGCTCCTCGGCGAAGGGGGCGGCGATCGCGATCAGCAGGATCTGCACCGGGACCGGCCCGAATCCCTCGGCGATGTCCTCTTGTTCGGGTTCGAGGATGAAGATCGAGTAGAGCGCGGCGAAGACCAGGTAGACGATCACGGCGACGACCATCCAGAGGAACGCCGAGGGCTCGAACCGCCGCAACCCGAGCCGCCGCAGCGCCTCGCCGAGCGAGGTGGCGCCGTGGGAGCGGGCGACGTACAGCGGCACCAGGACCAACCCGAGGACGAGGCCGAGCTGGGCGACGACGTTGCCCGCCGTGGTCAGGTCGCCTTCGCCCTCGGTGAAGAACAGGGCCGGCAGCCCGAGCAGGAGCCCGGCGACGATCGCCCCGACCGCACCGATGAGCGCTCCCGAGGGTCCCCAGTTGGAGGGCGGGAACGCCGGCGGCGCCGGCGCAGCGACAGGCGGGGTGGCTAGGTTGCTCTCCATGTCGCCCGCAGTCTCACAGGTCTCCCGCACGACTCGAACTCGGCTCCGCATCCTCCGCCGCCTCGCCTTCCTTGCCGTCTTCCTCGTCGTCGCGATGCTGGCGCTGAGTCAGTTCACCGAGCTGAAGGAGCTGGCCACCGGCGTCCTCGCCTCGACCGCCCTCGTCGTCGCGGTCGTCGGCTTCGCCGCCCAGCGCACCCTCGCCAACGTCATCGCCGGCATCCAGATCGCGGTCTCGCAGCCGATCCGAATCGGCGACCGCCTCACCTTCGACGAATGCGAGGGGCGGGTCACCGACATCACCCTCTCCTACACCTACCTCGACCCCGGCGACGGCAGCTCCGTGGTGATCCCCAACCAGCTCCTGACCGAAGGGGTCGTCCACAACCACTCGACCGAAGACACCATCGCCTGACGGCTCCCGGCCCTAAGTACCCTCTGACGAGATGACCCAGCGCACTCGGCGAGGCCGGCGCCGCCAGGGGGGAATCGGCGCCAAGCTCCTGTTCGTCTTCGGCGGCATCTTCGCCCTGCTCGCGATCGCGGTCATCGCCGTCGCCTCCTGGGTCCTCGACGTCGCCGCCGACGCCCCCTCGCTGCGCGCCTGCCAGCCGATCGACCGCGGCGGCAACACCGTCGTCTATGCCGCCGACGGCTCCAAGCTCGGCACCGTCGCCTCTCCGCAGGTGCGCTCGCTGGTCGCGATCGACCGGGTCCCGAAGACCGTGCAGTTGGCGACGGTGGCAATCGAGGACGAGCGGTTCTACCAGCACGACGCCCTCGACTACGAGGGGATCGCCCGAGCGGTCGTCAAGAACCTGGAAGCGGGTGAAGCGGTCGAGGGCGGCTCGACGATCACCCAGCAACTGGTCCGCAACCTCTGCATCCGCAACCCGAAGCGAACGATCGAGCGCAAGATCGAAGAGGCCGAGCTCGCCGGCGAGTACGCCGAACGCCACAGCCGCAAGGAAATCCTCGGCTCCTACCTCAACGTCGCCTCCTACGGAACGGTCGAAGGAACGACCGCGGTCGGGGTCGGTGCCGCCGCCAAGATCTTCTTCTCGAAGCCGGTCTGGAAGCTGAAGCTGCCCGAAGCGGCGCTGCTGGCTGGGTTGCCGCAGGCGCCCTCCGAATACAACCCGCTGCTGAACCCGAAGGCGGCGAAGGCGCGCCGCGACCAGGTGCTCTCGCAGATGGCGAAGCTCGGTTACATCAGCGAGGAGCGGGCCCAGACGACGAAGGCGAGTGGCCTCCGCGTCAACCTTGACGAGAGCTACTTCGAGCACCGCGAGCCCTACTTCTTCGACTACGTCGAAAACCAGCTGATCGAGAAGTACGGGGCGAACAAGGTGCGCCGCGGCGGGCTCGAGGTCCACACGACGATCGAGCCCGAGCTGCAGGACGTGGGGCTGGAAGCGATGCGCTCGGCGCTGCCGTACTCGACCGACCCCTCCTCGGCACTTGTCTCGATCGACCCCCGCAACGGCCACATCCGGGCGATGGTCTCGAGCTCCTACTACGAAGACAGCAAGTTCAACCTCGCCGCCCAGGGACACCGGCAGCCTGGCTCGACCTTCAAGACCTTCGTCCTGACGACGGCGATCCGCCAGGGCATCGACCCCTACTCGACCTACTACACCTCGAAACCGCTCGACCTCTACCTGCCGCAGTGGGGCCACTGGACCGTCCACACCGCTGACGAAGGCTATTTGGGGACGGTCAACCTGCAGCAGGCGACGGTCGCCTCCGACAACACCGTCTTCGCTCAGCTCGACCTCGACGTTGGCCCGGCGGCGGTGGCGGCGACCGCGCACCAGATGGGGATCACCTCGCCGCTGGACGGGATTCCGGCCGAGGGCATCGGCGGTCTCCGCATCGGCGTCTCGCCGCTGGAGATGTCGAGCGCGTACGCCACCCTCGCCGCCGGCGGGACTCGGCGCGACCCGGTCGCGGTGACCAAGGTCGTCTTCCCCAATGGCCGCGTCGAGCACCCGGATGCCTCAGAGCCCCAGCAGGCGATCTCGCCGGCGGCGGCCTGGGAGGTGACCCGGCTGCTGCACGACAACATCACCGAAGGGACCGGCACCGCCGCCTACACCGGCTGCGCCGGGCAGGCCGGCAAGACCGGGACCACCGACGAATACACCGATGCCTGGTTCGCCGGCTACCAGCCGAACCTGGCGACGGTGGTCTGGGTCGGCTATCCGGAGTCCAACGACATCTCGATGTCGAGCGTGCACGGGACGACGGTCTTCGGCGGCACCTTCCCGGCCGAGATCTGGCACTCGCTCTACGAAGGCGCGGGAGTCCCCTGCGAGGAATTCGAAGAGCCCGAGCAGCAGATCAGCTGGGCCCCGTTCTACGGGCGCTACGCGCGATCGAGCCCCCGTGACGACAGCAGCCTCGACGGCGGTGGCAACGGCAGCGGCGAAAGCGACTCGCCCCCTCCGGGCAGCGCCGCCGTCGGCGGCTATGACCCGGACGCCTACGCGCCGGGCGCCGGGCAGGAACCGTACCCGGCGCCCTCGGGGCCCCAGAGCGTCGGCGGCGGCGAGTCAACGGACAGGTAGGGCGATCGATCCAGAGCTCGCCTTCGGGCTGATCTGGGCCGGCTTCGCCGGCTACCTGGGGTTCGTGGCGGCGGCTCCGAGGTTGGGACGGCGGCTGGTCTGGGGGGCGATCCTCCTCCTCGTCGCTGCCTTCGCGGTCGCTCCCGTTCTCCTCTCCCACGACGTCTACAGCTACGTCGACTACGCGCGGCTCGGCGTCCGCCACGGCCTCGACCCCTACGTCCATCCTCCGCTCGCGGCGCCGGCCGATCCCGTCTTCGCCGAGGTCACCTGGACCGAAGCAACCAGCGCCTACGGTCCCCTCTTCACCCTCTTCACCTACCCGCTGGCGTGGCTGCCGGTGGGGCTCGCAGTGGCGGTGTTGAAGGCGGTCGCGGCGCTCTCGGTCATCGGCATCGCCATGACCGTCTCCCGCATCGCGGCCTGGCGCGGAGTCGACCCGCTGCGCGCCGCTGCCTTCGTCGCCCTCAACCCCCTCGTCCTCGTCCACGTCGTCGGCGGCGGCCACAACGACGGCCTGACGATGCTGCTGGCGACCCTCTCCGTCGCCGCCCTCCTCAGCGCTCGCGAGCTCTCCGGTGGCGCCGCCCTCGCGGCCGCGGTCGCGACCAAGAGCGCCGCCGCCTTCATCGCCCCCTTCGCGCTCCTCGGCGCCCGCGACCGGCCGCGCTTTCTCGCCGGCGTCGCGATCTGCGCGGGAGGGGTCGCCGCGGCGGCGTGGCTCGCCTTCGGCTGGGACTGGCTCAGTGGCTTCGGCCTCGCCGGCGAGAACCAGAGCCGGACCAGCTACATGAGCATCCCGATCACGACGGCGCGCCTCACCGGCCTCGACCCCGGTGCCGTCCGGCTTGCCGCCGGCCTCCTCTTCGCGGCCGCGGTCGTCTACCTGCTCGCCTGGACCTGGCGCGGCGGCGACTGGGTCCGCGCCGCCGCCTGGACCGCCCTGGCGCTGCTCCTCGCCACCGCCTGGCTCCTCCCCTGGTACCTCATCTGGGCGCTGCCGCTGGTCGCGATCTCCCGTGACCGCCCGCTGCAGCTACTAACCCTGGCCCTGACCGCCTATCAGCTGGGGGCGCGCATCCCGCTCTGAGCCTCGCGCTCGGCCTCCTGCCGCTCCGCCTCCAACTCCTCCGGGGACGGGTGGATGATCCCGGTGTGGATCGCCCACCCCTCGCGGCGGCCGAGGGCGGTGACGGCGCCGACGTAGATCAGTTCGGCGAGGGTGAGGACGCCGCGGACGGCGATCGCGATCAGCGAGCC
>DASTYZ010000031.1:0-45770 GCA_035764545.1 Solirubrobacterales bacterium | reverse complement strand
GGCGGCGGAAGGCGCACTTGGTAACGAGCTCGGCGCCCACGAGCGCCACTTCACGGTCGGGCTCAACCTCGGCGGCGCGGGCTGCGAGGTTCCGGATGCCGACTGCGAGTGGGTGCCGCTGCCGCCACCGGTGCTGCTGGACGAGTGGGCGCCGCCGTCGCCGCGACGGTTCGACCGCTTCACCAGCGTCGCGACCTGGCGCAACCCGCTGGGGACGATCGAATACGGCGGCCGCGCCTACACGCTCAAGCACCACCAGCTGCGGCGCTTCGCCGGCCTGCCGGCGCAGACCGGGCTGCCCTTCGAGATCGCCCTCGACATCCACCCCGACGAGGCCGAGGAGGCGGCGCGGCTGCTGGAGCTGGGCTGGACCGTCGTCGACCCCGCCGCCATCGCCTCCGATCCCGACTCCTTCCGCGAGTACGCGCGCGGCTCCGGCGCTGAGTTCTCGGTCGCCCAGGGCATCTACGCCGAAGCCGGGAGCGGCTGGATCAGCGATCGCACCGCGCACTACCTGGCCGCCGGACGGCCGGCGCTGGTCCAGGAGACCGGCCTCCCCGCGAGCTTCCGTCCCGACGCCGGCCTCGTCACCTTCTCCGAGCCGGAAGAGGCGCAGGCGCAGGCCGAAGGGCTGCTCTCCGCTTACGAGCTGCACTCGACCGCGGCCCGCGCCTACGCCGAGCGGACCTTCGACTCCGACCTGGTCCTGACGCGGATGCTGGAGGGGCTGGAGTGAGGGTCCTGGTCAGCGGCATGGTTGCCGGGGAGCCGAACCAGGGCGGCGCCGCCTGGGCGGTCCTCCAGTACGTGCTCGGGCTGCGGCGGCTCGGCCACGAGGTCGTCCTGGTCGAGCCGGTGGAGTCCCTGCGGCCGCAGAGCGTGGAGTACCTGCGGGCGGTGAGCGAGCGATTCGGGCTCGAGCAGGCAGCGCTTATCGCCGCCGACGGGGAGAGCTCGCCGCTCGACCGCCGGGCGCTGCGCCGGCTCGCCGGCGAGGCCGACCTGCTCCTCAACGTCTCCGGGATGCTCGCCGACTCCGAGCTGCTGGAGACGGTGCCGGTCCGCGCCTACCTCGACCTCGACCCCTTCTTCAACCAGGTCTGGCACCAGCAGGGTGCGGAGATGCGGTTCGAGGGCCACACCCACTTCGTCACCGTCGGGCTCGAGGTCGGGGAGCCGGAGTGCGAGGTGCCGACGCTCGGCCTGCCGTGGATCACCTCCCTCCCCCCCGTCGTGCTCGAGGAGTGGTCGGTAGCGGACGCCGCACCGGTCCACCCCTTCACCACCGTCGGCCACTGGCGCAGCTACGGGCCGATCGAGCTCGAGGGGTGCCGCTACGGGATGCGGGCGCACTCGCTGCGGGAGTTGATCGAGCTGCCCGGGCGCTGCGGCGGCGAGTTCGCCCTCGCCCTCGGCATCCACCCCGGCGACGGCGAGGACATCGCCGCGCTGGAGGAGCACGGCTGGCGCCTCCTCGACCCGGCCGCGGTCGCCGCCACCCCCGACTCCTACCGCGATTTCGTCCGCGGCTCCGAGGCGGAGCTGGGGATCGCCAAGGAGGGCTACGTCAGGTCGCGCTCGGGCTGGTTCAGCGATCGCAGCGCCTGCTACCTGGCTGCGGGACGACCGGTCGTTGCCCAGGAGACCGGGTTCTCCCGCCACCTCCCGACCGGCCGCGGCCTCCTCGCCTTCGCCGACGTCGACGAGGCGGCGGCGGCCGTCGAAGAGGTCCGCGCCCACCCGCAGGCCCACGCCGAAGCCGCGCGGCAGATCGCCGAGGCCTACCTCGACTCCGACCGCGTCCTCGGCCGCCTGCTCGAGGAGCTGGGCGCCGGATGAGCGGGGCCCTGCGGGCGAGCGGAGACGAGCAGGTGCGCGAAGCGCTGGAGCGGGCGCTCGGAGAGGTTCGGGGCCAGCCCGTCGCCGTGACCGAGCTCTCCCGTCGCCCCTTCGCCTACGAGACCAGCTTCGCGATCGACGCACTCGACGTCGCCCTCGCGAGCGGCGAGCGGCTGGCGCTGCTGGTCAAGGACGTGGGCCCGGACGGGCTCTCGCCCGGAGCGGCGGCGGCCAAGCCTGCGCACACCCTCGACCCGAACCGGGAGATCGCGGTCTACCGCGACCTGCTCGAGCCGGCGGCACTGTCGACGCCGGGCTTCCACGGCGCCGCGGTCGATCCCGACCCGGGCCGCTGGTGGCTGTTCCTCGAGCGGATCGACGGCGAGGTACTGACCGACGTCGGCGAGGTCTCGATCTGGTGCGATACCGCGGCCTGGGCGGCCCGACTGGGCGGCGTCGACGGCACGGCGCCCTCCCTCCTGCACCGCGACTCTTCCTGGCACCGGCACTGGATCGGTGCCGCGATCGTCCGGCTCCGGGAAGGCGGGACGAGCGATCGGGAGACCGCAGAGGCCCTCGACCGACACGGCTCCGAGTTGGCCGAACGCTTGTCGGCCCTCCCCCAGGCCTTCGTCCACGGCGAGCTCTATCCCGCCAACGTCCTGGTCGAGAGGACCACGGCCGGACCTGCGAGGATCGCGCCGGTGGACTGGGAGCTGGCAGGAACCGGGCCCTACACGCTCGACCTGGCGGCGCTCGTCGGCGGCTGGAGCGGAGAAGACCGTCTAGCGATCTACCGCGCCTTCCACCGGGCACTCCCACCCGAGCGGCAACCCGCTTTCGAGGAGCTGACGGCCGCGGTCGACCTCTGTCGGCTGGCGCTGGCGCTGCAGTGGATCGGCTGGTCGGCGGACTGGGTGGCGCCGCAGGCGCAGCGGCACGACTGGCGGGGAGAAGCGGCCTTGCTGCTGCAGGCGGTCGGACCATGACTCCGGCGCGACCCGAGGTCAGCGTCTACATCCAGACCTACCAGCAGCGGGCCTACATCCGCGACGCGATCGAGGGCGTGCTGGCGCAGCGGCAGCCCTTCGAGCTCGAGATCGTCATCGCCGACGACCTCTCGACCGACGGCACCCGCGAGATCCTGGAGGAGTACCGGCGGCGCCACCCGGACCTGATCCGGCTGTTGCTCCCCGAGCGAAACCTGGGGCCGACCGAGATCTTCCGGCACGCGCTCGGCGAGGTGCGCGGCGAGCTGGTCGCCTGGCTCGACGGCGACGACTACTGGACCGACCCCGAGAAGCTGGTGCGGCAGGTGGAGGCGATGCGGTTGCATCCCGGCTGGGCCGGCTGCTTCCACGACGCGACGGTGCGGCAGGTCGAGGGCGGCGCGCCCGATCGTCCCTACGTCTCCGGCGAGATGCCCGCGGCCCTCACCTACGCCGACCTACTGCGCTCCAACCCGGTTCCCTCGCTCTCGCTGATGGCGCGGGGCGAGCTCGTCCGCAACCTGCCCGACTGGGTCTGGGGAGGCCTCTGGGCGGACTGGCTGGCGCTGCTGGCGATCGCCGACCACGGCGACCTCGGCTACCTGCCCGAGCAGATGGGCGTCTACCGCGTGCACTCCGCCGGCATCTCCTCCGGTCTCTCGCGGACCGAGCAGCTGGAAGAGGACCTCCGCCTCTACGAGCTGGTCGATCCGGTCGTCGACGAGCGGCGCCGGGGGGAGCTGGAACGCGCAGTCCGCTCACGCCGTGCCCAGATCGCCGTCGAGCGCGCCGGCGTGCCCTTCTCCGGCGCGGTCGGTGTGCTCGCTTCGGCGGCGGAAGCCCCGACCTACCTGAACGGGCGGCAGGTCTGGCAGTTGGAGGTCGCCGACGAGGACTTCGGCAACCTCGACGCGGGCGATCGCGACGGCAGCCTGGCGGTGCGGGTGGAAAAAATGCGCTACGCCGCCGCCCGGGCCGAGCCCGGCCTCGCCCACTTCCCGGGCGGAAAAAAGCAGCCGGAGGTGGGGTCGGAGGGAAGCCTCTTCCTGCTTGCCGTCGGCCCGGCTGCCGACTGGTTCGCTCGTTACAGTCGCCTCGGCCGACAGCTGCAGGGGGCATCCCGGGTGGTTGCGCAGGAAGAGGACTACGTCCTCCTCGAGGTGCTCTCCGCGGTTGGCGCGCCGGCTCCCATGGGTGCACTCGTCGAGATAACCGAGGTCAACCACCTGCCGGACCCGGAGCTCCTCGGCTGCCACCTCGACCGACCCCTGCCCGGTGCTCTCACCGATGCCCACACGGTGGAGATCGGCGGTTGGGCGATCGGCAACGGCACGCCGGTGGTGGCAATCGAGCTGGCGACCGAGGGGCGGGCATTTCGGCGGGTCCCGGTCGGCCGGAAGCGGCCCGACCTGGCAGAGGCCTTTCCGGATTCCCCAAGCGCCGCGGGGGCCGGCTTCGGAACCGACGTCAGCCTCGTCGGCGGGCCGTCCGAGCAGATCATCGAGGTGCGGGCGATCCTCAAGGACCAGCGCCGGGCGGCGCTCGGCTCGATCCACGCCCGCAGCCGCTGGCGGGAGAGCCTGGACGTCGGTACCCCACTCGTCTCGATCGTCATCCCCTGCTACGGCCAGGCGCCCTACCTCGAGGAGGCGATCGAGAGCGTGCTCGCCCAGACCTACGCCCAGGTCGAGATCGTCGTCATCGACGACGGCTCCCCCGACAACGCCGCCCGCCTTGCCGCCCGCTTCCCCTGGGTCCGCTGCATCCGCCAGCCGAACGCCGGGCTCGCGGCCGCCCGCAACGCCGGGATTCGCGAGAGTGAAGGCGAGGCGCTCGTCTTCCTCGACGCCGACGACCGCCTGCTCCCGCGGGCCCTGGAGAGCGGCGTGGCGCAACTGCGTGACCATCCGGAGGCGGCCTTCGCCTTCGGCCGCTACCACCGCATGGACCTTCAGGGCGGGCGCCTGGAGGACGATGTGCAGCCGCGGCCGGACGCCGACCCCTACTCCGTCTTCCTCCGCTACAACTACGCCGGCATCCCCGCCACCGGCATCTACCGCCGCTCCGCCCTGGAAGACGCCGGCAACTTCGACGAAACGCTGCCGGGAGCGGAGGACTACGACCTCGGCCTCCGCCTCTCCCGCGACCACGCCGTCCTCCCCCACGACCAGTTCGTCGCCGAGTACCGCGTCCACGGCGCCAGCATGAGCCGCGACGCGGCAACGATGCTGAAAATGGCCCAGCAGGCCCTGCGGCGGCAGAAGCGCAACGCCCGCCAGAAGGGATTGCGCACCGAGTACCGCGAGGGCCGCGGGTTCTGGCGTCGCTATTACGGCGAGCCGCTGGTGGCGGAGGTACGAACCGACTTCGCCAACCGGCTCTGGGGCCAGGGCCTGCGAGGCGCCTGGAGCTTGGCCCGGCTCTACTCGCGCGGACTCGCCGCCCTGCTGCGACGGCCGCGCGCCTAGGCCGAGCCGCGGCGGGCGACGTAGAGCCCGCGGTTCCAGACGTCGCTTTCGCGGTAGCTGACCTCGAGCCCGACGCTCTCCAGCGCCTCTTGCATCTCCGTCGGCCTGAACAGCCCTAAGTCCTGGCGTTCGCGGATGTATTCGGGCTGGCCCTCGCCGCCGACCAGGTAATGGATGTCGAGGACGGCCATCAGGTCTTCGCGGTACTGGCGGTACATCCAGGCGAGCTTGGTCTCGGTCTCGATCTGGAAGTTGGCGGCGAGGTGGCCGTCCCAGAAGTTTTCCGGGGTGAACCAGGGCTCGACGATGAGGAGGCCGGGTGAGCGCAGGTGGGCCGCCATGCGCTCGATCGAGCGGCGCATTGCCTCTGCCGTTTCGACGTGGCCGATGGCGCTGAAGAGGCAGGTGACGACGTCGTAGGAGCGGTCGAGCTCGAAGGTCCGCATGTCGTTCTCGTGCAGCGGTATCTGGGGGCAGCGGGCGTGGGTCAGCTCGAGCATCGTCGGGTTGATGTCCAAGCCCTCGCCGCGGTACCAGTTGCCGAGCACCTCGAGGTGGCGGCCGGTGCCGCAGCCGACGTCCAGCAGATCCTCCGCCCCTGGCAGGAGGTCGGCGACGATCGCGTGGATTTCCTCCGCGGTTGTCGTGTAGTCCCGCCGCACGTACATCAGGTCGTACAGGTGGGCGGAGTGTTCGTAGGGGATGCCGCTAGACATGGCGATAGGCGGGGAAGAAACCCTCTCGGTCATCGGGGTCGGCGCCGTGCCGGCGGCAGAGGTCCTCGTAGGCGGCCTGATCGTAGACCGCTTTGACCGCCCGCATCGGCAGCGGCGTTGCACCGAAGCGCGCCTTGAAGTCGGCCAGCGAGTCGCCGGGGCTCATGCCGCCGCCGAGGTTGAGCCAGGGCACGCCCCTCTCGGCCAGCAGATGGACGGCGCTCCAGATCAGCGGCACCGAGTGATTGGCGCAGCCCGGCAGGGCGGCGTTGAAGACGAAGTCGCCCGCGTGCGGGGTGAAGCCGAACAACGAGACCGACTCGATCCGTCCCTCGACGCGGGCGCCGACGAGGAAGGTGTTCGGCAGCTCGCAGAGGGCGCCCAACGTCTCAGGACCGAAGCGGTGGCGGGCTGCGGCGTCCTTGCGCTCCATCGACAACGGGTACTGCTCGACGAAGAACTCCGCCAAGTCCTCGCCGTCGAGCTCATAGTCCTCACGGCGCCAGCCGCGCAGCTGCCGCCGCCGGTTGGTCGAAAGCCGCCCCCAAGCAGCGTCGGCACCCTCGCGGAGGTCGATCACGAAGGTCTCGTTCGCGACCGTGACCGTCTCCGGATCGGCGTAGGTCTCGTCGCCGAAGAGCGCGTTCACCGCCAGGTAGCCGGCGACGTAGCCGCGCTCGTCCGCGAACCGCCGCCACTCCCCTGCGAAGCCGGGCCAGGGCCCGGTCCCGGTCAGCCCCGAGAAACCGTATGGGGTGGCGACGTCCAGCCGCCCCTCGATCGGCCGCTCGATCAGCGGGCAGGCCACCCCCACCCCCTCGCCCTCGGCCACGTAGAGCAGCGGCTCCCCGCCGCCGTCGAGGGCGAGCGCGTGGCAGCTGCCCCAGGTGTGGCCGAAGACGTGCGGGAGCCCAGCCAACGCGGCCTCCCACTCGGCGCGCTCGGAGAGCGGGATGCGGCGAGAGGAGGTCACGGGCGCGGCTATCGCCGCCGAAACACGTCCCAGCGGCGCGCCGGCGCGTTGACGTGCACCGATCCCATCGGCACCGCGGTCTCGTCCTCGAGCACCGCCCGCAGCTGCAGTTCGCTCTTGCCCTTCCCCTTCGCTTCGATCACGACCCGGAAGCCGCAGGTGGCAGCCGACTCGCGCTCGGGGTGCAGCTTCGCCAAGTCCTCGCGGGGGACTTCGGGGGCGGTCGTCGCGATCACCGCGCCGCCTGCCAGGACCTCCACCCGGTCGACCTCGACGGCCTTGCCCAGGACCCAGCCGAAGAGCTCGAGCCGTGCCTTCTCGACACCGAGGACTTTGAACGCCCCCCAGGCCTCCTCGGCGGGAAGGGTGCTGACAACGTCCTCGACCAGCAGCTGTGCCTCGCTCATCGCGGGATCGTATTGGCTTCCGGCGCCCGTTCGCGAAGATCGAAGACCTGGCAGGGGCCCGCTTCCAGGTGCTTGTAGAGAGCTAGATGCTCGCCGAGCTCGCGGTAGTGGTCGAGCCACCAGGCCGAGGTCGGTGGAATGACGAGGAACTGCGCCCCCGCCTCGCGCAGACGCTCCAGCTCGGCGATCGCGGCATCGCTGTCAGCGGGGTGGTGGCCCGCGTAGCCGCCGCCCTCGTCCTGCGGGAAGTGGGAGGCACTGCGCCCGTCGAGGCGGACGAGCTCGCGGTCGCCGCGGCTGACGACGAGGACCTCGGCACCGGCGGGGACAGAGCGCTCGACCGCGTCGCGAACGCCTTCCACGAGGTGCCCGTAGCCAAGCCTGGGACCCGGGGCGATGCCGCTTGCCGCCTCCGCTTCGCCCTGCAGAGCTTGGACCTCGGCTTCGATCCGGCGCAGGCGAGCGAGGAAGGCGGCGCTGTCGAACTCGCCCGCCCCGTTGCTTCTACCCAGCTCCGCGGGCGGCGCGCCGCCGCTCGCCGCGGTCAGCCGCACCACCTCCGCCAGCAGGTCGGAGCTCTGGCGGGCGTAGCCCTCGAGCAGCCGCTCGATCTCCTCCTCGCGGCCGCGGTCGACGATTGCCAGCTGCGGGTCGACCCGCAGCCGCACCGGGTGCGACTCCGCGTACTCGACCGCGAGCAGCCCGTCGCTCGCGTAGACCTCGAGGTCGTCGCGGCGGACCCGCCCCCGCCAGCGCTCGCGGTACAGCGAGACGCTGCGCTCGAAGCGGTCGCTGCGCCCGCGCGAGGCCGACTCGAGGTGGACGAGGACCGCATCGGGGCAGTAGTGGACCTCGCCCCCCGCCGCGCCGATCCGTAAGCAGAGGTCGACGTCCTCGAGCGAGTTGTGGAAGCCGGCGTCGAAGCCGCCGGCGCCCTCGAACGCCTCGCGGCGGACGAGCATGCAGGCCGCCGTCACCGCCTGCAGCCGCCGCGGGTGGCAGGCCGCCGGGTGCTCGGCGGGGAAGCCGGCGTAGAGGTGGTGCGGGTAGCCGTCCTGACCGAAGACGACGCCGGCGTGCTGGACGACCTCCCCCGGGTAGAGCAGCTTGGCGCCGACGACCGCGGCCTCGGGATGGGCGGCCGCGTAGCCGCGCAGCGCTTGCAGCCAGCCGGAGCGCGGCTCGGTGTCGTTGTTGAGAAAGAGCAGCAGCTCGCCGCGGGCGGCCGCGGCGCCGTCGTTGCAGGCCACGGCGAAGCCGCCGTTCTGCTCCCGGCTGACGACCCGGATCGCCTCCCCGTACCCCGCCAGCAGCTGCGGCGTCGAGTCCGGCGAGGCGTCGTCGACGACGATCACCTCGCAGTCCCCGGGCAGGTCGGCGAGGACACCATCGAGGCAGGCGCGGGTCAGCTCCGCCTTGCCGTGGACCGGGACGACGATCGAGACCTCGACGCTCACCCGCCCCCCTCCCCCAGCCGGTAGATGGCGCCGGTGTCCTCGTGCGAGGAGACGAGCTCATAGCGCGAGTCGAGGTGGTCGCGGAGGCCGTCGTAGTGGTCGAGCCACCAGCGGTAGGTGGTCGGCACGACCAGGTAGCCAGCCCCCCGCTCGCGCAGCTGCTCCAGGTGCGCGATCGCCTCGCCGCTGTCGGCGGGATGGTGGCCGGCCCAGCCGCCGTCCTCACCCTGCGGGAAGTGCCCGGCCCGGTGCCCGTTCAGCTCCAGCAGGGTGTCGTCGCCACGACTGATCACCAACACCTCCGCTCCGTCGGGGACCGCCGCCGTCACCGCCGCGCGCAGCCGCTCGGCCTCGCGCTCGTAGCGAGGGTTACGGCGCCGGCCGTAGGGCTCCCACTCGCGCCCCCACTTCTCCGCATAGCGCCGCTGGTTGGCGCGCAGGATCCGCTGGTACTCGCCGCCGGCGACGAGGTTGCCGAAGGAGGCTTCGCCGAAGTGGTGGACGAGCGTGTCCTCGGCGCAGCGCAGCTGGTAGCCAGCCTCGCGGGCACGGTCGGCGTAGTCGTCGTCCTCGAGCAGGCCAACCTCGTAGCGCTCGTCGAGGGCGCCGAGGTGATGGTGGGTCTGGGCCCGCATCGCCAGGCAGAACATCGCCGGCGTCCGCATCGCCAGCCACTCGCCGCGGTGCTCGCGCCCCCGCCGCGCCGCCGTCTCCAGGAACTCGCCCCAGGTCCGGTAGCTGGTCTCGATCTCGGCCTCGTTGCCGATCCGGTTCGTCACCGGCCCGACCAGGCCGACCGCCGGATCGGCCAGATGGGCGAGCAGCCCCGGTAGCCAGCCCGGCGGCACCATCGTGTCGTTGTTGAGGAGGACGAGGTGCTCCCCGTGGGCGAGCCCGAGGCCCTGGTTACAGGCGGGGGCGAAGCCCATGTTGCGGCCGTTGAAGAGGACCCGCACGCGGGCGTCGGCTTCGGCCAGCTTTGCCAGGTAGGCGCGGGTGCCGTCGTCGGAGCCGTTGTCGACGACGATCAGCTCAAAGTCGCTCTCCCCCGTGTGGGCGAGCACCGACTCGAGGCAGAGACGGTTGAAGACGAGCCCGTTGTAGGTGACGACGACGATGCTGGCGCTGCCGGGGCCCATCGCCGGCGCGTCCTCGTGCAGCGAGACCGGCAGCTTCTGCACCGCCTCGATCGTCTCCCGCGAGAGCGTCGTCGGCCGCCGCGAGACGGGCTCGAGGTCGAGCTCGGCGGGGAAGGTCGTCGCCGGCCGAGGCGAGCGGCTCCGCCGCGGACTCAGCCCCAGCTCCTCCAGCATCGCCCCCAGCACCACCTCATGGCTGAAGTGCTCTTGCGCGAGCTGCCGCGCCGCGCTCGCGTGGCGCGAGTAGTCGGCCTCGATCGCCTCCAGCGCCGCCGCGGCCGAGTCGAGCGAGTCGAACCCGAACAGCCCCTCGCCCGTCGGCAGGGCGGCGCCGAAGCCGGTGTCCTGGGTGACGACGGGACGGCCGGAGGCGAGGTAGGTGGCGCTGCGGTCGCTGAACCAGCCGGTCCGCAGCCGCACGTTCTGGTCCTTGGCGACGGTGAACTCGCCGCGCGAGTCGCCGATGTAGGCGCGGTAGGGGTCGATCCCCATCGAGATCTCGAGCCCGTCGCGGACCCGCCAGCCGTGCTCGGCCAGCTGCTCGCGGTCCTCCGGCTCGCTGCTCGAGAGCGCCAGCTCGAAGCCGAGGCCCGTCCGCACCGGCAGCTCCAGGTACTTGAGGAACTCGTGGTGCTTGCTCCAGGTGTAGCGCTCGCCCTTGTAGGTGACGTCCTTCCACTCCTGGCGCCAGTTGCCGATCGTCGTGTAGAGGTCGGCCGGTTCCGGCGAGCGGTCGGGCCAGAGGTCGACCACCACCGGCTGGCGGGTCGAATGGAAGCTGTAGCGCTCGTGCAGCGGCAGCCCGCAGTCCTCGTTGCCCCAGTTCTCGGCGTAGGTGAAGAAGGCGCTGTGGGGCTCGAGGAAGTCGATCGTCTCCTGCAACCCGTGCTGTAGCTCGAGCTGGAGCTGGACCGGGTCGGTCTCCAGGTAGACGAGCCGCCCGCCCGCCGCCAGCTCCGGCAGCGGCTGGGTGCCGCCGTGGAGGTTGATCAGCAGCTCCGCTTCGCCGTAGAGGCGTTCCAGCTGCAGCTCGCTCTTGCCGAAGCAGCGGCCGTCGTCGTGGAGCGCCCGGAAGGCCCAGCGGTCGGCGAGGCCGAAGCGGCGCATCACCGCGGCGATGAACTCCGCCGCCAGCGCCGCCGAGTCGTCGTCGGGGTTCGACATCAGCATTTTCGGCGTCCGCGCGTGGGTCTCGACGTAGTAGGCCTCGAACCCGAGCCGCTCGAACCCGAGCAGGTAGTGGAGGTTCTGCCAGACGACGCCGGCCACCGGCATCGGCGTCATCATCCCCAGCAGGACGATTTTGGGACGGCTGGTCATCGCTAGCCCTCGGGGACCTGGCGCCAGATCACCGCCTCCTCGGCCGCTGCGCGCCCATTGCCTCCGTTGCTTGCGGGCCGCCGCCGTTTGCGCTCGCGCGTCTGCGCCTCGTGCAGCTGGCGGTAGACGGTGCCGGTCCGCAGCAGCTGCTCGTGGGTGCCGCGCTCGACGATGCGGCCGCCGCTGAGGACGAGGATCTGATCGGCGTGGCGGACGGTCGAGAGGCGGTGGGCGACGATGAACGAGGTGCGGCCTTCCATCAGCTCGTCGAGGGCGTCGAGGATCACCCCCTCGGTGCGGGAGTCGATCGAGGAGGTCGGCTCGTCGAGGATCAGGATCGGCGCGTCCCGCAGGAAGGCGCGGGCGACGCAGATCCGCTGGCGCTCGCCGCCGGAGATGTGGGCGCCACCCTCGCCGAGGACCGTCTCGTAGCCTTCCGGCAGGCCGCTGATGAAGTCGTGCGCGTTGGCCGCGCGGGCGGCGTCCTCGATCTCCTCCTGGCTCGCCTCCAGCCGCCCGTAGCGGATGTTCTCCCGGATCGTCCCGGAGAAGAGCATCGGCTCCTGGAGGACGACGCTGAACTGCTCCCGCAGCGAGTCCAGCTTGAGGTCGCGGAGGTCGACGCCGTCGATCTCGACCCGACCCGAGCTCGGGTCGTAGAAGCGGATCAGCAGGCTCATCAGGGTGCTCTTGCCGGCGCCGGTGTGGCCGACGATCGCGATCCGTTCCCCCGGGTGGGCGTCGAAGGAGATGTCGGCGAGGGTGTGCTGGCGCCCGGGATAGGCGAAGCCGACGCCGCGCGCGGTCACCCGGCCGCGGCTGCGGCCGAGGTCGACCGCGTTCTTGCGCTCTTTGACCTCCGGTTCGGTGTCGAGCAGCTTCAGCGAGGAGTCGAACTGGACGAGCTGCTCGTGGACCATCCCGACCGTGGTGCTGATCTGTTCCAGCGGCTGGTAGACGGAGGAGATGTAGGTGACGAGGATGATCAGCTCGCCGATCGAGAGCTGTCCCTGGATCACGTGCCAGGCGCCGAGGCCCATCACGACCGAGATCCCCGCCGCGGTGATCGTCTGCACGCCGAGCGTGTAGAGGCTCTGGCCGACCGTCAGCTTCACCCGTTCGTCGACCGCGGTCTGCCCCTGGCGCCGGAAGCGGTCGTATTCGTAGCGCTCGCGGCCGAAGGAGACGATCACCCGCATCATCGCCATCGCCTCGTTGACGATCGAGAGCGATTCCCACTCCAGCCGCTGCACCTTCTGCAGCCGCGGCACGATCCGCTTGCCGTAGAGACCGAAGGACCAGACGAGAAAGGGCAGGACGACCATCGCGAAGACGGCGATCTGCCAGTCGATGAGGAACGCGATCACGAACATCCCAATCAGCGTCAGGCCCGCCTCGACCAGCGGCGGGATCACCATGACCACGTTTCCGACCGAGGCGGCCTGGAGGTTGATCTGGCTCATCAGCGCCCCGGTCTGGCGTTTGTCGTGGAAGGTGAGCGAGAGCCGCTGGACGTGCTCGAAGAGGTCGCTGCGGAGGTCGAGGACCATGTTCTGCTCCATCTTCGAGCCGAGGAAGTGGTTCCAGACCGTGACCGCGTTGCCGAGGACGATGATCGCGAAGCGGACCGAGACCAGGGAGACTAGGACGATCCAGGTGGTCGGGTCTTCGCCGAAGATCGTCTTGACGATGCCGCTCGTCTCCCCCTCGGTGGTGAGGATCTCGTTGAGGATCACCGCCAGCGGCCAGGGCTCGGCCAAGCCGAGGGCGGCGGCGAGGATCGTCAGCACCAGCAGCGCGATCAGGGTCTTGCGGTACGGGCGCAGGTACGGCTTCATCCGCGGCAGCGCCTTCCACAGCTCCCAGGCTCCGTTCTTCGGGCTCTCCTCGGGGTTTGGCAGCGCCCCCTCCTGGGGGCGGCTCCGCATCCGCAGCGGTCCGAGGCTGGGACTCACCGCCGCTCGTCCTCGTGGCCGTGGAAGACCTGGCGGACCAGGTTCGGCTCGCCAGGGGCGGGCTCCGGGACGCGGGCGAGCACCTTCGGCGGCGGCGAGGAGATGGGGGCATCGAGGACCTCCGTTTCAGCGTCCTCGCGCTCTTCCCCGTCGAGCTTCTCCAGTTGCGCCAATGCCAGCCGCGTCGCCGTCGCCATCCCCTCGAGGCCGAAGGTGACGATGATCAGCAGGCCGACGGAAATCGCGACCGCGATCTCCGGCCGCTGCTGCTGCAGGGCGACGAGAGCGAAGAGGACGAGGACGAGGACGACCAGGCGCCCCGCCGCGGTCGTCCGCGGCCAGACGCGCGCCAGCAGCATCTGCCTGCCGTCACCGTGCTCCTCGACCGCGGTCCTGATCTTGACCCCACCGAAGGCACCGGCCCGCAGGTCGAGGTCCCAGCGGTCGAAGGGACCGCCGCTGCGGACGAAGCCGCCGGCCGCGGCGAGGCCGTCCTGCAGCTGCTCGACCCAGGCCTGGGGGTCGCGCCAGCGCTCGCTCCAAATCTCGACCGTCCGCGGCCAGGGCAGGGTCGGCTGCGCCTGGGTGCGGCGGCGCCAGGGCGAGAGGCCGTTGCGGAGGCGGCCGGCGAGGCGGGCGAAGGGCTGCAGGAGGAAGAGCATGGAGGTGACCGCACGCCGCTTGAGTGTCTTCCCCAACGGCTCGCCCGGCGCCCGGCGGTGGGCGCGCCAGCCGTTGGCGACGGCGGCGGCGATGATCCAGATGATCGCCGCGAAGAAGGCCGGGACCGCGACCAGCAGCGGCTGCCAGAGCAGGCCGAGGGCGGAGATCTCGCCGAGCAGGGCGACGAGCAGCAGCCCCTCTGGCGCCTGCAACATGCTCGAGACCGCCCGCGGCGGGTCGTAGATCGACTGGAAGAGGCCGCTGCCCCAGGTGCCGTAGCGGACCAGCGAACGCCGCCGCGGCGTCTGCGAGGCGGGCGCCTCGTAGATGCGCCCCGACCAGCGCGAGGAGCCGGCGCGGTTGTAGCGGGTCGGCCACTTGCGCTCCAGCAACGCCTCGGCCTTGCCGTAGCCGAGCTGCTGGCGCAGGTAGCGGCGGATCGAGTCGCGGCGCCGGTGCATGACGACGGCGCCGGCGCTGAAGCCGAGGGTGCGGCCGGCCTTCTGCAGCCGCCAGCAGAGGTCGACGTCGTCGCCGGCGACGCGGAAGCGCTCATCGAAGCAGCCGACCTCCTCCAGCACGTCTTTGCGGAAGGCCATGTTGCAGCCCGGCACGTGCTCGGCCTCGCGGTCGGAGACGAGGACGTGGATCGGGCCGCCGGGGGCGGCGGCGACGCATTCGGCGACGAAGCCGTCGTCCTCGGGCGGGATGTTGGGCCCGCCGACGCCGGCGTGGCCGTTGGCGCGCAGCAGCGCGGCGACGTAGTAGAGCCAGTCGGAGTCCGGATAGGCGTCGTCGTCGAGGAAGGCGACGATCTCCCCCCGCGCGGCCTCGATCCCCTTGTTGCGCGCATGCCCGAGGCCCCGGTGCTCGGTCTGGATCAGGCTGGTGCCGTGGGCGCGGGCGATCGCCGCGCAGGCCTCGCTGGCGCCGTCGTTGACGACGATCACCTCGTAGTCGGGATAGGTGAGGGTCTGCAGCCGGCCCAGGCACTCGTCGAGCGTCGCCTGGCCGTTGTGGGTGCAGACCACCACCGACACGGAGGGCCAGGGCCCGTCAGGCGAGAACGGCACCGCCGCGTAGGCGCGCCGCACCGCCGCCAGCGCCGGCTTCGGCGCCCGCTCGCGGTCGACGAGGCCGAAGTCCCAGTCGTCGACGTCGTGGCCACCGCGGTGCCACTCGTCGGTCCAGGCGAAGACGAAGGTGCCGGCGGCGCCGGTGGCAAAGGCGCTGCGGACCTGCCACTCGAGCGAGCGCGCCTGCTCCTCGGCGCCGTTGCGGCGGCTGTCGAGGCCGAGCTCGGTGATCAGCAGCGGCCGGTCGCCGGAGAGGTTCTGCAGCCGCGCCAGGTAGGTCTCGAAGGTCCCCTCCTGCTCGAGGAAGACGTTGAAGGCGGAGAGGTCGAGGAAGGGCAGCTCGAGGTACTCGGTCGAGGGGTAGTTGACGTAGGTGACGAGGCCCTCCGGGTCGGCGGCCTTGGCCTCCCAGTAGAGCCGCTCGAGGAAGCGCTCGACCGGCCGCTTGCCGTGCCAGCGGACGATCGGCGCCGGGACCTCGTTGCCGATCGCGTAACAGAGGATCGCCGGGTGCTGCTCGAGCGAGCGGACCTGGTCGCCGAGCCGGGAGACGATGCGGTCAGCCCGCTCGGGGTCGTCGAGGAAGGCGACGTGCTGTTCCCAGGCGAGGCCGACCATGACCCGGATGCCGTGCTCGAGGGCGGCGTCGAGCAGCCAGTGCGGCGGCGGCACGTAGGTGCGGACGGAGTTGACCCCCGCCGCGGCCATCGCCGCGAAGTCCTGCCGCACCCGCTCGGGAGCAGGAAAGGACGACCCGTCCTCAGAGCGGAAGGTGCCATAGGTGACCCCGCGGACGTGGAACTTCTCCGCGCCGACCAGCACCGAGCGCCCGTGGACACGGGGTCGTTGCTCTGCGAATGCAGTTAGTGAAGCTATTCAACGCTCCTATCCGGGGTCTCGATAGGAATGTCGGCCCTGCCGACGGATTACCGGGGTTCTGCGAGATCTCTCCCACGCTCTCGCTTTGCTGCATCTGCAACTTTAACCGGAAACCGGCGTGTCTTGGACAACTATTCCAATCCTGTAAAGCGAGTACTCAGAAGTGGTGACGCCATTTGCGCTGACAAGCGGGCTGGTGACTGATTTGACTTACTAGCTGGTACCCGTAGCTCAAATCCCTACTCCCCGTCCAACCGGCTAGGAAAAGAACGGTTTCTTTGCGGTACACAAGAAGTTTCCAGTTTTCGGTATTTGCGAAAAGCTGACGCTCCCTTAGGGTCACCGACCTCTTGGGAAACTCTGAGTTCTCAAAACCCTGGCTGGGCGAGCTGGCGGAGATGCTGATCGCCCGCCACATCAACGTCTCGATTCCCGATCTGGAGCTGCGCCGGGAACTTCTCGCTGACGACACCGAGCTGTGGAAGCGGTGCAATCGCAAGTTCCGCTGCATCGCCGTCGTCGGCGCCGGGGCCAGCGCCCCCGTCCTCGACCGCGGCGACGACCTCGCCAGCGGCCTGATCGAGAAGTTCAACATCGGCCAGGCCTCGATCGACGCCGAGCGGGAGCGACTGGCGCGGATCACGGCGGTGGACCCCGAAGAGTTCGAGGCGCAGCTCTCGGCGATCGGGCAGACGCTCGGCAGCAGCCGGCGGGTGCGAGCGGCGATCTCCGACCTCTACCGGGTGCACCACCCCACCATCCTCGCCTACGAGCTGCTCGCGCATCTGCTCAAGCACCGCTTCCTCGACGCGATCATCAGCATGAACTTCGACGAGCTGCTCGACCAGTCGCTCGACGACGAGCTCGGGGTCGGTGAGTACGAGCGGATCGTCTCCGACCGGGACTGCGTCAACGTCAACAGCGACGTCTTCTCGCCCGACTACATCCCCCTCTACATCAAGCTCCATGGCACGGCCAGCGAGCCGGAGAGCCTGCGCTTCACCCGCGAGTCCTACTACGACAGTCCCGTCCAGGTCGGGACCGAGGCCGCCCGCCTCTTCCAGATCCCCGAATGCGTGGTCCTCAACATCGGCTTCGGGATGGCGAGCTTCGACCTCCACCGGCTGCTGGCGATCCCGAACCGGCTCTGGCTCTACAACCTCAGCCACGATCCACTCTCGGCGAAAGCCCGCGAAGCCATCCACCGAGAGCGCAAGAACCACGGCCGCGCCGAGAAAGCCATCTTCCGCGAGAGCCGCCGCAACCAGAGGAAGTACAAGAAGTGGACGAAGGCAGAAGAACGGGATGAACCGAGGCCGGCAGAGAATCGGAAGCCGAAGGAACGAGCCGCCTCCGATCCGATCGCGGGGGCTTCCGACAAGAAGATGAATCAGCTTTTCGAGGCGATCCAGGGCGGCATCGAGGAGCTCAGCAAGGGCGCGAGGGCGGCGATCGACCTGAAAACCGTCGAGCGCCACCGCACCGTCGTCAGCCTCCTGGGGCCGAACAGCGAGCCGGGCAAGCGCCTGATCACCCTGCCGCACAGCACCGAAGACGCCCGCCGCTCGCTCGACCCGCTGTCCCGGGCGGCGAAACCGCACTCGGTCAAAGCCGGCTACCTGCTGCGCCGCACCATCCTTGAGCTGGCCTTGGCGATGGCCCGAGGACGCGGCCTCGTCTCGATCGGCACGCTGGCGGTCGACCGCTCCGGCGCCTACTACGACGAGTACCGCAGGCATGCCGGCGACGACCCCTTCAGCTGGCAGGAACTGTACAAGTTGGTCGGCTTCAGCCAGAACAAGGGCGTGCCCGACGTACTGCACGCAACCAAGGAAATCTGCAGGCCGCGGACCCACGACATCGAAGACGAAAAGTTCCTCCACAAGCACCTTCTCAAGCCGGCCGCGGAAGAAAAAAGGAAGGCCAACGGCATCAAGAAGAGCCAGGCGAGGACGGAGTGGCACGAGCTGCCGAAACTCGACCTGAAGTTGCTGCAGAAGTGGGTGGCCCCGCAGGTCGTCGATTCACCGAAAAAGCAACACCGCAAGATCCTCACCCAGGAGCTCAGGGACCTCTTCTCGGGGACCGAGTACGAGTTCCACTCCCGCGACGACCGGGTCTGCGCCAAAACCTTCTCCCAACCCCTCGTCCTCAAAACCCTTTCCGCTTTCCACGCCTACAGCTTCGGCATCGCGATGGAGGCGGCGCGGCTGAAAAAGGAGCGCCGGCCAGACGGGAAGAAGCACAGGGTCGAGATCGACGTCGTCTCGGAGACGGGGGACTGGCTGCTGAAGCGCAGCAAGGCGTTCAGGGACCTGCTCAAGCAGGCAGACGAAATCCGTCTCATCGTCGCCTTCCTCTGCGATGTGCCGCAGGTCCACCGCAAGTTCGACAAGGTCGAGTTTGCCTATCAGCAGCCGTGGCACCACAACCGGCACATGGCGATCCTCCGCTGCGACGGCGAACCGAGGCAGGCGATCTACTTCGCCCGCCACCATCGCACGCCCTATGTCACGCCGGTCCTCCTGCGCCAACCCAGCGACATCGACGTCGTTCAAACCACCTTCGACGACCGCTGGAGGAACTCGACCCGACTGGACCGGGATCGGATCGCCGAGCTGCTGCGCAGCTAGCTCGCCATCGAGCGGGCGATCACGACCCGCTGGATCTCGTTCGTCCCCTCGTAGATCTGGGTGATCTTGGCGTCGCGCATCATCCGCTCGACCGGGTACTCGTTGACGTAGCCATAGCCGCCGAGGACCTGGATCGCCTCGACCGTCACCTTCATCGCGTTGTCGGAGGCGAAGAGCTTGGCCATTGAGGTCCACTTGCCGAGGTCGGCGGGGCGCTCGGGCTTGTCGGCCATCGAGCAGGCTTTGTAGAGGAGCTCGCGGGCGGCGGCGGTGCCGGTCTCCATGTCGGCGAGCTTGAACTGGATCGCCTGCAGCTGGTTGATCGGCTTGCCGAAGGCGATCCGCTCGGCGGCGTAGTCGTTGGCGAAGTCGGTCGCCCCCTGGGCGATCCCGACCGCCTGGGCGGCGGCACCGAGGCGGGTGCGCTCGAGCGTGCCGAGGGCGACGCCGAGGCCCTTGCCCTCCTCGCCGATCAGGTTCTCGTGCGGGACGCGGACGTCGGTGAAGCTCGGCGAGCCGGTCGGCGAGCCTTTGATCCCGAGCTTGTGCTCGAGCTGGCCGGGGTCGAAGCCGGGCGTGTCTTTCTCGACGACGAAGGCCGAGGTGCGGCGGTTCTCGCGGTCGGTGGTGGCGAAGACGACGTAGAAGTTGGCGATCGTCGCGTTGGAGATCCAGGCCTTCTGGCCGTTGATCACCCACTCGTCGCCGTCGCGCACCGCACTGGTCCGCATCGCCGCCGGGTCCGAGCCAGCCTCGGGCTCAGAGAGCGCGAAGGCCGGCGACCACTCGCCGCTGGCGCACTTCGGCAGCCACTTCTGTTTCTGCTCCTCGGAGCCGAAGAGCTGGATCGGCAGCGTCCCCAGCTCCTGCACCATCAGGATCAGGGCCGAGGAAGCGCAGGCCTTGGCGAGCTCCTCGACCGCCATCTGCAAGACCAGCGTCCCGGTCCCGGTGCCGCCATAAGCCGAGTCGAACGGCAGCCCGAGCACGTCATGAGAAGCGAGCAGCTCCCGCACATCCCACGGGTATTCGCTCTTGCGGTCGATCTCGCCCGCCCGCGGCGCGATCTTCTCCTGCGCCAGCCGGCGGACCATGTCGCGCAGGTCGAGCGCCTCCTGGGAAATCTCGTAGGCGGGGGTGACTGCTTCGACGGTCATGCGTTCCTTTCGGTTCGTCCTTCGGCGTGCCTGGCTGGCCGGAGAATGTCTAGCAGGATGCAGTTTCGAGGGATGATGTTCCTACGCGTCGGCTGGTGGAATCGGCACGGATGTCGAAGCCAAAACCGGACGACGAGCTCGCCGAGATCTGGAAGAAGGTCAGGCCCCTCCCCGAAAGCGAGAGCCTGAAGCTCGCCTACCACGAGTTACACACCATGCGTCAGGAGAAGCGCCTGCGGCAACCGGAGGCGATTTTTAGTCCAGGCCTCAGCCGGAAGGGCGAGGCGGAACCGCAGCCGATATTTGACCCACCCTGGTGTGCTCATACTCGGATGCGCTGTGCTGGCGCCGAGTCCTCTTCTCAGAACACCGGTGACTCGGTGTAGGTCCCGAAGACCTCCTGCATGGCGCTGATCATCTCGCCCTCGGTGGCCTGCGTGCGGGCTGCTTCGATGATCGACGGCATCAGGTTGCCCTCGCCGGCGGCGACGCGCTTCAGCTCGGCCAGGGCGGACTCGACGGCGGCGCCGTCGCGGGCGGCGCGGGTCGCGGCGAGGCGGTCGCGCTGCTTGCCTTCCAGGGAGGGGTCGATCTTGAGGATCGGCGTCGGCTCTTCGTCGTCTTGGGTGAAGTCGTTGACGCCGACGACGATCCGCCGCCGTTCGTTCAGCTCCTGCTGGTAGCGGAAGGAGGCGTCGGCGATCTCGCGCTGGGGGAAGTTGCGGCGGATCGCCTCGACCATCCCCCCCAACTCGTCGATCCGGGCGAAGTAGCCGTAGGCGGCCTCCTCCATCTCGTCGGTCAGCTGCTCGACGAAATAGGAACCGCCGAGCGGATCGGCCGTGTTCGGGACGCCGGTCTCGGTGGCGATGATCTGCTGCGTGCGCAGCGCCACCCGTACCGCCTCCTCGGTCGGCAGCGCCAGCGCCTCGTCAAAGGAGTTGGTGTGCAGGGACTGGGTCCCGCCCATCACCGCGGCCAGCGCCTCCAGCGCCGTGCGGACGATGTTGTTGAGCGGCTGCTGGGCGGTGAGGCTGACGCCGGCGGTCTGGGTGTGGAAGCGCAGCCGCATCGACTCCTCCTTCGTCGCCCCGTAGGTCTCCTTCATCTCCCGGGCCCAGATCCGGCGCGCCGCCCTGTACTTGGCGATCTCCTCGAAGAAGTCGATGTGGGAGTTGAAGAAGAAGGAGAGCCGCGGCGCGAAGTCGTCGACGTCGAGCCCGCGCTCGATCGCCCGCTCGACATAAGTGAAGCCGTCCTTGAGGGTGAAGGCGAGCTCCTGCTGGGCGGTCGATCCGGCCTCGCGGATGTGGTACCCGGAGATCGAGACCGGGTGCCAGCGCGGCATGTTCTCGGTGCACCACTCGATCATGTCGGTGACGAGGCGCATCGCCGGCTCGATCGGAAAGCACCACTCTTTCTGGGCGATGTACTCCTTGAGGATGTCGGTCTGGATCGTGCCGCCGAGCTGGGCGGCCGGGGTGCCCTGCTTCTCGCCGACGAGGACGTAGAAGGCGAGCAGGATTGCCGCCGGCGCGTTGATCGTCATCGAGGTGGTGACGCCGCCGAGCGGAATCCCCTCGAAGAGGCGCTCCATGTCGGCGAGGGTGTCGACGGCGACCCCCTCGCGGCCGACCTCGCCGAGGCTGCGCTCGTGGTCGGAGTCGTAGCCCATCAGGGTCGGCATGTCGAAGGCGGTCGAGAGCCCGGTCTGGCCGTGGTCGAGCAGGTAGTGAAAGCGCTCGTTGGTCTCCTCGACGGTGCCGAAGCCGGCGAACTGGCGCATCGTCCACAGCCGCCCCCGGTACATCGAGGGATACGGCCCGCGGGTGAAGGGATAGGACCCGGGCTCGCCGACCCGCTCTGCGAGGTCCGCCGCCTGGTCTGCCTCGGTGTAGAGCGGCTTGATCTCCTGCCCGGAGATCGTCGAGAACTCGGCCTCGCGTTCGAGCCGCCGCTTGTCGTCGGAGATCTGGCTCACTGGCCAGTCAGTCTGACAGGGGGTTCAGCCAGCCGCCACGGAGCGCAGCTGCGGCGCCCAGACCTCATCGAGGAACTCGCTCAACTCCTCGTTCAACCGCTCGGGGTTGAGGCGCCACTCGAGGATCGAGCTGGCCTCGACCAAGCGCGCGTTCGGCAGCTCTTCCAGCAGCATCCCGGAGTCGCTGAAGGGGTGCAGCGGGTCGCGCGGGTGGCCGACGATCAGGGTCGGGTGCTCGATCTTCACCCGGTCCTCGCGGTGGGGCGCGGTCTCGCCGAGCAGCAGCCCCTCGAAGACAGCCTGCGAGGGACCGGGCCGCTGCCGCACCCAGTCGAGGCCGATGTCGACGAGGTGATGGGTCCGCGGGATCGCCCGCGTCGCCAGCGAGACACCCTCGAAGAGGGGGCGGCCGAACTTGAGGCCGAGCAGGACCGGCGCGAAAAGGCCGGCGACGGCCGAGAGCGCGTTGTCCAGCACCGGCATCTCGATGAAGAGCGCCCGCGCCCGGTCGGGGTAGCGGACCGCCAGCTCGAGGGCGATGTTGGACCCGAGCGAGGTGCCGCCGACCACGGCGCTCTCCTCGCCGAGGTGGTCGAGCAGGGCGACGACCTGGCGCGCGAACAGCGGCATCGAGTAGAGCCGCAGGTCCTCCGGCCGGTCCGAGCGACCGTGGCCGAGCATGTCGACGGCGACGACCCGGTTGCCGCGCTCGGCCAGCTCCGGCCCGAGGCGGTCGAACATGTGGCGGTTCATCAGCAGGCCGTGGACGAGGACGATCAGCCGCCCGCCCTCGCCGTAGACGTCGTAGCTGATCCGGTGCCCCTCGTAGCGGAACTCACCCATGGAGGAGATGCTAGACCGACGGGGCGCCTTTGCGTCCCGATGGTTCGGAAAAGCGCCCCTACGGCGGCGTCATCAGCGCAATCGGCAGCGAGAGGCCGGCGCTGCGGCGCAGGGTCGCGATCCGGCGCCCGGGTTGGACGGCGGGCCGCGCCTCGCTGACCCGGTCGCCGAGGAACTCGACGGTGCGATCGAGGTCCGGGGCGACGAAGGCGAGGCCCCAGAAGAAGACAGGCCGGTCTCCCCCGGCCCGCGCGGTCGCCTCCGCCGGCTCCTGCACGACCTCGAGGATCGGCGCCCCAACCCGGAAGAAGGCCTGGCGCGGCGCCCCCGCCGGCGTCGGCTCCTCGCGGATCCGGCGCAGGTCGAGCCCAGCCGCCTCCAGCGCCGCAACTGTGCGGTCGAGGTCGGGAGAGATCGCGACGACGTGGTCGAGGCCGGTGACCCCGTTCGGGTGGGCGACCTGAACGCAGTTGTCCCCGGTATGCGGGGACAACTGCGTCCGGCTCTCGGTGCCGCTCGTCGGCAATCCATCGAGCTCGGTCGATTCGAGCCCGCGCAGGCTCCAGCCGACGATCCCGCGCTCGCCCTCGCGCGGCGCGAAGCGGACGCGGACGTCGCCGACGACGCACTCGTCCCCGACCACTTCGAAGCCGCACTCGCGCCACGCCTCCGGCGCGTCGGCGATCGTCAGCTCATCGAGCGTTACCGGCATCCCAGGGCATCTTTCCCAGCTGCTCATCCCCGCCGGCGCCCTCGGCGTGGGGAATGGCGGCGACGAAAGCCATCTCCGGCGCCACCGTCCCGCTCTCGGCCTTGCTTGCCGCTGCCGCGACGAGGGCCGGCAGGCCCGGCTCGTCGTCGGGGACCCTGATCAGGAAGCGCTCGACCGGCAGGCTGATGACGACGTCGGGGTGCTCGGCCTCGAGGACTTCCTCGACCAGCATGCTGGTGTGGACGTAGACCAGCCGGCGGAAGGACTCCTTGAGGAAGAGGACCAGGTGCTGCGCGAACGACTCGCCGAAGAGGACGCAGGTCGGTCCTGGCTCTCCCTCCTGCTCGAACACCACCACCCGGCCGTGGTTGACGACCTGGTTGTCGAAGACGAGCTGGGCGCGGTGCCGTCGAAGCGCAGCCCAAGCCGAAGGGCTGGTCCGCGGCGGGTGCATCTTCCGCCCCAGGCCCCCGGGGAGGTCCGGTTCGGACCACTCGATCTGCTCCTCGTCGAACGGCGAGAGCGCAATGCCGGAGCCTTCGACCAGATCGCAGAGGAGCCGGTGGGCGACGAGGGCGCCACGGTGGTTCCAGTGCGAGTCGGTGCGGGGGTAGATGCCGTGGGAGCGCTTCTCCTCCTGCAGGGCCTCGAGCGCGTACTCGACCGGCGCTTCGACGGCCGCGGCGATGTCGAGGACCTCGTGCACGGGTCGCCTCTGCGCCGGCACCAGCTCGTCCGGCAGGTACTCGGGGTAGACGATCTCCTTGTCCGGGATGACCAGGGTGTGCCAGCTGGTCGTGGCCCGCCGCACCGAGAGCAACCGCCGCAGCAGCAGTTCCTTCCATTCCTGCCGCGCGGCCTCCCCCAGCTGCACCCGGCCGGTCTGCTGGCCGATCACGTCGTTGGAGTCGCGGATCAGGTAGAGCCAGCCCTGCTTGCCGACCAGCACCTTCTCCCGTTCCGGCGGCGGGATCAGCGCGGTCCAGCCGAGCGACGAGAAATCCGAGTCGGCGCTCACCGCGACCGTGACCGTCCCCAGCAGGGTCCGCTCCTCTTCCCCCGTCAGGGCGTAGACGGAGAAGCGGCCCTCGCCGCTGCCGCTGGGCCGCAGGACGCTGTAGAAGCCCGGCGTCGCCGAGTCCTCCAGCTCGAGCGCCTCGACCACGTCGGCGCGCTCGACGTCTACCGGCACGATCAGCTCCAGGCCCTCCCCCACCACTTCGACCTCGGCGACCACCTCGTCCTCGCCCGCCACCCAGCCGAAGATCGAGAGCCCGGTCGGGGTCGGCTTCGCCTGCAGGTCCCCGCGGTAGCGCGGTTCGAAATCCTCCGACCGCTCGGCCGAAGCGTCGAGGCTGTAGTCCTCGCTTAGTTGCACCGCGTCCATCGCGGCAAGAATAGGGTGGGCCGGTGAGCCCGCCACGGGACCTGCAGCGCTTCCTCGACGCCCAGGACAGCGGCGGCACCTATGAGCGGGCCTTGGCGGAGCTGCGGGCCGGGCGCAAGGTCAGTCACTGGATGTGGTTCGTCTTCCCGCAGCGGGCGGGGCTCGGGCAGAGCGCGATGTCGCGCGAGTACGCGATCGAGTCGCCGGAGGAGGCGCGCGCTTATGTCGAGCACCCGGTCCTCGGGCCGCGCTTAATCGAGTGCGCCGAGGCCCTGCTCACCCACGAGGACAAGTCGGCCGAGGAGATCATGGGACAGATCGACGCGGTCAAGCTGCGCTCCTCGATGACGCTGTTTGCCCGCGTCGCCCCCGAGCAGCCGCTCTTCCGGCGGGTGCTCGAGCGCTTCTATGCCGGAGAAGCGGACCCGGCCGGCTGGTTCACCGGCGGCGCCCCGTAGCGTTCGCGCTCCAGTGCCGGCATCACCTTCTCGACGAAGGTCTTGACCAGCTCGGGGTCGAACTGGGTTCCGGCCTCGGCCGCCAGCTCCTCCAGCGCCTGCCTGTTGCTGCGGGCGGCGCGGAAAGGGCGGCCTTCGGTCATCGCGTTGTAGGCGTCGCAGATCAGGATCACCCGGGAGCCGAGCGGGATGTCGCGACCGGAGAGGCCGTCGGGGTAGCCCTCGCCGTCCCAGCGCTCGTGGGTCGAGCGGACCAGCTGCGCGACCTCGCCCAACGCCGGCGCCGCGTCGAGGACGCGCTGGCCGATCAGCGGGTGCTTGCGCATCAGCCGCCACTCCTCGGGGCTGAGCTCACCGTCCTTGTGGAGGATCTCGTCGGGGATCGCGATCTTGCCGATGTCGTGCAGCTCGGCGGCGCGGACGAGGACATCGAGCTCTTCAGTGTCGAGCGAGAGCTGGCGGCCGAAGGTGGCGACGAGGCGGGCGACGCCGTCGAGGTGGCGCTCCAGCTCGGGCTCGCGCTCGTGCAGGACCCGGAGCAGGACGCCGCGCGTCTGGCTGCTGGCCGAGTCCGAGCGCCGGCCCTTCTGCGAGTACATGCGGCGGTCGGCGATCCGCAGCGCGTCGCTCGCGTCGACGACCTCGGTCCCGATCAGCACCTTGCCCCAGGAGGCCCCGATCGCGAAGCCCTGGCCGCGATCGGAGAGCGCCGCCTCGGCCGTCAGGCAAATCGATTCTGCCGAGAGCTCGCGGGTCGAAGCAAGGACGCAGAACTCGTCGCCTCCAAGTCGGTAGCCGCGCCCGTAGGGCGCCATCGCCTCGTCCAGCTGACGGCCGAGCCGGCGCAGGAGGTCGTCGCCAGCCGGGTGGCCGAAGCTGTCGTTGTAGGCCTTGAAGCCGTCGAGGTCGTAGATCGCCAGGACCATCGCTTCCGGCGGGGTGGCCGAGAGCGCGCGGTCGAGGTCGACCATCAGCGCCCGCCGGTTGGCAAGCCCGGTGAGCGCGTCGGTGACCGCTTCCTCGCGACTCGCCGCCAGCATCTGCCGGTTCTGACCGTTGGTGATCAGCAGGCGGGCAAGGACGGCGATGAGGCAGGCGACGCCGAGCCCGATCGCGGCGGCTCCTATCGGGGCGACAGTGCCGACCGCCAGCAGCGCGATCCCGACCAGCGCCATCACGGTCGGAGCGACGATTCCATGGCCCTCGGTGCGCGCCTCCGCTGCCACCCTTTCCGTCGCCGGCAGCCATGAGGCGAGCGCCAGCAGGAGGAAGGCGAGCGGCCAGCCGACGCTGGCGAGGTTGAGGCCGAAGGTGGATTGCCCGGCGGCGGAGAGATAGACGACGTCGCAGGCGCCGAACAGCAGCAGCGCCAGCGCGATCAGCAGCCAGGTGCCGCCGATCCGCCATTTCGCCGCGGCGACGGCGCCGCTCAGCAGGCCGAGCAGGACCAGGTCCATACAGGGATAAGCGAGGCTGACCGCGACCCCAAGGGGGCTGCCGCCGAGCGCTTCGAGGACCGGCGGGAAGATCAGCGCCGCGGCGACGCCGGCAACCGCCAGCGCCCCGATCAGGCCGTCGACCCAGGCGAGCGGCTCGAGGCGGGCGACCCGCGCCCGCAGCAGGAGGACGAGGGCGACGAAGCTGGCGGGGTAGAAGGCGAGGAAGCCGAGGTCGGCCGGCGAGGGGAACGGCGCCGGTTCGGCGTAGTAGAGGACGGCGGAGTAGTAGGTCTGCCCGAGCGCCCAGAGCATCAGGCCGCCGCCGAGCCAGAGCCAGGCCCCCCGCTCGCCCTCGATCCGCACCGCCCGCCAGAGCACGATCGCCGCCGCCCCGAGGACGATGACGTCGTAGATCCAGCGCCCGGCCGCGGTCTGAAGCTCTTCGCTGCCGAGTTCCCAGGGGACTACCGCCGCGTAGAACGCGAGCAGGCCGGCAAGGAGTCCGAGTAAGGCGAAGGCGATTTTGCGCGACTGCTCAGGCCGCTTAGACGATCTGTCCACCGCCGGATACATCGGCGTTCTTTTCTGAATTCTTGAGCCCTACGAGGGCCGCGCGAACTCGTCCTTGCGCTTGATCAGCAGCCACTGCGGTTTCTCTCCCCGGCGGGTCCGCTGCAGGGCGAAGCCGCCGCGCAGCTTCTCGCCGTGGAGGACGAAGACGGCGTGGCCGCGCTCCAGCGCCTCGGGCCATGACACCCGCCCGCCCTGCTCGTAGCTGCCGCGGTCCCAGATCACCACTTTGCCGCCGTCGGTCTCACTCTCGAAGTCGTTGTAGGAGATCGAGTGGTCGGCGACCTCGATCGCCAGGCGCTTCACCGCCGGGTCCATCGAAGGCTCCTTCGGCACCGCCCAGGAGCGCATGACGCCGCCGACCTCCAGCCGCAGGTCGAAGTGGTGGGCGGTCGCCCAGTGCTCCTGGACGACGAAGGCGCCGGCGCTGACGCCGCGGACGGCAAACTGCTCGTGCCCCTCGACCTTGGCGGGCTCGACTCTGACCTCGTCGACCTGGGCGGCGGGCGGTCCCTCTTCCAGGAAGTCGATCAGCGCGTCGACGGCCGCCTCGGGTCCCTCCGCGTGGACCGCGACGCTGCCGTCCTCGGCGTTGCGGACCCAGCCGAGCACGCCGACCTCTTCGGCCCGGGCGACGGTCGCTTCGCGGAAGCCGACGCCTTGGACGCGGCCCCTGACGACGGCCCGAACGCCTTTCTTTTTCTCGTTCACAGGAGCAGGGTGCCGGTTTTGCTTCTTGTTCCAAAGGGGATCACGTCTAGAACGTGACTGACGCCGGACAATCTCGCGGACCCAACGCAGCCCGATGCCGCGGTTGAGCGACCCGATGGTCTCATCAGGCGCGGGTGATCGCATGACGGTGATCACCCTCCCCCGCCTCGGCTTCCTCGGCGTCGACTGGATCGACCACCACCGGATGGAGGCGCTGGAGGCGGTCGCCGAGCTGGTCCCGCAGGCAGAACAGGGAGAAGACCTCGAGGCGCTGCTCGAGCACGACCTCGACGGGATCGTGATCGCCACCCCGAGCGCACTCCACGCCGAGCAGGCGATCGCGGCGCTGGAGCGCGGTGTCGCGGTCTTCTGCCAGCAGCCGCTGGCGCGGGACGTGAAGGAGACGCAGCAAGTCCTCGAGGCGGCGCGGCGCAACGACCGCCTGCTCGGGGTCGATCTCTCCTACCGCAAGGTCGAGGCACTGCAGGAGGCGCAACGTCTCATCTGCGAGGGAGCAATCGGGCTCGTCCACTCGCTCGACCTCGTCTTCCACAACGCCCACGGCCCGGACCAGCCCTGGTTCACGGACCCGGAGCTCTCCGGCGGCGGCTGCCTGATCGATCTCGGCACCCATCTCGTCGACCTCGCCCTCTGGTTTACCGGCGCCACCTCCTACGAGGTGGAGACGGCGCGGACGCTGGCGCTGCAGGGGCACGATGTCGAGGACAACGCGCACGCCGAGCTCTCCCTCGGGGACGACGAGGTGCGGGCGCGGCTCGCCTGCTCCTGGTTCCAGTCGGTCGGCGACGAATGCGCCTTCGAGTGCACCGCCTGGGGCAGCGACGGCGCCGTCTCCGTCCGCAACGTCGGCGGCTCCTCCTACGACTTCCGGGCCGAGCTCCGGCGCGGTACCTCAGCGGAGACTTTGGTCGAGCCACCCGACCCCTGGGGCGACCGGGCGATTGCCGCCTGGGCAACGCGACTGGCGAGCGACCGCCACTACGACCCCGCCGCCGACGGGCTCGAGCTGCGGGCGCGCGTGCTCGACGACGTCTACGCCGAGGCGGGGGGATGAAGGTCGTCTACTTCTCCCCCTCGCTCGCCTCCGACCCGAACCACGGCAACGCGCACTTCCTCCGCGGCGTCGTCGCCGAGCTGCAGGAGCGGGGGCACGAGGTCACCGTCTCCAGCCGCGAGCACGGCGCCGAGTCGCTCTCGCTCGAGCAGGAGCTCGACGACGCCGACCTCGTCCTCGTCCACGAGTTGAACGACCCCGAGCTGGTCGCCCGGATCGGCCGCCACCGTGCCCGCCACGGCGGCTACCGCCTGCTCTTCCACGACACCCATCACCGCGCCGCAACCGCCCCTGAGGAGATGTCCCGCTTCGACCTCTTCGCCTACGACGGCGTCCTCGCCTCCGGGGAGGTAGTCCGCCGCATCTACCTCGAGCGCGGCTGGGCCGGGCGCGCCTGGACCTGGCACGAGGCGGCCGACACCCGCGTCTTCCACCCGATCGAGCATCTCGAGCCCGAAGCGGACCTGGTCTGGATCGGCAACTGGGGCGACGGCGAGCGCAGCGAGGAGCTGCGTCGCTTCCTCCTCAAACCGGCCCGCCAGCTGCGGCTGCGCGGCTCGGTCCACGGCGTCGGCTACCCCCGCTCGGCGCGATTCCAGATCCGCCTCGCCGGACTGCGCTACCGCGACTGGACCCCAAACGAGCGCGTCCCGGAGCTCTTCGCCCGCCACCGCTTCACCGTCCATGTCCCAGACCGCCCTTATGTGGAGGCGCTGCCGGGAATCCCGACGATCCGCCCCTTCGAGGCGTTGGCCTGCGGCATCCCCTTGATCTGCTCGCCCTGGGACGACTGCGAGGGGCTGTTCCGGGCGGAGGAGGACTACCTGCTCGCCCGCGACTGCGCGGAGATGCGGGAGGCGATGCAAGCGATCCTCGAGTTCCCCGAGCTGGCTGAAAAGCTGCGACAGAGCGGCCTGGAGACGATCCGCACCCGCCACACCTGCGCCCACCGGGTCGACGAGCTGCTGGCGATCGACGCCGAGCTGCAGGGGGCGGCCGAGGCTGGAGTGGCGGGCTGAAGGTTTGATTTGAGTATTGCCCAGGTACTGAGTACCTGTAGACTGCCCGCGCTTTGCGCCGACAGAAGCTCACCATCCCCGTCGCCATCGGGCTCTCGCTGGCCGCGACGCTCGCCGCCTGCACCCTCCTCCTCGGCGCCCCGCGAGCCGCTGCCGCTGCCTGCGGCGACGGCAGCCTCGACGGATCGTTCGCAACGGCTCCGGTCAGCGGAGCGATCGGCGCCGCGGGAGAGGTCGACTGCTACACGCTCCCCGGCCTGGAGGCCGATGATCGGGTCTCCATCCACTTCGAGCCCAGCGCCGTCGTCACCGCCAGCCCCCGGTGGCGCCTGCGCGACGGCAACGGCAATGAAATCTGCGGCTCGAGCGGTAGCAACACCTGCTCGATCTACGGCGCCCCCGGCTGGACCCTCGAGGTCGCCGACCTGTACCAAGGCGGCACCTTTTCCTACGGTCTCGCCTTCCGGCATTTGACCGACCCGCAGGGATGCACCGCCCTCGGCGATCCCCCCACCTGGGGCTTCGACGCGCCGCGAACCGATGGGGCGCTTTCGTCGGCAGCCGCCGCCCGTTGCTACACCTTCACCCGGAAATTCGGCGAAGAAGACGGCAGCTACTGGTTCAGGGCAATTCGCACGGGAGGTGAGCTCAACCCCCGGTGGACGCTCTACGGGCCGGGCGGCAACCAGGAATGCGGCGCCTACTCGGGGACCGGAGTCGAGTACCGCTGCCCGGCTCTCGCCTACGGCCAGTACGCGCTCGTCGTCGAGGCCAACGGCGGTGGCCAGTCCGGCTCGTTCTATGTCACCGCACGCCGCCTCACCGCCCCGAGCGGCTGCCAGAGCTCGCCCTCGACGACGATCGGGGCCGAACCCGTCACCGGCTCTATCGCCCTGGCGGGCGAGGCGGACTGCTTCCCGCTGACGGAGCTGAAAGCGAACGACAGCCTCGCGATCGCCTTCTCGGCGACGAACGGCAGCAACCAGAGCCCGCGCTGGAGTTTGATCGACGGCGCCGGCAGCTACATCTGCGACTCCAGCTTCAACGACGACTTCGCGTCCTGCCAGCTCTCCGGAACCCCCGGCTGGCACCTGATCGTCTACGACCAGGGCGGCCCCGGGACCTTTTCCTACTCCCTCGCGGTGCGCCGCCTGACCAGTCCGACCGGCTGCTCCTCGCTCGGCGCCCCGGCGGTCTGGTCGTTCGAATCCCCCCGCCTCAACGGCACGATCGGCGGAACCCTTGCCGCCCGCTGCTACACCTTCACCCGGGCAGAGGGCGAAGAGGACGGGGCCTACTGGTTCCGCGCCGCCCGCAGCAGTGGCACGCTGACCCCACGCTGGGCCGTCTACGGTCCGACGGGAGCGCGGGAATGCGGCGGCGAAACCTGGAATGAAGTGCGATGCCCCCTCCAGGCAGAAGGGCAGTACATCTTCCTCGTCGCCGATTCCAGCGGCGAGAACAGCGGCTCCTACTACGCCACCGCGCGCCGCCTTACCGACCCCGCCGGGTGCAATCCCCTCGCCTCGACCAGCTTTACGGCGCCTCCGGTGGCGGGCGACCTCTCCAACGGCGGCAGCATCGACTGCTACGGAATTCCCGACGTCGACGCCGGAGACACGCTCTCCGTCGGCTTCCTGCCCAGCGCCGGCGCCAGTCCCAAGTGGATCGTCGTCGACGGCAACGGGAGCACGATCTGCGACTCCAGCTACAACTCCGAAAACGCGCCCTGCAACCTGTTCGGCAGCCCCGGCTGGTCTCTGCTCGTCTACGACACCTCCTCCGGGACCTTCTCCTACTCGCTGGCGGTGCGGCGGCTCACCGACCCGGAAGGGTGCACGCCCCTGGACGACTCGGTCTGGTCCTTCACCGGGCCCCGCGTCAACGGCTCGATCGAGAGCGCGATGGGCAACCGCTGCTACACCTTCACCCGCGGGGCCGGCGACCCCGACGGCGAGTACTGGTTCAGGACGGTGCGCACGTCGGGCACGATCGGCCCTTCCTGGAACCTCTTCGGCCCGAGCGGCCAGCGGGAATGCGACGGCTACAACAATGAGCCCGAGGGAGACTGCCGTCTGCTCGCCTCCGGCGATTTCGCTCTCGTCGTCAGGGACAGCTCGGTCACCCAATCGGGCTCGTTCTACCTCACCGCCAAGCGCCTCAACCCGCCGCAGGGATGCAGCGACATCCCTTCCGTCGCCTTCGGGATCGCGCCGGTCTCGGGAACCCTCTCCACCGGCGGCGAGATCGACTGCTACCGGCTGACCGCCTCCTCTGGCGACCTCCTCGACTTTTCGACCACCGGGGCGGCCACCGCCTTCACTCTGCTGAACGAAGAAGGCATCCCCCGCTGCCACTGGTACCAGAGCGAATGCCACCTGACCGAAGACGGCCAGGCAACGCTGCTGATGTACTCCGGGACCGGGACCGGGACGGGCAGCTACCGGTTCGAAGCCTCCTGCTTGAACGTCCCCTGCGGCCAGAGCAACACCGCGGTTGCCGACGTCACCCCGAACCGCCTCGGACCCGGCGACTTCACCAGCGTCGTCCTGCGCGGCCGCGACCTCGACCTGCTCGAGAGCGCGAAACTGGTCCGCAACGGCCAGAGCTTCGAGGCCGAGCTGGCCGAGCCATCGGCAGACGGCCGGGCGATCGAAGCCCGCTTCGACCTCTCCGGGGCCTCACTCGGCAGCTGGGAGCTGCAGGCCAGCTTCATCGACGGCACCACCAGAGCCCTCCCGGGTGCGGTGACCGTCGAGCCGCAGCGGCCACCCAGGGTCTCCGTGGAGCTGATCGGGCGCGAAGCGTTCCGGGTCAACCGACCTTCGACGATCACCGTCAGCGTCCACAACTCCGGCAACGTCGACGGGATGATCGTGCCGCTGGTTCTCAGCGGCATACCTGAGGGCTCGATCGTCGAGCCTCTGTTCGAGATGCGCCAACCCAACGGCGATCTGGACGAACCCGGGCTCGAGGACGCCACCTACGAGCAGGCGACCGACACCGTCACCTTCGAAGACGGCATCGCCCTGCCGATGTTCCTGCCGCGGGTGCCGGCCGGGCGGACGATGCAGTTCCAGTTCCGGGTGACGGCACCGGCGCTGGGAGCGAGCTACAAACTGCGGGCAGCCACCGGCCAGTGCCTCGGCAACGAGCGGAGCAGCTCCCCCGCCGCCAGCAGCCTGGTCTCGACGCAGGCTTTCGAGCTCACCACCTCCTGCGCGCTCGATATCACGCAGCAGATTCTCAGCCTGGCGGTCCCGTTCAGCAGTTGCTTCAGTACCGGCTTCGAAGGGGCCACCCTGCTCGGGCGCGCCCTCTTCTCGCCGCTGATCCCGGAGATCGAGCCGGTCGGGATGGCCGACGGAGCCTCGATCGGACTGAGCGCGATCGGCTGCGGAGTGGAAGCCTCGGGCGTGGGGATGATCACCAAGAAGATCGTCCAAGGGGCAGGCCTGGTGGCAAACGGGGCGCAGCTGCTCGGCGACTGCTACGTGCCGGGGTCCGAGTCGGAGCTGCCCGAGATGGCGGTGACGGCGATCGACCCGAACGAACTCGTCGGCCCGATCGGGGTCGGGCCGCAGCGCTACATCTCCGGGGAAGAGCCGTTCGACTACCGGATCCTCTTCGAAAACCTCCCCACCGCCTCCGCCCCCGCCCAGCGGGTGGCGATCCTGAACCAGCTCGACACCGCCAAGCTCGACCCCGACAGCGTCCTCTTCGAGGACATCCGCTTCGGCTCGACCGCCTTCGAGCTGCCCTACGCAAGCCATGAGATCGACGAGCGGATCGACCTGCGGCCCGCCCGCGACCTGCTCGTCGACGTCAGCGCCACGGTCTCAGAGACGGGCCTGATCGAGGTCGAGCTGCAGGCGATCGACCCGGAGACCCTGGAACCCCCGGAGGACCCGCTCGCGGGCTTCCTGCCGCCGAACGTCACCGCTCCCCAGGGCGAGGGGCAGGTCTCCTACACGGTCGAGCCGAAGACCCTGGCGTCCGGCACCGCGGTCGCCAACAAAGCCTCGATCTGGTTCGACGACAACGACCCGATCGAGACGCCGACCTGGACCAACACGATCGATCGCCAGCCCCCGGTGCCGACGGTCGCCGCTGTCGGCACGGGGACCGACACCGCCGAGGTCAGCTGGGCCGGGAGCGACGACGCGGCCGGAGTCGCCCTCTACGAAGTCCGGGTCTCCAGAGACGGCGGGCCCTTCAGCCTTTGGAAGACCTCCGACTCGGCCGGGTCCAGCCCCTTCGTCGCGACCCTGCCCGGCAACTACAGCTTCCGGGTCACCGCCCGTGACGGCGCCGACAACGTCGGGCAGTCGTCCCTGGCCGGGGTGAGCCTGCAGATCGGCGAGCCGTCCGAGGACCCACCGTCGACCAGCCCTTCGGCGCAGGCGAGCGGCCCGGCGCCCGCGGCAGCCGCGGCAGCCGTGACCGACCCCCGGGAGGCGTGCTTGCGGGCGACCACGCAGGCCTTCGCCAAGGCGCTGCAGAAGGCGAAGAAAAAGAAGGGCAAGGCGCGGGCGAGGGCGATGAAGGCAGCTCGCGCGGCGAAGAAGAAACGGCTCCAGCGCTGCAACCAGAGCTAGCCCGGGTCCCGTGCGAGGATGGCGACGTGGCGGAGCCGATCGAAACGCTGTCAGGTGACCCGACGCTTGAGTTGCCGGAGTTCGACCAGCCGCCCGCCGAGCCGCTGCCGCTGCTCGAGCGCTGGCTGCGGCTCGCCGACGAGCGCGGCGTGCGGGAGCCGCGGGCGCTGGCGCTGGCGACCGCCGACGTGTCCGGGCGGCCGTCGAGCCGCATCCTTCTGCTCAAGCAGGTGACCCCCGCCCTCGTCTTCGCCGGTAGCTACGAGAGCCGCAAGGGACGGGAGCTGGAGGCGAACCCGCGCGCGGCGGGGACGCTCTATTGGCGCGAGACGCTGCAGCAGGTCACGGTCGAGGGACCGGTGCGGAGGCTGAGCGAGGACGAGTCGGACACGATCTTCGGCGAGCGGCCGCCGGACGCGCAGGCGACGACGGTCGCTTCGAGCCAGGGCAAGCCGCTGGAGGACCCGGACGCGCTGCGCCATGAGGCGGACTCGCTCGGCGACGACGAGCCCCTCCGCCGCCCCGCCCGCTGGGGCGGCTGGCGCCTCGACCCCGACCTCGTCGAGTTCTGGCACGGCAGCCCCGACCGCCTCCACCGCCGCCTGCTCTACATCAAGGGCGAGAGCGGCTGGGAGCACACGCGCCTGCAGCCTTGACGAGGCGACTTAGTGGACCGTCAGGACACTAAGTCGCCTAGCCCCGCGTCCCGCCGCCCGTCCCGTCCGGCGACCAGCCCGGGCCGCGGAAGAGGTAGCCGAGGCGGTGGCGCCAGCTCTTCGCGTGCCGCACGTCATGGGCGATGGCGACGAACTCGTGGAAGGCGACGCGGGTCGGCTTGAAGGTGCGGATGTTCTGCGTCAGCCCGTAGCGGACGCGCTCGGTCTCGCCCTGGAAGGTTCCGAAGAGGCGGTCCCAGACGATCAGGATGCCGCCGTAGTTGCGGTCGAGGTAGACCTCGTTGGAGCCGTGGTGGACGCGGTGGTGCGAGGGCGTGTTGAAGAAGAACTCGAACCAGGCCGGCATCTTCTGCACCCGCTCGGTGTGGATCCAGAACTGGTAGATGAGGCTGATCGCCTGCTGGGTGAGGATCATCCAGGGCGGGAACCCGAGCAGCGCCAGCGGCGCCCAGAACGGCAGCGCCGTCATCGGCGTCCAGGTCTGCCGCAGAGCAGTCGAGAGGTTGTAGTGCTCGGAGGAGTGGTGGACGACGTGGCTCGCCCAGAAGACCCGCACTTCGTGGTGGATGCGGTGGAACCAGTAGTAGGCGAAGTCGTCGGCGAGGAACAGCAGCGCGTAGGTCCACCACATGTCGGCCGGCATCCGCAGCGGCGTCAGCTCGTAGAGGCCGGCGTAGATCGCGACCACGACCAGCTTCCAGACGGCGTTGATGACGACGTTGCCGCCGCCCATCGTCAGGCTCGTCCGCGTGTCCCGCGCCTCGTAGCCGACGAGGTCGTCGTCGCGCGCGTACTTGAACGAGAGCAGCTCGACCACGAGCAGCAGCACGAACGCGGGAATCGCGTAGAGGATCAGCTCCGCCACGCCGGGAAGCGTAGACGGCTAGAGGTAGCCGAGCGGGTCCGTCGGGGCGCCGTTGATGCGGACCTCGAAGTGGAGGTGGGCGCCGTAGCTGTGGCCGGTATTGCCGACGTAGCCGATCAGGTCGCCCTGGCTGACCTGGGAGCCGACCGAGGTGGCGAAGCTGGATTGGTGGGCGTAACAGGTGGAGAGACCGCCGCCGTGGTCGATGCAGGTGTAGTTGCCGTAGCCGCCGCTTTCGTACTCGGACTGCATCAGGATCACGGTGCCGTCGGCCGCGGCGCGGATCGGCGTGCCTTCGGCGGCGGCGATGTCGACGCCCTCGTGCATCCGCCCCCAGCGGTAGCCGAAGCCGGAGGTGACGGTGCCTTCGATCGGCCAGATGAAGCCGGCGGCGCTCGCCGACGGCAGCGGCCCGGCCGGCAGCGGGTAGCCGCCGGTCGCTTCGGCGATTTCAGCGGCGATCTGCGCTCGCAGGTCGGCGGCGACGTCCTCGTGTTCGTCGCGCTCGCCTTCGATCCCCTTCAGCGTCTGGCGCCGCTCGGCCCGCGCCGAAAGCAGCGCCCCCTCGCGCGACTCCAGGGTCGAGCGGGTCGATTCGAGCCGCTGCTCCTTGGCGGCGATCGCGTCGCGCGCGTCTTCGATCGTCAGTTTCGCGATCTTCCGCTGCCGCACCAGCGTCTTCGCTTCGTCGCGCAGTTCACGCACCCGCTCGGCCAGCTTCTCGTCGCTTTCCTGGATCGCGTCGAAGTACTCGGTGCGGGCGACCATGTCGCCGTAGTCCTCGGAGCTGAGGATGACCGAGGTGATGTCGGTCGAGCCGTAGGTGTAGATCGCGACCAGGCGCTCGCGCAGGTTGATCAGCGCCCGCTTCAGCCGGCCGCGCAGGGTCGACAACCGCTCCAGCGCCTCTTGCAGTTGGTCTTCGGCCTGATCGAGCTCGGCCTGCTTCGCCGCCAGCTCTTCTTCGGCCGCCGCCTCCTGGTTGCGCAGCGCCGAGACCTGGCCTTCGAGGGCGGAGATTTCCTCCCCCATCGCGGCGATGTCAGAGGTGAGGACGCCTTCGCGTTCTTCGACGGCGCCGATCTTCTCTTCGACCGCTTCCAGCTTCTCCGAGTTCGACTCCGCGGGTGCGGTCGCCACCGCCACCAGGCAGGAGGCGAGCAGGGCAAGGCCCATCGCCAGAAGCGACGTGAGCCAGCGCCGGCGCGGTTTTGCGGTCGGATTAGGCATGAAGAGAGGAAAGCCGGCATACGCGCCGGCCTTCCATAAACCGTAGGCGGGTGCAAAGGAGCGCGCCGGCCGCGAACCGGCGCTGCAACCTCAGTTGCGCCGGTACTCGCAGCGCTGGAGGCGGTCGCCGCCGCGGCCGCCGATGCAGCGGTCCGGCCCGCCGCGACCGTCGATCACGTCCCCCCCGCCGCGCCCGAGCAGGGTGTTGGCGGCGGCCGAGCCGACGAGGCGGTCCGGGCCGGTCGAGCCCTCGATCTTCTCGGTGCTGCCGCCGATCCGGCCCGGCGCGCATTCGGCCAGCTCCGGGTCGCGGACTTCGCCGCCGATCCGGGCTTCGACGTAGGTGCCTTCGTTGCGCACCCGGGCAAAGGAGGCGCTGTCGGTGTCGCCGGGGCCGCCGCGGAAGAGGTCGCCCTCGCAGGGCTGGCCGCCGATCAGGAGGTCGTCACCGCCGCCGCCGAGCATCGCCGCGGCGCCGCTGCCGCGCCGCGGGTGGAGGATGTTGACGCCGAAGAGCGCGTCGTCGCCGCCGCCGCCTTCGAGCCGGTCGGGATCGCCGTCGTCGCCGGCGTAGAGGGTGTCGCCGCCGCGTCCACCCTGCAGCCAGTCGCTCCCAGGCCCGCCGTCGATCGTCACCGCGATTCCCGGCGGCAGCGAGCGGCCGAGCACGACCCGATCGCCGCCCTCGCCGAGGGAGACGAGGATCGACTTGACCTTGCCGGCGCAGACGACGCCGTCGCCGAGGGCGCAGCCGGCCGCGTAGCGCGGATCGCCCAGACCCACCGGGTTGCCCTCGCCGGCGCGGAGGAGGAAGCGACCGTCCTCGAAGCCGATGTGGACGTCGTCGACCCCGGCGTCACCGGCGATTGCCAGGGCGGGCGCGCCGGTGAGGCTGTCGTAGAGCTCGACCCTGGTCCCGGTGCTGCCAGCGACACCGCAGGACTCGGCAACCGAGAAGGAGCCGAAGCACTGGTCGCTGCCGGGGCCGCCGAAGGCTTCGTCTCCGGACTGGGAGCCGAGCAGGCGGTCGTCGCCCGGCCCGCCCTCGAGCCGGTTCTCCGAGGCCTCAGAGGTGGTCATCAGGTCGTCGCCCGAGCCGCCGACGACATCCTCGACGCCGACCAGCCACTCGGCCTCGGCACCGCTGACCCTGCCGCTCGCGAGGTCGACCTCGAGCGGCCCGCCGGCGCTGCGGTAGTTGGCGATGTCGTGCGCCCCCGGGCCGCCATCGATGCGGTCGCGGCCGATGCCGCCGGCGACGGTGTCGAAGCCGCCGCGCCCCCCGTCGACGTCGTCGTCGCCGAGGCCGCCCTCGACGTCGTCGCGACCGGGGCTGCCGCGGACCACGTCGTTGCCGCTGTCGCCGCGGACCCGGTCGCGACCGGCGCCACCGTCGACCTCGTCAGAGCCGCGGCCGCCGCGGACGTAGTCGTTGCCCGCCTTGCCGTCGAGCGTGTCTTTGCCGCGGCCGCCGACGATCCGGTCGCGGCCGAAGCCGCCGCAGATGATGTCGTTGCCGCCGCCGCCGAGGATCCTGTTGGCGCCCCGCCCGGCGGCGATCACGTCGGGGCCGCGGGTGCCGTGGATGACGCGGTCGTTGGCGGCGATGGTCGCTTTGCGCCCGCCGCAGAGTCGCTTCAGCGCCTCGGGTGAGTCGGCGAGGAGGAGCATCAGGGCGAACGCGATGGCGGCGATCACGGCCATGCCCAAGGCCACGCGACGACCATCGACTGCTCGCAGCATCCCGATCCTCCCTACTCAGAAACCCCTTTCCTACTTCTTGCTACCCGCTCTGCCTAGCTGCAAGCTCCGCCGCCGGATCGTCGTAGGCGAAGGTGCTGTACCCGAGCCAGTCGGGGACGCTGCGGACGAGGTGCTCGGGACCGGAGACGCGGATCCGCTTCGCCCGCATCGCCGCCCCCAGCTCGAGCTGCCCGAGCCAGACTTCGGCCATCGCCTGCGCCTCGGCGTCGACTTGCAAGTCGATCCCGAACCCGGGGTCGGTGAAGCAGAGTTCGGCCTCGGCGGGCTCTGCCACCAGCCACCAGGCGCGTTTGCCCTCTTCGGCGTCGCGGTAGCGGAAGAAGACGACGAGCTGCTCTTTCGGCAGCCGATCGACCCGGATGCTCCGTCGCATGTCCCACATCAACAGCGCCGGGTCGGCTTCCTCTTCGCTGATCTCCCGCTTCAGCCACTCGCGGCTCCAGTTGCCGAGCTGGACGACCAGCGGCCCCAGCGCTTCGCCGGCGGGCGTCAGCCGGTAGGCATGGCCGCGCTCGCCTTGCAGCGGCTCCCGCGTGATCAGCCCCGAGCGCTCCATCTCCCGCAGCCGTTTGCTCAGCAGCGAGGAGGACATCCGCGGCACCCCGCGCTGCAGCTCGTTGAAGCGGGTGCTGCCCATCAGCAGCTCGCGCAGGACCAGCAGGGTCCAGCGCTCGGTCAAGACCTCCGCCGCCTGGGCGACCGGGCAGAACTGTCCATAGCTCTCCGGCATTTCCCTCGCCAGCGAGTGTACGGGCCTAACTGCAGATTTAGAAGTTGATCGCTTGCGCCGCCCGGCGTAGAAATGGATCATCAAGCGATCCAAAGGAGACTGAAGTGAGCACCGACACCCAAAGCCCGCCCCCGGAGCTGCGCGGCAAACACCGCGCGATGTGGGCCTCCGGCGATTACCCCTCGATGGTCGAGACCTTCCTCACGCCGCTGGGGCCGCGCCTGGTCGAGGCCTGCGGCATCGGCCCGGGCGACCGCGTCCTCGACGTCGCCGCCGGCACCGGCAACGCCTCGATCCCGGCCGCGCAGGCTGGCGCCGAGGTCGTCGCCAGCGACCTGACGCCGGAGCTGTTCGAGGCCGGCCGCGCCCGCGCTGAGGCGGCGGGGGTCGAGCTTGAGTGGGTCGAGGCCGACGCCCACGACCTGCCGTTCGAGGACGCCAGCTTCGACGTCGTCATCTCCTCGATCGGGGTCATGTTCGCGCCCTTCCACCAGAAGGCCGCCGACGAACTGGTCCGCGTCTGCAAGCCCGGCGGCCGCATCGCCCTGCTGAGCTGGACGCCGGAGGGGATGATCGGCGGGCTCTTCCGCGAGATGGGCCAGTTCATGCCTCCCCCGCCCGCGGGCGCCCAGCCGCCGCCGCTGTGGGGCGGCGAGGAGCACCTGCGCGGGCTGCTCGGCGACCGGGTCGAGCTGGAGACGGTCGAAAAAGGCGTCCTCGACGTCACCGCCTTCGAGCGGCCCGACGACTACGGCGAGCACTTCAAGCAGCGCTACGGGCCAACGATCGCCGCCCGCGCCAACGCCGAGAAAGAGGGCCGTGCCGAGGAGTTCGACCGCGTCCTCAGCGAGTTCTGCTCGGAGTGGAACCAGGGCAGCGACGAGGACGCGCGCTTCCACATGGAGTACCTGGTGACGGTGGGGCGGAAGCGCTGATGAGCGGGCGACGCGACAGCTACGACGCGGTCGTCGTCGGCGCCCGCGTCGCCGGTACCCCGGTGGCGACGCGGCTGGCGGAGCAGGGCTGGAAGGTCCTGCTCCTCGACCGTGAGCCGCCGCCGGCCGACACCCTCTCGACCCACACCCTGTTCCCGAACACGCTGGCGCGGCTTGCCGAGCTGGGGGCGCTGGAGCGGATCGAACGCGAGCACCGGGTCAACTACGTCGAGTACGCGATCCGCACCCTCGGCCACGAGGTGGCGGGATCGTTCACGCCGATCGGCGGCTTCGACCGGATGGCGGCGATCACCCGGCCGGTGCTCGACCCGGCGCTGCTCGAGGTCGCGGTCGCTGCTGGGGCCGAGACCCGCTTCGGGGAGAAGGTGACCGGCCTCCTCGGCGCCGGCACCGACGCCGACCCGGCCCGAGGCGTCGTCCTCGAGAACGGCGAGGAGATCGAGGCGCGCTGGGTGCTCGGCGCCGACGGCCGCGTCTCCACCGTCGCCCGGCTTCTCGGCCTCGAGAAGGAACGCCCGCTGGCGGGCGAGCTGGCCTTCATGTTCGGCTACTGGCGCGGCCTGCCGCCAACCGACCAGTTCAAAATCGACGTGATCGAGGAGGGCTCGCTGGTCTGGACCCCCTGCGAGGACGACCTCTCGATGCTGATCCTCGGCGTCGACCCAGCGCTCACCCGCGGCGGCCCCGAGCAGAAGCAGCGCACCTTCGTCGAGCAGCTCGACCAGTACCGCGACTGGTTCGACCCCGCCTGGCTGCAGCACGGCGAGCAGGTGGGCGGCATCCGCGTCGCCCCGGAGACGATGCTGCGCGGCTTCTTCCGCCAGGGCACCGGGCCGGGCTGGGCGCTGATCGGCGACGCCGGCCACTTCAAGAACCCCTCGACCGCCCAGGGCATCTCCGACGCGATCGAGCAGTCCCTCCATGTTGCCGCCGAACTGACCGGCCCCGAGGAGAGCCTCGCCGGCTACGAGGCCTATCGCGACGAACGCGCCCGCGAGCACTACGAGTGGTCCTTCGACTTCGCCCGCTTCGCCAAGCCAGAGACCTCAGCCCCGATCTTCGCCGGCCTCGTCGACGACCCTGAAGCGAGCCAGAACCTCCGCGACGCCCTCAGCCGCGAGCTCCGCCCGAAAAGCGACGTCTTCACCAAGGAGCGGCTCGGCCGCTGGTTCTCTGCCGTCCCCAGCGCGCGTTAGATTCGCGCGCCATGCCGACCAAGAGCCGTTCCCGCCATGCCCGTGTCCCTCTGATCGCAGCGCTCGCTCTCCTTGCCTTGGCGCTGTTCGCGCCGCAGGCAATGGCGCGCTACGTGTACACGGGGAACTACGACAGTGAATCCGTATCGGTGATCGACACCACGACGAACCAGGTCGTGGGAAGCCCGATCCCGATCGACGGGAAGGGCTACACGATGGCCATCTCCCCCGATGGCCGGACGCTCTATGTGGGAACGAACACGAGCGAAAACCTGAACCTCATCGACACGCAGACGAATCAGGCCGCCGGCACGATCCCGATCGGAATCTCGGAAGCCTCGACGATCGCGATCTCGCCCGACGGCAAGAAGGCGTATGTCGCGAGCTACTCCGACGAATCGGTCGTAGTCGTCGACCTCCAGGCAAAAGCGACGGTCGGCTCGCCGATCCCGACGGACGGAAGGCCGTGGGGCGTCGCCTTCTCTCCTGACGGGAAATCCGCTTTGGTCACCAACGAAGAAAAAGACACCGTCTCGGTGATCGACACCGCCACGAACCAGATCGTCGGGGAGCCGATACCCGTCGGCGAAAATCCGATCAACGTCATTTTCTCCACTGACGGCGGCACTGCGTACACGACCGACCAGACCAGCGACACCGTCTCCGTGATCAACGTCGGCGCCCACCAGACGGTCGCATCGATCAAAGTCGGCGAAAACCCCTGGGGGCTCGGCCTCACTCCGGACGGGAAGAAGCTCTACGTCGCAAACCTGGACGAAAGCACGGTCTCGGTGATCGACGTCGCGACGCGGCAGGTGGTCGGCGACCCGATCCCCGTCGGCGACGCGCCCTACGAACTCTCCTCCACGCCCGACGGCAAGTCCGTCTACGTCGTCAACTACAACAGTGAAGACGTGACGATCATCAATACGGCGACGAATCAGACCAGCGCCGTCGGCATCCCCGGCGACCCCTGGCAGCTGACGATCGTCCCCGACCAGTCGCCGGTGGCCTCCTTCGCCGCCAAGGCGTCGAAGAAGAACTCGCTCTCGATCGGCTTCAGCGCCACCGCGACCGATCCCGACGGCACCGTTGCCGTCTTCGATTGGAACTTCGGCGACGGCGTCCTCGCCCTCAACGGCGGCCCGGCGCCGACCCACAAATTCGCCAAAGCGAGCACCTACGCGGTCGGCCTGACCGCGGTAGACAACGAGGGCTGCAGCGGCTTCCTCTTCACCGGTCGCACCGCCTTCTGCAACGGCCCCGGCCCGGTGACCCAGTCCCTCGTCGTCAAAGCCCCGAACAACTTCAAGTTCGGCAAGCTGATCCGCAACAAGAAGAACGGGACCGCGAAGCTGAAGGTCAAGGTCCCTTACGCCGGCAAGCTCACCCTCACCGGCAAGAAGGTGAAAAAGGTCAAGAAGAGCGCCAAGAAGGCCGGAACGGTCACCTTGAATATCCGCCCGAAGCCGAAGGCTAAGAAAGCGCTGGCGACCCAAGGGAGCGCCAAGGTCCGGATCAAGGTCACCTTCAAGCCGACCGGCGGCAAGGCCCGCAGCAAGGGCCGGAGCGTGAAGCTGATTCAGAACTAGCGGTTACTGCGACTGCGGGGAGAACCCCCGCAGTCGCAGTGAGTTGGTGACCACGAAGACGCTGGAGAAGGCCATTGCGGCGCCGGCGATGATCGGGTTGAGGAAGCCGGCGGCGGCGAGGGGCAGGGCGGCGACGTTGTAGGCGAAGGCCCAGAAGAGGTTGCCCTTGATCGTCGCCAGGGTGCGGCGGGAGAGGCGGATCGCGTCGGCGATGCCGCGGGGGTCGCCGGAGACGAGGGTGATGTCGGAGGCCTCGATCGCGACGTCGGTGCCGGTGCCGATCGCGAGGCCGAGGTCGGCCTGGGCCAGGGCGGGCGCGTCGTTGACGCCGTCGCCGACCATCGCCACCGTCCGTCCCTCGGCCTGCAGTCGCTCGATCGCCGCCGCCTTGTCGGCCGGCAGCACTTCGGCGATCACCCCTTCGATCTCCAGCTCGGCGGCGACGGCGCCGGCGGTCGCCTCGCTGTCGCCGGTGAGGAGGACGGGACGCAGGTTCATCCGTTTCAGCGCCTCAATCGCGGCGGCGCTAGAGGGCTTGACCGTGTCGGCGACGACGATCAGACCTCGGGCCGCGCCGTCCCACCCCACCGCGACCGCGGTCTGGCCGCGCGCCTCGGCCTCGCGGCGCGCCTGCTCGAGCTCCGGCGGAAGGACGTGTCGACTTTGTGGACCCATAGGCCACAAACTCGACACCGAGGCGCGGCCCACGACGACGACGCGATCGCCGACCTCGCCGCGGACGCCGAGGCCGGCCTCGCTCCTGAACTCGTGGACCGCTGGCAGCAACACGAACTCCCGCTTCGCCTTCGCCGCGATCGCCCTCGCGATCGGGTGCTCGGAGGCGTCCTCGACCGCGCCGGCCAGGCGCAGCACCTCGGCCTCGTCCTCGCCCGCCGCGGCATGCACCGCCGCCACGCTCATCTCGCCGCTGGTCACGGTCCCGGTCTTGTCGAGGACGACGGTGTCGATCCGCCGCGTCGACTCCAGCACTTCCGGTCCCTTGATCAGCAGCCCCAACTGGGCGCCGCGCCCGGTGCCGACCAGAAGCGCGGTCGGCGTCGCCAGGCCGAGGGCGCAGGGGCAGGCGATGATCAGGACCGCCACCGCGGCGGTGAAGGCGAAGGTGGCGCCGGCGCCGTTGCCGAGCCAGAAGCCGAGGGTGGCGACCGCAAGCGCGATCACGATCGGAACGAAGACGGCGCTGACGCGGTCGGCGAGGCGCTGGACGGGAGCCTTGCCCGACTGCGCCTCGGTGACGAGGCGGGCGATCTGGGCCAGCGCGGTCTCCTCGCCGACGCGGGTGGCGCGGACGACGAGGCGGCCGCCGACGTTGATCGTGGCGCCGATCACCTCGTCCCCGGGGCCGACCTCGACCGGCACCGACTCGCCGGTGACCAGCGAGCGGTCGACCGCCGAGGCCCCGCTCTCGACGACCCCGTCGGTGGCGACCTTCTCCCCCGGCCGGACGACGAAGCGATCGCCGGCGGCAAGCTCCTCGACCGGCACCCGCCGCTCGGCTCCGTCGGCGCCGATCACCGCGACGTCCTTGGCGCCGAGGTCGAGCAGCGCCTCCAGCGCCGCGCCGGCGCGGCGCTTCGCCCGCGCCTCGAAGTAGCGGCCGGCGAGGATGAAGGTGGTGACGACGGAGGCGACCTCGAGGTAGATCTCGTCGGCGCCGCCACCGCGCTCGGGGATCAGGTCGAACGGCATCTTCATCCCGTTGATCCCGGCGTCGCCGAGGAAGAGCGCGTAGAGGGACCAGCCGAGGGCGGCCAGGGTCCCGATCGAGATCAGCGTGTCCATCGTCGCCGCGCCGTGGCGCAGGTTCTTCCAGGCAGCCTCATGGAACGGCCAGCCCGCCCAGAGCACCACCGGCACAGCCAGCTGCAGCGACAGCCACTGCCAGTTTTCGAACTGCAGCGGCTCGATCATCGAGAGCAGCAGCACCGGCAAGGAGAGGACCGAGGCGAAGATCAGCCGCCGCCGCAGGTCCGCGGTCGGATCGGGCGCCGCTTCATCGCGCTCCTCGTCGCGGTCGGCCGGCAGCGAAGCCGAGTAGCCGACGTCGGCGACCGCCTCGACCAGCTGCTCGGGGGCGACGCGGTCGGGGTCGAAGCTGACGCTCGCCCGCTCGGTCGCGAAGTTGACACTCGCCTCGACCCCCTCGAGCCGGTTCAGGTTCTTCTCGACCCGACCGGCGCAGGAAGAGCAGGTCATTCCCTCGATCGGAAGCTCGAGCCGCTGGCTCATCGCGGCACCTCGACCGTGAACTCCGCGGTCCGCACACGGTCCCCAT
>DASTYZ010000030.1:0-9941 GCA_035764545.1 Solirubrobacterales bacterium | reverse complement strand
CCGCCGAGCCAGGCGGCCCAGACCGGTTCCTCCTCGCGCTTGACCGCAAGCAGACGGCGGTCGAGCCGCTTCGCCAGCTCCCGCAGCAGCAGCTCCGCCCCCTCGCCCTTCGCCATCAGCCCGAGGTGCTTGGCGTCGAGGTCGTATTCGAGCTCGGCATGGTCGACGAATTCGCCGGCCAGCAGTCTTTTCACGCTCTCGCGCCGCCGCTCGGCGGTACTGCTCGGGCGGACCTGCGCCTCGCGCGCGTGCTCGGCGCTGACCGCAGCGAGGAGACGGTCGCCGACGGTGGCCTGGGCTGCGAGCAGATTGCGGAGGGTCGAGTTGGGGACGCCCTCGCGCTCAGCCTCTTCGGCGAGGAAGTCGGCGAAGAGGGCGTTGCCGGCGAAGTAGCGCCGCAGGACCGTGTCCAGCGGCACCCGGTCACGGGCGTCGAGCCGGGCCTGGGCCAGCAATGCCGCCGGCACCTCCGAGGCGCTGCGCTCCCCGACCTCGAGCACCTCAAGCCGGTACTCGACCGCGGCGGCGAGGGCGGCGTTTAGCCCCTCGACGTAAGCGGGGTCGCTGACCTCGCGCGGGTCGGAGATCGCGTAGACGCGGGTCTGGATCTCCGTCTTCAGCTCCGGCAGTCGCTCGCGCAGGCGCTCCGCCAACAGCGACCGCGCCTGCTCGAGCGAATGCTTCACAGGGTCACGATACCGCCGCCCCGCTACCTGATCCTGGGACCGAAACCTAGAACGGCAGCGACCTGAGCTCTCGTTCGAGCGCCCAGGTCGGCTGCTGCTACGCCACCGGGACAGGGAAAGCCGCGGAGGCGATGACTGCGACCGAGTGCGGGGAACACCCGGCCGCAGAGGGTTTAGATACTAGTTCACTCTAATGAGAAACACTAGCCCTTTTCAAGGCTGCTTCACCTTGCAGGTGCGGGTCATCGTCACCGCGAGGTTGCGGCCGTCTTCGAAGCCGAAGCTGGCCCGGGCGAAGTTGAAGGCGGCGACGTCGGCGTTCCCTGGCGCCGGGCAGCCGGCGGTGAGCAGTGAGCGGCGCTCGCCCTTGTAGCGGAAGACTTTGCTGAGCGAGAGCGAGACGCCGGAGACGTAGCCCCATTCCGCGGCGACGCGGGGAAGTTCAGCCGTGAGGCTGGTGCCAAAGCCACCCGACGACCTGCCGAGGTTGAAGATCAGGACCTGCGACTGCGGCAGCGGGTTGTTGCCGAAGACGTGGGCGAAGATCACATGGCGGCCGTGGAAGACGCCGTTGAAGGCGGTGACCTGCCCGGCGGAGGGAAAGGGCGATTGTTCGGGAAGCTCGACGTGGGCGCTGAAGACGCCCTTGCCGATCACCGAATCCGGGCAGGTGGCGATCGCTTCCCGGCTCGAGGCGGGATGGATCTGGTGGTAGTGGCAGGCCGGCAGGCCGCGGAAGTCGAACTTGCCGTTGCGGTTGATCTCGAGCGAGATCGACCGCAGCTGCGGCGGCGCCTGGCCGTCGGTGGTCTTGATCTCGCCGCCGAACTTGACCTTGACCGGTGCCTTTCCCTTCCGCGGCAGCGCGTTCGGGGCGATCCCGCCGGTGAAGGAAACGCGGAGGTTGCCTTCCTGGGTGACCTCGGCGGAGGCGAGCGAGGCCGAGGCGAGGAGGCAGAGCGCCGCCGCGAGACCGGCGGCACTCTTGCTTCTGCGGGCGCGCATCTCTACTTCTTACGCCCCTTCTTCGCCTTTTTGCCACAACCGGTCTGGATCGCTGGACGTTCGTTGTGGCGCTTGCCGTTCTGGCCGACCATCCGCACCTTTGCCCGCACCGGAGCCAGGCAGAGGTTCCGGCTGTTGACGATCAGGCTTTTCTTGCCGCCCTTCATCTTCAGCACGAACTTCGTCACCGGGGCGTCGGGGACGGTTTCGAAGGTGTTGCGGATGCCCCCGTTCTCGGAATCGATCCGGCCGGCGAGCTCGATGTCGAACTGGCCCTGCAGGTCGGCGACCAGGTCCGGCAGCGGGTTGTTGGAGGAGCGTAGGTAGACCGGTCCTTCCAGCGGGTCGTCGAGCAGCGGCGTGACCGCCCTGGCCTTGCCGTAGACGGAGGCCGCCGGGCAGTTGTCGGCGGCGAACTGCACCCGGGTGCAGACGGTGCCGATGTGTTCCTGCGCGAGGAACAGGGCGTGCGGGAGCGCGACCTGAACCCGCGACATGTTCGCTTCCTTCTTGCCGGTCGTCAGGATCGCGGTCAGCGCCTGGAAGTCACCGCGGTTGGTCCCTCCGTTGACCTTGAACTTCAGCTTCGGGCCGAAGTTGAGGGCGCCGCAGTCGCCGACCTTGGTCGGGACCGAGGGGTGGGCCTCGGTGCCGTCGACGGAGGTGATCGTCGTCGTCACGAAGCGCTGCTCGCAACTCGTCGGGTTGACCGAGAAGTCCGGCTTCTTGACTTCGATGCGGACATCGCGGTAGGCGATCGGCACCCCTTCGAGGATCTGCGGCAGCGGATCGGACTTGGCGATCACCTGGGCGGTGACCGGGTTCAAGTCGATCGCCGTCCGCACGACGATGTCGCCGAAGTCGAACGGCCCGGCCTGCGCCGGGACCTTCGTCACCAGCGAGTACGGCGCGCCTTTATATGCACCGGCGAGGTAGAGAGCCGTCGGCTCCTTGCCCGGCTGGGGCACGAAGAGCGGGAAGGCCCCGGTGCCGATCGCCGTGGTGGCGATCCCGACCTGACTGCCTGCCGGGCAGTTGCCCGAAGGCGCCAGGTCGTTCGGGCAGACCTCGAGCCCTTTCAGATTCGCGATCTCGCCCTTCGGCAGGGTGACTTCGATCTGCGAGATGTTCTGTTCGCCGTCCTGGCGGGTGACGCGGATCGTCAGCGGCGAGCGGGCACCGGCAACCGGGTTTTCGACCCCGGCCTGCAGGCGGGGATTGAACTCGCCGCCGCCCTCGCAGTTTTCGGTGATCGGCATCGGAACCGTGTCGACCACAGGTTCATCCGGCCGTGCCCAGGGGAAGACCTCCGTCTTGATCGAGTAGTCACCGCATTTGTTCGGCGTCACGAGCGGCGCCGTCGGGCCGCCGCGGAAATCGAGGTGGAGGTTTTCGAACGGCAGCTGGGGTAGGTCGTCGAAGATCGCCTTCAGCTGGCCGGTCTGCTTGTCGGTGTTGAGTTCACCCGGCAGCTTCAGGTAGAAGCCGGGGCCCTTGATCAAGAGGTAGACGGCATAGGTCGAGTTGAACGGGTTTTCGTTCTGCTTGGCCAGCACCACTTCGCCGCCTAGCGGGTCTTTGAGCAGCTGAGTTTCGACCGTCACGTTGCCGATCTTCGATCCGCTCGGACAGCTGGGCGGGTCGCTGTCGTCGAGGCCTACCTCGTCTTCGGAGCAGCCCTGTAGACCCGCCACCGCCGAAGGCGAAACGGTCATTCCCTGCGGGAACTCGATCACGGTCTTCATCAGCGCCGATGCCGCGAGACCGTCGATCCCGTCGTTGCTGGGCAGATCGACGTTGACGTCGAGGCCGGTGGGCGAGTGGGCGCGATGCGTCCCCGGGATCGGCGTCAAAGTAGGTTCGAAAGGAAGGTTTTCGCAGCCTTCCCAGACGAACGGGTTGCCGTCTTCGTCGCTCGCCATGACCTCGGTGTCGAAGATTCCCGGGTATTCCCAGGAGTCCCCCCTCGCGGTGAAGACAGAGGGAGTCTCGAGGCAAGCAGTGGGGCTGGTGAAGAACGGCACTTTCGGGGCGTCCGACGGGAATTCAAGAAAGTCGAGGACTTCCGCGAAGGTCGCTTGGCGTTCGTTGTCGTGCTCCGGACTCGCGGGGTATCCCCAGAAGGTCAGCCTCGCGCCGTCCACGGGCAAGCCCTGCGAAATTTCGAAGCTCCCGGCGGAAATGCCACCGTCGGGGCGAATGCGCGGCGTGATGGTTGCGATATAGCCCAGGTAATTGAACCCGAACAGAGCGGGAACGTCGGTGCCGTGGGCGACGTTGAAGATGCCGACATTGGCACCGCCGCCTTTGAACCTCAGTCTCGCGATACCGATCTGAGTGTTGATCGGGCACGTTTGAAGGTTGTTGTTGGCTGCACCGATCAACTGCTCCATCGTGCAGGTCGGGAACGGCGTCGGGTTGCCGACCAGCCCCTGGGGAAGGTCGAGGTCGACGTCGCGCACTCCCTCCACAGGCCCGGTTACTTCAAATCCGTCGCGGATCGTGGTGATCTGCGGGACGAGGAAGTCGAAGGTGAAATCGGGGTGACCGCCTGCCTGCCGGGTGGCTTCACCGTTGATGGCGTCGACTAGGACACCGGTACTTTCGAATTCGAACTCGGCCTGGGAAGCAGGCGCTGCGATTGCGAGCAAAGCCAGGCATCCCGAGACCAAAATCAGTGCGCTGCGCAGAATCTTCTGGGCCCGGTTCATCGGTTGCCCCCCTTCTTGTTCTTGTTGGCTTTCTGCTTCTTGACGCAGCGGACCTTGCCCTTGACCTTCTTGGCCCGCTTGCCCTTGCCGCATTTCTTGTGCCTGGGGGGTTTGACGTTCTCCGGGCCGCTCAATGCTTCCGACCCGCCGAAGGGCAGTTCCGGCCCGGCGTTCGGCGTCGCCTTGCAGTCGTCGCGTAGGCACTCCAGCGAAGGAGGCGGGCTCTGCGCAGGCAGGCCGCCGTTGACCCGGGCGTCGTAGATGTCGATCGATTCGTCGTTGTCGCGGCCGACCAGCTTCTGTGCGGTCGTAAAGAACACGTTGGAGTCGTCAAGCGAGGCGTCGGCGTAGATGGCGTCGATGGGAGCGTTGCCGGGGCTGATCAGCGTCGCCGATCCGTCGCGGTAGGCGTAGACATCACGGGTGCCGTTGACGTCCTTGGCTACGAGCCGGGCGGTGGTGTCGAAGTAGACGGTGCCGCTGTCGGTGACGGTCGTCGGGGCGTTGTTGCTGATCAGAGTGTCGCCGCCGGTGCCCTCTGCCGATCTGCCCTGAGCGGGGGTCCCATCGGGCATGCAGGAGACGCAACTCAGTTCTTCGGTCTCGGTGTCGTAGACCTGGAGCACGCTGGGGGTGCTCCCGACGGTCATGGCGATGACGAAATACCGGCCATTCGGGCTCATGCGTTCGTCGTTCGGCGCGGTCAGGGGGGCCACCTCGCGGACTACTCCGTCGTGCCACACGTTGACGTTTCCACGCCCTCCTATCTCGGCGTTGAAGTAGAAGGTGTTGCCATCCGCCCCGATCCCGAGGCTGCCGTTGTCGATAACAACGCCGCTGGTGACGTACGCCTTCGCCCCGAGGTACTCGAGGCTGTCGTCGGAGGCGTCATAGCGGTAGAGGTCTCCCTGTTCGCCGGGGGCATCGCTGGTCAGCTTGGTCGGGGAGGAGATGAACGCGTAGCGGCCGTCCTCGTTGATCCCGAGGAGGGTTGCCGGCTGCGCAGTCGTCGGATCGCCTGGCACGTGGGACACCGAAACAGGCGTCGGCGCTCCGTCCCCATCGCGGAAGAAGATGCCTTCTTCGGTTCCTCCGAAGGTGGAGTAGTAGATCCGGGACCCGTCGGCGGACAGCATGCGGTAGATGACGTTGCCATTTCCCCGGTGCACGCTGCTCAGGTCGCCGTTCGGAAGGACAGAGACGACTTCGAGCCCGTCAGCTTCGCTCCAGCGATACAGGGCATCGAGCGGAGCCTCCGGGAGGAGCTTCGCGTGAGAGACGAAGACGATCCAGCTGAAGTCTGGGGCGCCCGCCTGGAATTTGTCGCTGGACGTGGCTCCGGCGAAGTTGTTGAAGGCCTGGGGGGCGTTGCTGGAGCCGATCAGGTCATAGGTTTTCGATTTGATGTCGAGCCGGTAGAGATTGGCCCCGGGTGAAATCGACCCGGCCGTCAACGCCTTATTGCTGACCACCAACGCGTGGGTGAAGTCGTCGGAGACGGCGAGCGTCGTGTGGACCAAGAAACCTCCCGAGTCCACTTCGAGTGGTGGGTCGGTGTCGACCTTGCCCGACCAGTCGGTGGCGCCACGGGTGGAAATCGCACGCGTGATGATCGGCGAGGACTCCGAACCGGCTTTGGTGGTGTAGGCAAACCCGTTGCCGTCTCCCGCTACCTGGACGCTGAGGCGGGGGATGATCGCGCCGCCGTTCTTCTCCGGCGCCGTTACCTGCTCGTAGGCTCGCGCCGAGAACTCGCCGGCGGAGACGGTGGTGAAGGTGCGGTCGGCCCCTTCCGAGGTTCCTAACGAATTGGAACCGACCAGGCGGAAGTGGTAGGTCGTGCCGGGGCTCAGCCCGGTGATCGTGCGGCTGAAGAACTTGACTCCGTATCCGTTGCCGGCCGCAGCATCGATCGCGACCGGAACCCGCGAGCCATAGGCGGTCGTCTCGCCGTACTCGAAGTGGTAGGTGGCAGGCAACCCGAACGGTTTGAGCGTTCCGTTGAGGATCGCGCTCGTTTCGGTCACCTCGCTGGCGGGGCTGGTCGCGACACCCGGCGGTGCGGGGGGCGTCGTCACCGCCACCGGGTCGGTGACCTTGGAGATGGTGTCGTTTTCCACGACTGCCCGCACCAGGTGCTCGCGGTTCGCTTCGACGTTTTTGATGTCTGCCTCATAGGTGCCGGCAGCGTTGACCGCCTGGTCGGCCAGAGAGAGCCAGTGTTCGCCGCCGTCAGAGGTGTATTCGAAGTGCATCGTGCTTCCCGGAGGAGGACCTGCGCCTGGGTCGATTTCGAGGCTGACGTGGAAGCTGGTGGGGGCGAGGTTGGAGGTCGTGAGGGTCCCGATCCCCGGAGAGGTCCCCGGGGCGTACACCTTGATGCCTTCGGTGGTGTGTTCGTAGAGGAGTCCGCTGGGACCGACGGCCGTTCCCCCGCCCGCACCGTCCACGGACGGCGACGCGGCGCGGAACACTCCGGCCGGCGTGTAGGTCAGCAGCTGATTTCCCACCGAGGCGGTGACCAGTTCTCGCACCGGGTCGTAGGACAGGCCGTGCAGAGTTCCGACGCCGGCGATCGTCCCTAGGAGGGTGCCGGTGCCGCTGAAGTGGGTCAGGTCGGGACCGGAGGAGGGGGCGGTCCAGAAGCTGCCGTCGGGCATCACCAGGATCCAGGAGGGATTAATCGACGGGGTGCTGATCGTTTCGACAAGCGTCCCGCTCGTGTCGTAGCGCTGAACTGCTTCGGCGCCAGGTTCGGTGACGAGCAGGTCCTGGGTGGTGGGATCGACCGCCATCGAGTCGCCCTGAGGGGTTACTTCGAAGCTCGAATCCACAGTGTAAGTCGGCGTGGCTTTGCCATCCGAGACCAGGCGCCTGATAACTGAGCCGAAGAGGAAGATCGAGTCGACGTAAATCGCGTCGTTGGTCTTGTCGATCGCGATGCTTTGCGACCACACGCCGGCAACATCGAGGGTGCTGATCTGGGTGAGGAGCGTGCCCGCGGGGTTGTAGATGTTGATCCGCGGAGTGTGGGAGTTGATCTCCGGATCGGATTGGACGATGTTTCCGTTGCTATCGACCCCGATCGGATTGCCCGAGCCCCCCCAGGACGCGTGGGCCGGTTCGCCGATGGTGCTCTGGAATCCCCAGCCCGGACCTGCTTCAGGCGCCGCGCTGGCCGCGGGCGCACCAATCCCCAGGAAAGCCGCCGCGCAGACGAGCATCGCCGCGATGACGCCGAGGGAGAACTTGCCGTTCTCACGATGGGTCGATGACGCGGACGCTGCCTTCGCGTGGCTTCTCACAGATCGATCTCCTTGTTGCTCTGGGCCCCTGGTGCCCGGTCCTGAGACGGCGCGAGGGCGGGTGGCTTCCCTGCCTGCGAACCGAATCCCTGTATCGCCTCCCTGGCGAGTCCAGCAAATATAAACGTATTCACTCTTTGAAGTCAAGGTTAGTTTTCAAACCTCGTCGCGGCCGAGGAAGGAGGCGACGATCAGGTACATGAGTTCGTCGCCGACCTCGAGCAGGTCCTCGGGTTCGCCGCGGTCGAGGTGACCGGCGATCACTCCCTCCACCGCGCCGACGATGAAGCTGGGAGCCCGCGGCACCGTCTCCAGGTCGGACACCGGCGGCTCGCAGCCGCTGCCGACTGCGTGCGCAAGGCGATCGAGGACCTCCTCGTGCTTGGCCAGCGCGGTACCGCCGGCGACGTGGACCTCCCGCACCAGAGCCTTGCCGATCGCCGGCCGCTCGCCGACGAATCGGAGAACCACCTCGAGAGCGGCCCGGGTGCCGGCGCGCCACTCACCGGCGCGCCGGGCGGCACCGAGCATCTCCCGGCATAGTGCCTCCGCCTGCTCCTCGTAAGCGGAGCCGAAGCAGACATCGAGATCGCGGAACCGGCGATGGAACTCTTTGGCGTCGACGCCGCTGCGGTCGAGCAGTTGCTCCAGGGTCACGGCTCTGTAGCCGACCTCCCCGCTGAGCTCGAGGATTGCCGTATGAACGCGCTCACGCGCGAGCTCGGCGCTCGCATCTTTGTCGGACCCCGGCCCCTGTTCTTGCATATCTGTCCGCCGTCGCTCCGGAATTGCCTGATCCCGCTCCGGAAGCGTGCGGCTGGATTGGAAAACTATATCCCTCTCCATGGAAACATTGCCCCAACTCAAAGGGGCAGGTATCTTGCTCGCATGAAAGGGGCCCCAGAAGAGGTGCCCATCGTGCCCCTGGGAAGGCACGGCCTGGCACCCGACGTGGTCGCCGCCCATCAGCGCGAGCGGCTCTTCAAGGCGACCGTGGAACTGGTCGCCAAGCGCGGCTACCGAGACACCTCGGTCGACCACATCGTCAAGGCGGCCCGGGTCGGCTACGTCGCCTTCTACGACCTCTTCGACGGGAAGGAAGAGTGCTTTCTCGCGGCCTTCGACCGGATCGTCGAAGAGACGGCGGAGGCGCTGCGGGAGGCGGCGGCGGAAAGGGAGGACTGGCCGCATCAATTGGCTGTCGGCCTCGCCTGCCTGCTCGACCTGATCGTTGCCGACCCGCAACGGGCGCGGGTCGCCCTGGTCGAGGTGCAGGCCGCGAGCCCCACCGCTTACCGCCGCTACGAGGAGGTCGTCGACCTGGCGGTACCGAAGCTGCGCGAGGGCAGGGAGCTGAGCGAGGAGGCGGCGCAGCTTTCGGACACCCTCGAGGAGGCGGTGCTGGGCGGCATCGTCTGGATCATCCACCAGCGACTCGTCAAGGGTGAGCTCGACGACTCGGAGGCGCTGCTGGAGCAGTCGATTCAAATCGCCCTCTCCCCATACGTCGGTGAAGCCGCTTCCCGCGAAATCGCTGAAGAAGTCCTGCGCGAGCGCTCGAAGCGCGGATGACGGAAACGATGTCTCCCCATCGGGCCGCCTATATGGAGGCGATGGTCGACCTCGCCTTCGAGCAGGGCTACGAGAACGTCACAACCGAGGCGATCGCCGCCCGGGCGGGCGGGAGCACCGCTGACTTCGAAACCCTCTTCGCCTCCAAGGAAGTCTGCGCGCGATCCCTTTTCGAAGAGCACGCGGCCGAGAACATGCGGCAGGTTCGGGCGGCCTTCGACGCGGAGGAGAGCTGGCCGGACTCGTTGCGGGCGGCGGCCTACGCGCACGCCCGCTGGATCCGCGAGCACCCGAGGACGATGCACTTCGGCGTCCTCGAGGTGCTGTGGGCCGGGGAGATGGCCACCGTCCTGCGCGAGCGCATCATCAGCGCCTACGTCGAGATGATCGATGCCGGTCGTGAGGTTGCCGCCGATCCCGACTCGGTGCCGCCGCTTGCCGCCGAGAGCATCGTCGGGGCGATCGCTCAGGTGATGGCGCGGAACAGCACCCAGATCGAGGAACTCGACCCGATGGCGGTGGTTCCCGAGATGATGTACCTGGCGGTACGGCCCTACCTCGGCGAGGAGGCGGCGAGGGCGGAGCTGTCGATGCCCCCACCGAAGAGCTGAATGGCGACGAAGAGAAAGACGGAAGCGACGAGCCTGCCGCGGGGCCGCCAC
>DASTYZ010000029.1:0-7493 GCA_035764545.1 Solirubrobacterales bacterium | reverse complement strand
GGACAAAGGAACCACGGAACGCCTGAACGGCAAAGAAAGAGCCCGCCGGAGCGGATTCTGGGGAGAAGCTCCGGCGGGCCAGTGTGTCTCGTCCACTGGGAAAATTAGAGCTCGGCTCTAAAGCGCCTTTAAAGGTTTGGGGGCGGGGTTCTCGGCGCTGGCGAGAGGGATGCGGGCGACGAAGAGGGCGCCGCCGCTGGACGACTCCTTCACTTCGACACTGCCCTCGTGGGACTCGGCGACGGCGCTGACGATTGCGAGGCCGAGGCCGGTTCCGGTACCGCGGGCGGTGTCGGCTGGGCCCTGGCCGCGGACGAAGCGGTCGAAGATCTGGTTCCGCATCTCGGCGGGGATGCCCGGCCCGTCGTCGGCGACTTCGACGACCGCCTGCCCGTTCTCTTCGCGCAGTGTCAGTTCCACGCACGAGCCCGGAGGGGTGTGGCGGATCGCGTTGTCGAGCAGGTTGAGGACCATCCGGTGCAGCTCGTCACGGCTGCCCTCGACCCGCAGCGGCCGTTCGTTCTCGACCAGCAGTCGCCGGTCGCCCATCAGCGGCGCCACCTCGGCTGCTGCCTCGCCCGCGACCTGGGCCAGGTCAAGGCGCCGGTGGGCCTCTAGTCGGCCGGCGTCGGCTCGGGCGAGCAGGAGGAGGTCGCCGATCAGCCGGCCCATCCGTTTCGAGGAGCGCAGCGCCGAGTCGACGATCTCCCGGTCCTCGGCTTGGTCGCTGTTGCCCAGCGAGGCCTGGAGGAGTTCGAGATTGGCGAGGACGCTGGTCAACGGCGTCCGCAGCTCGTGGGAGGCGTCAGCGACGAACTCGCGCTGCTTTTGCATCGCCCCCTCGCGTTCGGCCCGGGCGGCGTCGAGGGAGCGAAGCATCTCCTCCAGCGTCCGCGCCAGTTCCCCGACCTCGTCGTCGTCGGCCGGCTTCGGCATCCGCTTCGAGGGGTCGCGGGTGGTCGCGATTTCGCGGGCGGTGGAGGTCAGCGAGGCGATCGGCCGCATCGCCCGGCGGGCGATCGCCACTCCGGCCACCACGGCCAGCAGGGTCCCAACGAGGATCCCACCCAGGATCAGCAGCCAGACGCGGTCCACGGTCGCGTCGACGTGGTCGAGGCTGCGTCCGTACTGGACGTAGCCGGTGACCGCCTGGGAGGCGTCAAGGACCGGTTCGGTCGCGACCCGCATCCCGTTGTAGTCGGTCAGGCCCTGCTTCAGCGGCCCCAGCGCCGCCGCGTCTTCGTTGGCGCCCTGCAGGTGTTCTTCAACGTCGTAGATCCGCACCGAGGCGTCGTCGGAGAGAACGAAGGCGTTCAGCTGCGGGCTCCTGAAGACCTGCGGTTTGCCGCCGAAGGGTGGATAGACGATCTGGATCTGCCCGGCGAGGACGTTGGCGGCGCTGCGGACCTCGCCATCGAAGTCGTCGCGGATCCGTTCGGTGGCGATTTTCCCGATCAGGCCGCCGAAGAGGAGCAGGATGATCAGGGTCAGCCCCGAGGAGACGAGGGCGAGGCGCCAGCGCACAGGCCAGGATTTCGGCTTCACCAGGCGCGGCGAGAGCTTCAACTTAGGCCTTGAGAACGTAGCCGGCCCCTCGTTTGGTGTGGAGGAGGCGGCCCTCATCGCCTTCCTCGAGCTTGCGCCTGAGGTTGGAGATGAAGACGTCGATCGTGTTGGTCGCGGCCATCGGGTCATAGCCCCAGACCTCGTCGAGGAGGCGCTCGCGGGAGACGACCAGGCGCTCGTTTCGCATCAGGAACTCGAGCAGCTCGAACTCGCGGTTGGTCAGCTCGATCTCGCGCTCGCCGCGGCGGACCTCGCGCGTGTCCGGGTTGAGGACGAGATCGGCTACCTCGAGCGAGGCGGCCCCGCGCGGGGGACGCCGCCGCAGCAGGGCGCGGATCCGCGCCAGGAGCTCCTGGCGCTCGAACGGCTTGACGAGGTAGTCGGCGGCACCGCTGTCGAGGCCGGTCACCCGGTCCTCGGTCTCCGCCCGCGCCGTCAGCATCAGGATCGGAACGTCGCCGTCGCTGCGGAGGCGGCGGCAGACCTCGACTCCGTCCATCCCCGGCAGCCCGAGGTCGAGCACGACGAGGTCGGGGGTGAAGCCGGCGGCAACGTCGAGTGCCTCGCCGCCGTCGGCCGAGGTGCGGACCTCATAGCCCTCGTTGCGGAGGGAGCGGCGGAGGACGTCGGCGATGTCGACGTCGTCCTCGACGATGAGAACGCGGCCGCCCGCTTGCTCGACTTCGGAGAGCATCAACCGATGGTAGCCGCGAATTTGGCCGCTCTTCGCGACTTTTAGGGCGAATTTAGCCGCAGGGGAGTGGCCCTCGGCGTCGAACGGGGGACCATGTTCGTGCGTAAGAAGCGGGGCGGAGCGGCCCGCCGGGGCAAAGCTGCGAAGAAACGGAAGCCGAAGGCGAAAGCCGGCCTGCGCCTGCCGGCGGCCCTCGAGCAGCGCCACGTCGACCTCATCGCCCTCTTCCTGATCGCCTTCGGCGTCTACCTCGCCTTCGTCCTCTTCCTCGGCTGGGAGGGGGGCAAGGTCGGCTACGGAGCGGAAACGGCGCTCACCTATCTCTTCGGCGAGATCGGCGCCCGCATCTTCACCGTCCTGCTGCTGGTCGTCGGCGGGATGCTCCTCACCGGCACCTCCGTCTCCGACTTGGCGCGCGGCATCGGCCGCAGCCTGCGGGCGCTCTTCCGCGGGCTCTTTGCCGGCGGCGACGCGGCGGCGCGGACCGTCGCCAAGACCCACTCCGACTGGCGTGAGCACCGCGAAGCCCGGGCCGAGGCGGCAACCCTCGCCGGCGCTACCGACGTGATGAGCTCCTACCCCGAGGAGGACGACGACTTCGAACCGACGGTCGCGCTGGCTGAGGAGGACGAATTCGACGCCCAGGTCTTCGACGCCGCGGCGGAAGGGGAGACCGAGACCCACGTCCTTCCGGCCGATGAGGACGAGGAGGAGCCGGCCGAGCTGAAGAACTACCACTCCGAGGACGCCGTCGCGGTCGTCGACGAGGGCGACCGGGCGCACGCCGGGCTGACGCCGATGGGCTCCAAGCGCGGCGTCACGATGTCGGAGGAGATCAACTACCGGCCGCCGTCGCACAAGCTGCTCGAGCGCGGCAAAAACGACAAAGGTCCCGACCCGAAAGACCACGAAGCGGTTGGGCGCAAGCTGGTCGAGACGCTCGGGCACTTCGGCGTTGAGGCGAAGATCGTCGGCATCGTCAGCGGCCCCCATGTCTCCCGCTTCGAGCTTCGTCTGGCCCCCGGGACCAAAGTTAAGAAAGTCACCGAGCTCGCCAACGACATCGCCTACGCGTTGGCCTCGACCGACATCCGCATCCTCGCGCCGATTCCCGGCAAGCAGGCGGTCGGCGTCGAGGTACCCAACCGGACCCGCAAGATGGTCCGCCTCGGCGACATCTACGCCGGCCGCCCGGAGAAGACCTCGCCGCTCGTCGCCTGGCTCGGCAAGGGGATCGACGGCAACCCGGTCTGGACCGACATCGCGAAGATGCCGCACGTCCTCGTCGCCGGCACCACCGGTTCGGGCAAGAGCGGCTGCGTCAACGCGATCCTCTCTTCGATCCTGATGCAGGCCTCGCCGAACGAAGTGCGCCTCGTCCTCGTCGACCCGAAGCAGGTCGAGCTCAACCACTACGAGAACGTCCCTCATCTGTTGACGCCGGTGGTCACCTCGCCGCGGCTCGCCGCCAACGTCCTCTCCAACCTGATCGGCGAGATGGAGAGCCGCTACGGGATCATGAGCGAGGCCCGCGCCCGCAACCTGGTCGAGCTGAACCGGGTCCGCAAGAAGAAAGGCGAAGCGCCGCTGCCGCACATCCTCTGCGTGATCGACGAGCTCGCGGACCTGATGATGGTCGCCCCGGCCGAAGTCGAGGACTCGATCATCCGTCTCGCGCAGAAGTCCCGCGCCACCGGAATCCACCTGGTGCTGGCGACCCAGCGCCCCTCGACCGACATCATCACCGGCACGATCAAGGTCAACATCCCCTCGCGGATCGCCTTCGCCGTCTCCTCGCAGACCGACTCGCGGGTGATCCTCGACCAGGGCGGCGCCGAGGCGCTGCTGGGCCAGGGGGACATGCTCTTCCGCGGCGCCGGCACCTCGAAACTGTCCCGCGTCCAGGGCGCCTTCATCACCGAGGACGAGATCGCCCGCATTACCGGGCACTGGGCCAAGCAGGGCGAACCCGAATTCGAGGCCGAGCTGCTGGAGACTCCGCAGGAGCCGGAGAGCGAGGACCGCGACGACGACTTCGACCCCGACAGCGACGACCTCCTCGACGAGGCGATCCGCCTTGTCGTCCAGACCGAGACCGCCTCGGTCTCGATGATCCAGCGCCGTCTGCGGGTCGGCTACACCCGCGCCGGCCGCCTGATCGACATGCTCGAGCGCCGGGGTGTGATCTCCGGCTACGAGGGCTCGAAACCGCGCCAGGTCCTGATCACCCAGGCGGACCTCTCGCGCGTGCTCAGCGGCGGCAACTCAGCGCCCGAGCCGGTCGCGGTCGAGTCCGAGCCCGAGGCCTAGCTCCGGTACCTTCCGCTCGTGATTCGAGCGGGCATAGTCGTCACCGGCACCGAGGTGATCACCGGGCGCATCTCCGACAGCAACGGGCCGTGGGTCTCCGAGCGGTTGGCCGAGCGCGGGGTCGAGGTCGCCCACATCCTCGTCGTCGCCGACCGCCCCGACGACCTCGAGGCCGCCCTGCGGTTCATGGCTGCGGAGGGGATGGACCTGATCGTCACCAGCGGCGGGCTGGGACCGACTGCGGATGACCTCACGGCCGAGGTTGTCGGCCGCTTCGCCGGGCGCGAGATGGTCCTCGACGAGGAGATGGAGGCGAAGATCGCCGAGATCCTCAAAGGCTTCGCGCAGCGCTTCCGGCTCGACGAGGCGGCGCTGCAAGAGGCAAACCGCAAGCAGGCGATGGTTCCGGAGGGCGCGACCCCGCTGGACCCGGTGGGAACCGCGCCGGGGCTGGTGGTCCCGGCCGGTGATCAGGTCGTCGTCGTGCTCCCGGGCCCGCCGCGCGAGCTGCAGCCGATGTGGGAGGCGGCGGTGGAGACGGCACCGGTGCGCGAGGTCCTGGAGCGGGCGGCGCCGCTGCGCGCCTACACGATGCGGATGTTCGGGGTGCCCGAGTCCGAAATCGCCAAGAGCCTGCGGGAGATGGAAGGGGAGGGCCTCGAGCTGGAGGCGGTTGAGGTGACCACCTGCCTGCGCCGTGGCGAGATCGAGATCGACGTCCGCTACCGCGACGAGGCCGCTGCCGTGGCCGAGGCGGTGCGCGAGGGGCTCGTGCAGCGGCACCGAGAGGAGACCTTCAGCCTCGACGGCGAGACGATCGACGCCCAGGTGGCGACCCTGCTGCTGGGGCAGAAACTGGCGCTGGCGGAGTCCTGCAGCGGCGGTCTGATGGCGGCGCGGATTACCGACTTGGCTGGAGCCTCCGATTACTTCGCCGGCGGCGTCGTCGCCTATTCGAACGAGGCCAAGGCGGAGCTGCTCGGCGTCGACCCCGACCTGATCGAGGCCAAGGGGGCGGTCTCGCCGGAGGTCGCCGAGGCGATGGCAGTCGGCGCGATCGAGCGCTTCGAGGCCGACGTGGCGGTCTCGATCACCGGCATCGCCGGACCCGGCGGCGGCAGCGAGGAGAAGCCGATCGGCTACGTCTGCTTCAACGCCCGCCTCGCCGACGGCACTGCCGTCGCCCGCGACCCGGTGATCCCCGGCGGGCGGCTGGACATCCGCGAACGCTCGGCGCTGGTCGGGATGCACCTGCTGCGAATGCTCCTAGGTGAGAAAGAAGGCACGAAGTAGCGCGCGAAGATTTGCTTTGAAGCGTTGTTTGGTGCGGATCGGCCCCGTAGCGTGGCGGCGGTGACCAAGGAGCAACTGAAAAGCCCGCGAGCGCGTCTCTTCGTCGCGCTCGATCTCCCGGAAGAGCTGCGCGATGGGGTCGCGGCGTGGGGGCGGGAGGCGCTTAACGATCCGGCACTGCGGCCGGTGGCGCCGGAGTCACTCCACATCACCCTGGCCTTCCTCGGCCATCGCAACGAGAAGGAGATCGAGGAGATCGCCGCGGTTGTGGTGGAGAGCGCCGGACCGGCCCCCTGGGTGGAGTTGCTCGATCCCGAGCAGCGTCCGCCGCGGGGCAGGGCTCGACTTTTCGCGCTACCGGCACTCTCGCCGGGAGCCGAAGCGCTACAGGCAGGGCTCCAGCAGGGCCTTGTGGAGGGCGGCTTCTATGAGCCGGAGAAGCGGCCCTTCTGGCCGCATGTGACCGTTGCAAGGGTGCGACCCGAGGGGCGGGGATCGAGGCGGCCGGCGGTCGTTTCCGAACCGCCCGGAGAGCTACCCGAGGGTCTCTCAAAGGCACGGATTTGCCGCCGGATGACCCTCTACCATTCTGAACTCAAGCCGACCGGTGCGCGCTACGTGCCGTTGGCACAAGTCCAGCTGCCCGGCTGAGGCAGCAGTTAGGTGATCGAGATGGCAGACAGGAAGACGACCTTGAACGATGTCTCCGCAAAGGAGGCGAAAGCAAAGGACGCCGCGCTGGAGAACACCGTCAGCGGCATCAGGAAAGAGTTTGGCGAGGGCGCGCTGATGCGCCTGGGCGACAAGGGCACGGTCAAGGTCGAGGCGATTCCGACCGGTTCCCTTGCACTCGATCTCGCGCTTGGCATCGGCGGCGTGCCGCGCGGCCGGATCGTCGAGATCTTCGGCCCGGAGTCCTCCGGAAAGACGACGCTGGTCAACCACATCATCGCCCAGGCCCAGTCCATGGGCGGAGTCTGCGCCTTCATCGACACCGAGCACGCGATCGACCCCGTCTATTCGCGGGCGATTGGCGTCGACACCGACGAGCTGCTCGTCTCCCAGCCCGATTACGGGGAGCAGGCGCTGCAGATCGCCGATCGGCTGATTGCCTCTGGCGCCGTCGACGTTGTCGCGATCGACTCGGTCGCGGCACTGACGCCGAAAGCCGAGCTCGACGGGCAGATCGGCGACACCACGGTCGGCCTGCAGGCGCGGCTGATGTCGCAGGCGATGCGCAAACTCGCCGGAAACCTCAACCGGACCAACACCGTCTGTCTCTTCACCAACCAGATCCGGGAAAAGGTCGGCGTCCAGTTCGGCTCGCCGGAGACCCAGCCGGGCGGTCGCGCGCTGAAGTTCTACTCCTCGCAGCGACTGGACATCCGCCGCATCGAGACCCTGAAGGAAGGGACCGAGGCGGTCGGCAACCGCGTTCGGGTCAAAGTCGTCAAGAACAAGGTGGCTTCGCCATTCCGCCAGGCCGAATTCGACATCGAGTACGGCGTCGGCATCTCGCGCGAGGGCGGCTTGCTGGACTTCGGGATGGAGCAGGACCTGGTCCAGAAATCCGGTTCCTTCTTCTCCTACGGGGAGACGCGGCTCGGCCAGGGGCGCAACAACGCCAAAC
>DASTYZ010000028.1:0-5136 GCA_035764545.1 Solirubrobacterales bacterium | reverse complement strand
GCGGGGCGATGGCGGTGGCCGGGAGCGAAGAAGGTCCGATCAGCCTCGGCACGGCGACGGTCGAGCAGCTGGAAGAGATCGAGGGGATCGGGCCGGTCACCGCCGGTGACATCGTCGAGTTCCGCGACGAACATGGCGGCCTCTCCTCGATCGACCAGCTCGACCAGGTGCCGGGCATCGGGCCGGCGACGATGGAGTCGCTGCGCTCGCGACTGCAGCCCTGAGGGCAGCCGTGGCCCGTGCTCGTCCTCCGCTGCCGGTCCTGCTCGGGATCGCCCTGCTGTCCCTGGTGGCGATCGGTCAGAGCGACGAGATTCGGGATCGCGCCGCGGTCGGTCTGGGGCAGGGGATGCCGGCTCGGGAGGCGGCGCTGGCCCGCGGCTTCGTGCTCGGTGAAGACGAGGACGTCGATGCGGGCACGAAGGAAGACTTCAGGCGCGCCGGGCTCAGTCACCTGCTCGCCGTCTCCGGCCAAAACGTGACTCTGCTGGCGTTGCTGGCGCTGCCGCTGCTGGGGGCGCTCGGCATTCCCTTGCGGCAGCGCCTGCTCTGGGTCTTGGGGTTGATTGCGGTCTACGTGCCGGTGGCCGGGGCCGGCCCCTCGATCCAGCGGGCCGCCGTGATGGGTGCCCTGGGGTTGCTCGCAACGCTCGCCGGCCGCCGCAGCTCGCGCTTCTACGCTCTCGGCCTGGCGGCGCTGGTGACGCTCGCGATCGACCCAGGCATCGCCGGCGAGATCGGCTGGCAGCTCAGCTTCGCGGCGGTGCTCGGCATCCTCGTTCTTGCGACGCCGCTGCGAGCCGCAATCGAGGGCCGCATCGGCCGGGGCCCCTGGCGGCGAGCTCTCGCCGATGGCGTCGCGGTGACGATCGCGGCGACGCTGGCCACCGCGCCGCTAATCGCTTTTCACTTCGAAACCCTCTCGACAACCACTTTGGTCGCCAACGTGCTGGCGCTGCCGGCGGTGGCGCCAGCGATGTGGCTGGGGATGCTCTGCGCCGGCCTCGCCCAGGTCCCGGGCATGCCGCTGGGGCCGCTGAACGGGATCAACGCGCTACTTCTCGCTTACATCGCCCAGGTCGCCTCCTGGTGCGCGGCGCCGGATTGGTCCGAGGTCCACCTCCATCTCGACGGCAGCGGTCTGATCCTTGCCTATCTTGGGCTGGCGGTCGCGATCCTCGTCTGCCGACGCTGGCCGCGGCATGTCTTCGCGATTGCGGCGGCGGCACTCGTGCTCTGGATGCCGCTGCCTGCCGGCGGCGACGGCGCCCTGGCGGCCCCGCAGCGGGGACTGCGGGTCCGGGTGCTCGACGTCGGCCAGGGCGACGCGATTCTCCTGCAGCCCGCTGGTTCGGCAGCAGTGTTGGTCGACGGAGGGCCGCCCGGCGACGAACTGCGCCAGCAACTCGAGGACTCCGGCGTCGAGGACCTCGGTGCCGTCGTCGCCACCCACGACCAGTCCGACCACGTCGGCGGGATCGAAGAACTGCTGGGGACGATGCCGGTCGGGCGCTTGATCTTCGCCCGTGCCGACCGCGAGTTCCTGGGGCGGGCGGTGGCCGCGGGGGCGGTGCCGCAGCGGGTAACGGCCGGGCAAGAGCTGAGAAGCGGCGGCCTACGCCTGAAGGTTCTATGGCCGCCGCCGGAGCTGCTCGCCGTTCCAGCCGCTGATCCCAACCAGCTTGCCCTGGTGATCGAGGCGCGCTGGCAGAGCTTCTCGATGCTGTTGACCGCCGATGCGGAGGCGGAGGCCGTACCGCTCGACCCGGGGCCGGTGGACGTGCTCAAGGTCGCCCACCATGGCAGCGACGACGCCGGCCTCGCAACACTCCTCGAGCGCACGCGACCGCAGCTGGCAGTGATCTCGGTGGGGGAGGACAACCCTTACGGGCACCCCACCCCGGCCACGCTCGGGATTCTGGAGCTGCACCGGGTCCCGACCCTGCGAACCGACGAAGTGGGGGCGGTGACCATCGACGTTGGGCCCCGCTCCTTTCGCCTAGACGGATGATCGAATCGAAAGTAGAGGAACTCAATCCAATAGCTCTTGTCACCCGTTCCGGTGTCGATGCATGAATTGGTGCGCTCCAACTCCTCAACCAAGCCGGGCCGAGCCTTTCGCCCAACCAGCTTTGCCGGCACCGGCCTGCCGGAACGGATGCGTAGCACCGCCTTCGCCTTCCTCGGCTTGACGGCAGCCGCCGGGCTGGCGCTGGTCGCGATCTTCGCCCAGCTCGGCTTCAACGTCCTCTCGCCGGCGCCGCTACCGAGCGAACCCGCGAAGGAGAGGGCGGTGGCCGACGCGGTGGCCCTCAATCACGGCCCCAGCGCCTTCGTCCCCGCCGGGAGGTCCAATGGGGAAGCGGCGGGTCGCGCTCCCGCCCAAACGACCGATGCGCACGCGGATAGCGCCGGCGGTGGGGCGCCCGGTGCGGATCCTGTCGCGACGACCCCGGCGACGGGCACGGGTGGCGGCGACGTCGTCGCCGATCCAGTCCAGAGCTCGGCCGCCGATCCGGCTCCATCTGCAGCTCCTGCTCCGGCATCGAGTCCGGCGCCGGCCCCGTCCTCGACGCCGGGCAATGGGCCAGGCGGGAACCCGAAGCCGGCACCGACGCCCGCCCGTCCTGCCGCCCCCGAGCCGGTCGCCCCGCCCGCGCCTGGCAATTCCTCCTCGAGCGCCGCTGCCGCCCACGCCAGCGATCGCGGGGTCGAAGCCTCGTCCAAGTCCTCGCCTCCGGTCGCGACGCAGCCAACTACGGCTGGCGCCAGCCCGACGTCCGAAGCCAGCCCCGGCAACGGCAACGGCAAAGCGCTTGGCCACAGCAAGTAGGGCCCGACACGGCGGCCGGGATATCTAGACTCGGCCCGTGGCCGAGATGCAACCGCTCTACCTGATCGCCGGCAGCGACGGGGCGAAGATCGACGAAACCCGGGCCCGGCTGCGGGCGCGGGCCGAACGCGAGGGCGGGACGGCGGCGCTGGAGGTGTTCGAGCCCGGCGAGGGCAGGGGAATGCCGGACCACGAAGCGCTGCTGGCTGCGATCCCGGCGATGTCGCTGATGGACTCGCGTCGCTATCTGCTGGCCGACGGGATCGAGCGCTGGCGCGACAAACAGCTGGTGCCGGTCGCCGCGGCGCTGGCCGAGCTGCCGCCGGACCTGACCCTGGTCCTGATCTGCCGCGACAAACCGCCGGCCAAGCTGCTGAAAGCGGTCAAAGCCGCAGGCGGGGAGGTGCACGAGTTCGAGGCGCCGAAGGCGCGCGATATGCCGCGGGCCCTGGTCGCCGAGGCTCAGCGTCTGGGGTTGCGTCTGGAGCCGGCGGCGGCGCGGATGCTGGTCGACCGGATGGGCGCCAACCCGGTTCGCCTCCACAACGAGCTCGAGCGCCTGGCGCTCTGGGCAGGTGAGGGAGGCAGCGTCGGCGCCGCCGACCTCGAAGAGATGGTGACCGACACCTCTGAAGCGGCCGTCTGGTCGCTCTCGGACGCGCTGATCGAAGGCAATGCCGCGGCGGCGTTGCGGATCGGCGAGCGCCTGATCGGCCAGGGCGAGAACGTCACCGGCCTGATCTACGGCCTCGCCTCACGCCTGCGCAGCGCCTGCGCAGCAGCGGCGCAGCTTGAGGAGGGCATCCCGTCCAAGCAGGTCGAGTCCTCGCTGAAGATGCACCCTTACGCCGCCAAGCAGCTGGTCCGTCGCTTGCAGGGGACCGATCTCGCCAGCCTGCGCGCGGCGACGGAGACGCTTGCCGATCTCGAGCTTTGGTGCCGTGGCGGCGCCGACTACGGCGACGAGCTGGCGCTGACGATCGCCCTGCGAAGAGCTGCTGCGGGCGCGGCTTAAGAAGCCGAGCCGGAGGCGAGGCGGGCGGCTTTGGCCTTCTTGCGAGCGCCCGTGTTCTTGTGGAGCGCGCCCTTCTGGACGGCCTTGTCGATTTTCGAGACGAGGTCGCGCTGCTCGCTGGCGACGTTGTCGGCATCGCCGGCCTCTACCGCGCTTTCGAGGCGGCGAAAGTGCGTCTTCACAGTGCTCGTCAGCAGACGGTTCTCCGTCCGCTCACGCTCGCTGCGCAGTATCCGCTTCTTCTGTGAGGCTATGTTGGCCATGTCAAGTTCCCGGGCAGGCGCCTTGCCGGCTCCGGGCGGCCGCTGACTATAGCGATTGAGACGAAGCTTGGAGACGCCCAAGGCGCCCGACACCCCGAACCCCGACGAGCGGGCCATCAACGCCGAGGAGGCAGCGATGCGCTCCGATGTCGGCGTTCGCGAGGCGGAGGGGTTTGACCCAGGCGAGGAATTCGGCGCCGAGCCGGCTCCCGGCAAGCAGGCCGGGCGGCTGGCGCGGTCGACCGCCTTCTTCTCGATCGCCACCGCCGCCTCCCGCGTCGCCGGTCTCGCCCGCGAAGTCGTCGCCGCCGGCTACTACGGGATCAGCGGCCCGATGTCGGCCTTCACGATCGCCTTCCAGGTCCCGAACCTGATCCGGGCGCTGTTCGCCGACGCCGCCCTGCAGCCGGCCTTCGTCCCGGTCTTCACCGAACTGCTCGGCAAGAAGGACTACAAAGAGGCGTTCCGCCTCGCCTCGACGATGCTGCTGCTGGTGACGATGGTGCTGGGGGCGATCACGGCGCTCTTCGTCCTCCTGGCGCCGGTGATCATGCCGCTCTTCGCGCCCGGCTTCGAGGGGGAGATCCTCGACCTCACCGTCTCGCTCTCCCAGGTGCTGTTCCCGATCCTCGTCCTGCTCGGGGTCAGCGGCATCGTCGTCGGCATCCTCAACAGCTACGACCGCTTCGGCGCCTTCGCGATCTCGCCGCTGTTCTGGAACCTGACGATCATCCTCGTCCTCGTCGTGCTGGAGCCGATGTTCGAGGGGCAGGACCGGATCTACGCCTACGCGATCGGGATCCTCGTCGGCACCGCGGTGCAGCTGCTGATCCCGGCCTGGGACCTGCGCAACACCCCCTTCCGGTTCAAGCTCAGCTTCGACTGGCGCCACCCGGGGGTGCGGCGGGTGCTGGTGCTGATGCTGCCGGTGACGATCAGCCTCGGCCTGATCAACTTCAACCTGCTGATCAACAGCATCTTCGGCAGCCTCGTCTCCGAGCAGGCGCCGGCGGCGATCGACAAAG
>DASTYZ010000027.1:0-21865 GCA_035764545.1 Solirubrobacterales bacterium | reverse complement strand
CTCGAACGCCGCCTCCAGTTCCTCCGTCCCGCCGGCGAACTCCTCGTCGCGCTTGGCGAGGGCCCGGTCCTCCTCGTCGAGGACGCTCACCTTCAGGCTGGAGGAGCCGACGTTCACGGCCAGGACCGGCCCGGAGGCCGCCATCGCGCTCAGCTCTCCCAGGTCCAGTCGCGGACCTCAGGCATGTCCTCGAGGTGCTCGCGGACGTAGTCGTGGTGGCGGCCGAGCATCTCTTCGCAGTGCTCCTCCAGCGCCGCCGCCCCGGCCGGCGCCCGCCTCGAGCGCCGCAGCGCCTCGATCGCCAGGTGGTAGCGGCTCATCCGGTTCAGCACGACCATGTCGAACGGCGTCGTCGTCGTCCCCTGCTCGTTAAAGCCGCGGACGTGGAAGCGGCCGGGATGGCGGCGGCCGTGGAGGAGCTGGTGCAGCGCCCGGGCGTAGCCGTGGAAGGCGAAGACGACCTCGTCCTCCTCGCCGAACAGCTCTCCGAAGCGGGTCTCGTCGAGCCCGTGCGGGTGGGCTTCGGGCGGGAAGAGGACCATCAGGTCGACGACGTTGACGACCCGCACCCGCAGCTCCGGCGTGTGGCGGCGCAGCAGCCAGGCGGCGGCCAGCGTCTCCATCGTCGGGATGTCGCCGGCGCAGCCGAGGATTACGTCCGGCTCCTCGGTGCCCTCGTTGCTCGCCCACCCCCAGCGGGAGGCGCCGGCGGCGGCGTGGCGGCGGGCGGCCGGCAGGTCGAGGTACTGCAGCTGCGGCTGCTTGTCGATCACGATCAGGTTGACGTAGTCGCGGCTGCGCAGGCAGTGGTCGGCGACCGAGAGCAGGCTGTTGGCGTCGGGCGGGAAGTAGATGCGGACGACGTCGCCGCGGAGGCTGATCATCGTGTCGATCAGCCCCGGTCCCTGGTGGCTGAAGCCGTTGTGGTCGTTGCGCCAGCAGGTCGAGGTGAGGAGGACGTTGAGCGAGGCGACCGGCGCCCGCCACTGCAGTCGCCGCATCTCCTCCAGCCACTTGGTGTGCTGGATCGCCATCGAGGCGGAGACCATCGCGAAGGCCTCGTAGGTGGCGAAGAGCCCGTGGCGGCCGCTGAGCAGGTAGCCCTCGAGCCAGCCCTGGCAGTTGTGCTCGGAGAGGACCTCCATCACCCGGCCCTCCGGGGAGACCTGCTCGTCCTCGGGACGCGCGTCCATCAGGCAGCGGTCCGTCACCTCGAAGACGGCGCCGAGGCGGTTCGAGTTGGTCTCGTCGGGACAGAAGAGGCGGAAGTTGGCGGCCTCGGCGTTGGCGGAGTAGACGTCGCGCAGCATCTCGCCGAGGCGTTTGGGCGATTCGGCGCGCTCGCTGCCGGGCCGCTCCACCTCGATCGCGTAGTCGGCGTAGTCGGGGAGCCGCAGCGGCACGAGGCGGCGGCCGCCGTTGGCGTGCGGCGTCGCGCCCATCCGCTGCTCGCCCTCCGGCGCGAGCGCCGCCAGCTCGGGGACCAGCCGCCCGGAGTCGTCGAAGCGCTCGTCGGGGCGGTAGCTGCGCATCCACTCCTCGAGCATCGCCAGGTGCGCCGGGTTCTCGCGAACGCCTTTCAGCGGCACCTGGTGGGCGCGGAAGGTGCCCTCGATCGCGACCCCGTCGACCTCCTTCGGCCCCGTCCAGCCCTTCGGGGTGCGCAGCACGATCGCCGGCCAGCGCGGGCGCCGCGACATCGCCTGCGGGCGCCGCGCCTGCGCCTGGATCGCGGCGATCCGCTCGCGCGACTGCTCCAGCGCGGCGGCGAACTCGCGGTGGACCTGCCGCGGGTCCTCGCCGGCGACGAAATGGCATTCGTAGCCGTGACCGGCGAGCAGGTCGACGATCTCGGCCTGGCGCGCCCGCCCCAGGACCGTCGGCCCGGAGATCTTGTTCTCGTTCAGGTGGAGGATCGGCAGCACGGCGCCGTCGCGGGCGGGGTTGAGGAAGCGGACGCCCTTCCAGGAGCCCTCCAGCGGCGCCGTCTCCGCCTCGCCGTCGCCGATGACGCAGGCGACCAGCAGGTCGGGGTTGTCGAAGGCGGCGCCGAAGGCGTGGACGAGCGCGTAGCCGAGCTCGCCGCCCTCGTGGATCGAGCCGGGGGTCGGCACACTGACATGGCTGGGGATGCCCCCCGGCGTCGAGAACTGCCGCACCAACCGCGTCAGCCCCTCGACGTCGGTGGAGACCCGCGGGTAGATCTCGGAGTAGGTGCCCTCGAGGTAGACGTTGGCGACCAGCGCCGGGCCGCCGTGGCCGGGGCCGGCGACGTAGAGGACCTCGTCCCCCGTCTTCCGGATCACCCGGTTGAGGTGGGCGTAGACCATGTTCAGCCCCGGCGAGGTCCCCCAGTGGCCGAGCAGCCGCGGCTTGATGTGCTCGGGCCGCAGCGGCTCCCGCAGCAGCGGGTTGTCCCGCAGATAGATCTGGGCGACGGTGAGGTAATTCGCCGCCTCCCAGTAGGCGATCAGGCCGTCCAACTCGGCTTCGCTCAGCTCAGGCACCGACAGCGAGGTTAGCTTCACCCCATGCCCGAGGTAGCGATTCTCTTCCTGGCCGCCTGCGGCACCGCGCTCGCGACCGGTCTCGGCGCCGTGCCGGTGTTCATGCTCGGCGCCCGCGGCGACAGGCTGGCGCCAGCGCTCCTAGGTCTCGCCGCCGGGGTGATGACCGTGGCGGCGGTGCTCGGTCTGCTCGTGCCGGCGGCCGAGGAAGGCTCGACGCTGGAGGTGATCGCCGGCTGTGCGGTCGGCATCGCCTTCCTCGTCCTCGTCAGCCGCCGCTTCGACCCCGAGAGCGAGTTCATGGGCCGCGGCGGACCGGGCGCCCGCACCTCCGGGCTCGTCTTTCTCGTCCTCCTCGTCCACAGCCTCCCCGAGGGCTTCGCGGTCGGCACCGCCTTCGCCTCCGACCGCGCCGGCCTCAGCCTCTTCGTGATCCTCGCGATCGCGATCCAGAACGTGCCGGAGGGGACGACCGTCGCGATCCCGATGCGCGAGGCCGGGTTCAGCGCCGCGCGCCAGTTCTGGGTGGCGGTCGCCACCAGCGCCCCGCAGCCGGTCGGAGCGCTGATCGCCTACTTCGCCGTCGAGCAGGTCGAGGCCCTGCTGCCGCTCTCCTTCGCCTTCGCCGCCGGGGCGATGCTGGCGCTGGTCGCGAGCGAGATGATCCCCTCCGCCTTCAAGGAAGAACGCCAGGGGCCCGCGATTGGGATCGCGGTCGGGGTCGCGTTGATGGTCGTCCTCAGCCTGGTGCTCGGGGTCTGAGTCAGGCGATTGCGAGAGCCGCGAGGGAGAGCACCGAGACGACGATCGCCGCCAGCGCCAGCCCGGTCGTGAAGCGGCCGGCGAGGCCGAGCGCGTGCTCGCCCATCAGCTCGTGGTCCGCTCCCAGCCGCCGCAGGAACGGGAGCAAGACCAGCAGCAGCACCGCGTTCAACGCCTGGGTGAGGAAGAGGACGGGGATCAGGGAGATGCCGGGGATGAGGACGATGGCGGCGGAGACGACGACGACGGCGACGAAGCTGAGGTAGAAGACGGGCGCCTCGGCGAGGCTGTCGTTGAGGTCGGCTTTGCGGCCCAGCGCCTCGGAGATCGAGTAGGCGGTGGAGAGCGGCACGATCGCCGCCGCCAGCAACGCCGCGCCGAGGAAGCCGAGGGCGAAGAGCGTCGCGGCGGCGCTGCCGGCCAGCGGCTCGAGGGCGGTCGCGGCGTCGCGGGCATCGTTGATCTCGACTCCCTGGGCGTGGAGGGTGGCGGCGCAGGCGACGACGACGAAGATGCCGATCACCCCGGTGAGGACGGCGCCGACGACGACGTCGACCCGCTCGTAGCGCAGGTCCCGCACCGTCAGGCGCTTGTCGACGGCGTAGGACTGGATGAAGGCGAGGCCCCACGGGGCGAGCGTGGTGCCGACGGTGGCGACGGCGACCAGCAGCGCGTCGCGGGTGAGCGGGATCGACGGCACGACCGCCCCCTTCGCCGCCTCGTCCCAGGCGGGATGGGCCAGCAGCCCGGAGACGATGTAGGCGACGAAGACCGAGCTGAGCGCGAGCAGGAAGTGCTCGACGTGGCGGAAGTTCTCCCGCAGGACGAGGGCGGTGACGGCCGCGGCGGCGATCGGGACGCTGAGGTAGCGGCTGGTCCCGGCCAGCAGGTCCATCGCCGCCGCGACCCCGGCGAACTCGGCGCAGAGGGTGCCGGTGTTGGCGACGACGAGGGCACCGACGACAAGGGCCGCCGACCGCTGCCCGTAGCGCTCCCGGACCAGCGTCAGCAGCCCCTTGCCGGTGACGATGCCGAGCCGCACCCCGAGCTCGTGGAAGACGACCAGCGCCGCGGTCGAGACGACCAGGACCCAGATCAGCTGGTAGCCGTATTCGGCCCCCAGCAGGGAGTAGGTCGTGATCCCCGCCGGGTCGTCGTCGGAGAGCCCGGCGAGCAGGCCCGGTCCGACCACGGCAAGCAACGCCGCCAGGCCGCCGCCCTGCAGCAACCGGCGCCGTCGCCGGGCGAGGCGCCAGTGGGTATGCCGGCCGGGAGTGTGGCCGCTCATCGGTTGATCCTAGGCTGCCCCCCGCCCGCCCCGACGGGCATCGTTGTAAACACACTTCGGCCCCGCGACCAATCAGAGGTATGGAACCCCAGCCGGCCTTGCCGAACCCGCCCAGTGCCCTCAGCCGTCGCCTCAGCGTCGTCGCCGCCCGCGAGCACGGCGTCGGCCCCGAGCAGCTGCGCCTGATCGGCATCGACGCCGACCTCTTCGAGCTCTTCTACCGCGAGCACGTCGAGGCGGTGCAGCACTTCGTCGTCCGCCGCGTCGGCGACCGCGAGCGGGCGGCCGACCTGACGACGGAGATCTTCCTCGCCGCCGTCGACTCGGCCCACAACTACCGGCCCCGGCGGGGGGAGCCGCGCTCCTGGCTCTTCGGGATTGCCCGGGCCCTCGTCGCCAATGAGGGCCGGCAGCGCACCCGCCAGCGGGCGGGGGAGGCGCGGCTGCGCGGCAGCGCCCTGCTCGACGAAGACGACGCGGCGCGGCTGGACGCGCGGATCGACGCCGCCGCGCGCTCGCGCCAGCTCTACCAGGCGATGAACCGCCTGCCGAAGAGCGAGCGAACGATCTTGGAGCTGGTCGCACTCGACGAGCTCAGCCTCAAGGAGGCCGCCGCGGCCTCCGGCATGCACCCCGCAACCGCCCGGGTGCGGCTTCACCGCGCCCGCCGCAAGCTCCGCACGGAGCTCGAGGCGGCGGCGACCCCCCAGACCTCGACGAAGGAGAAGCGATGACCCAGCAGCAGAAACCCGACGACAACTTCGAGGAGCGGCTGCTCACCCGGCTCAAGGCCGAGGTGGCCGAGCGCGGCGCCGAGGCGGCGCGACTCGAAGCCGAGGAAGCCTCGACCGCCGCACCGGCTTGGCGCCGGCGCGCACCCCGCCTCGCTTTCGCCGGCGGAGCCGCCGTCGCCGCCCTCGCCACGGTGATTGCGATCAACGCCGGCAGCGGCAACGGCTCCAAGGCCTTCGCGGTCGAAACCCAGGACGGCGGCGGCACGACGATCAAGGTCAACAGCCCCGAAGACGCACCGGGCCTGGAAGCCGCCCTGGCGGAAGCCGGAATCCGCTCCCAGATCACCTGGCTGCCGGCCGGAATGACTTGTAGCGAACCGCGCTTCGAGCCGTCGACGGTGGAGGCGGTGATGGGCGGCACGGTCCGAGGGCTGACCATGGCCGGCCCCGGCACGGCGATGACGATCGGGGTGATGACCGCCGAGCAGTACCGCGAGCTCTCCGCCGAGTATCGCCGCGGCGAAATCTCTGGCGACGAGTTCCACGACGCGACCGGGAACGTCACCCTCGACCCGACGGCCTTCGGCCCGGATCAGAGCGTCGTCATCTCCGGCGCCCCGGGCCCCAGCCCTGATCTGGACGTCATCATCAACGGCCCGACGGCCCCCTACGTGGTCGATCCCGAAGGCGGCTACGAAGCCAGCTTCGCGATCGCCGAGGGGCCGGTCGGCTCCTGCGAGCCGGTCAAGGCGCCCAAAGGCGGGAGCCTCGAAGAAATGAACCGCGTGATCGCAGAAGAAGCCGCCGAGCGCGGGATTAAGCCGATCACCCCAGCCCCAGCCTCCGCGGAGGCTGGGGGCTGAGGCAGGAAATCGGGGGCCGAGCGGATCACCCGGTCGGGGTGAGGTCGGGTGGGGGGACTGCCGCATACCTTCCTCTCCACCCACCGGTCCGCGCCGAACACGAGAGAGGCCCTTTATGGATGAGCAGTTGACGAGCTGGAACGACGGTCCTGCCAAGCAGGCGATAGTCGACTTCCTGGAAAGGGCAACCACCCCCGGCGACGATTATCTGGAGCCGGCCGAGCGGATCGCGACCTTCGACAACGACGGCACGATGTGGATCGAGCAGCCGCTGCCGGTCCAGCTCGACTTCATCTTCCGCTCGCTCGCCGCCGCGGCTCAAGAGGACTCCTCACTGGCCGAGAAGCAGCCCTACAAGGCGATCCTCGAGCAGGACAAAGAGTTCTTCGCCGCCGTCGGTCAGCAGAAACCGGAAGCGATCATGGCCCTGGAGGAAGCGCTTGCGGCCAACTGGCACGGGACCAAGCCGAGCGAGTTCGACGCCGAGGTGCTGCGCTACCTGGAGGGAGCCAAGTCCGAGAAGCTCGGCAAGCCCTACACCGAGCTGGTCTACAAGCCGATGCTGGAGCTCTTCGACCTTCTCCGTGCGCACGAGTTCCGCGTCTTCGTCTGCTCCGGCGGCGGCCGGGACTTCATGCGGGTGATCGCCGAGAGCGCCTGGGGCATCAACAAGGAGGACGTGATCGGCACCGCCGCGCAGTACGAATACAAAGGCGGCGAGCTGTACCGCACCGACCAGGTCCTGGGCGGGATCGCCCTCGGTCCCGGCAAGCCCGAGCACATCTTCGCCACGGCCGGGCGGCTGCCGGCCTTCGCCGGCGGCAACGCCGACGTCGACATCGAGATGCTCGAGTCGGCAAAGTTCTCGATCCTGGTCGTCCACGACGACGACGAGCGCGAGTTCGCCTACACCGCCGGCGCCGAGAAGTCGGTGGCGGCGGCCGAACAGCAGGGCTGGACCCTGGTCAGCGTCAAGAACGACTGGAAGGTGGTGTTCTGATGAGCGATCTGACCGCGATCGACATCCTCATGCTCCCTGACGGGGCGATGCACAGCCGCGCCGAGGCGCTGAACGCGGAGATGCGGACCAGCGTCCCCGAGGGCTTCGCGCTCGACGCCAACCACACCCCCCACATCACCCTGCTGCAGCGCTACGTCCGCAGCGCCGACCTCGACCGCGTCTACGAGGCGGTTGGCGGCGCGATCGATGCCGCCGATCCCAGCTCACTGGAGCTGACGGGGGTCAAAGTCGCCCACATGGAAGTCGCCGCCCAGCCGGGCCTTGGCCTCGCCGGTCTCGTCGTCAAACCGAGCCAGGGCGTGCTTGACCTGCAGGCCGCGCTGATCGCCGCGGTCGAGCCCTTCGCCGAGTCCGGCGGCACCGCCGACGCCTACGTGACCACGGCCGAGGAGCCGGAGATCAACGACGACACGATCAACTACATCGAGCGCTACGTGCCCGACCACAGCGGCGAGAACTATCTCGCCCACGTCACCGTCGGCCTCGCCAAGCTCGACTTCCTCGCCGACCTGGAGAGCAAGCCCTTCGAGCCCTTCGCCTTCCACCTCGCCGGCTTCGCGGTCTTCCAGCTCGGCAACAACGGGACCGCGCAGCGCGAGCTGAAGAAGTTCGACCTCGACGGAGGCTAGGGGGCTGGCCGGTTGAGCAGGCCGGTGCGCTCGGCGTGGTCGATCGCCTCGCGGCGGGAGGAGACGCCGAACTTGCCGTAGATGTTGCGCACGTGCGTTTTCACCGTGTTCGGCGAGACGTGGACGGAGGCGGCGATCTGCGGAAAGGAGAGGTGGCTGGGGAGGAACTGGAGGATGCGCATCTCGGCGACGGTCAGCTGATCGGCGGCCGTAGACGTTTGGCGGCTCAGCAGCTCCTCGGTCTTCTCCGCCCAGCGCCGCAGCAGCGGCGCCTCGCTCAGCTGGGCCAGCAGGCGCGAGGCTCCGTCGAGCAGCCGCCGCGCCTCGGGGGTGTTGCCCAACCGCGCCGCCGCCCCCGCGAGCACGATCCTCGCCTCGCATTCGTACCAGGGGACCCAGTGGTCGAGTTCGTCGAGGCGGCGCAGCGCCTTCGCGAAGTCGGCCGCCGCCGCCTCGACCGCGCCGCGCTCGGCCCGGACGAAGGCCGAGACGGCGAAGGCGAGGGCAATCATCGGGTACTCGTCGAGCCCGGCGCGCTTGATCTGCGCCCGGGCGCGGGCCATCTCCAGCTCGGCCTCGTGCCAGGCGCCTTCGTCGGCGTCGAGCAGCGCCAGCTGCGCGAGGCAGAGCGCCTGCAGGTTGGGGGCACCGACGGCGCCGCGACGGTTGCCCTCGCGCAGCAGCTCCCTCGCCGCCGCCGGCTCACCGGTGAGGTGGAGGCCGACGCCGTCGAGGTAGCAGCAGAGGGTGTGCCACGGGTTGTCGTCGGGCAGCATCCTGCGGACCGGCGCGATGGCGGCGCGCATCGGGGCGATCCCGTTACGGGCAAGGGTGGCGTCGAGCAGCGCCAGCCCGGCTTCGAGCGAGGCTTTGTATTCGGACGGCTCCTCGCCGGCGAGGAGCCGCTTCGCCCGCGCCGCCGAGTACTCGGCCTCGGCCCCAAGGCCGATCGTCATTTGGGCCCAGCTCGCGGTCAGGCTCAATCCCGGGCTCGACTCGACCCCGGCGCTGCCGAGGCGGTCGAGCCAGGCGAGCATCGTCGCGTTGCGCCCTCGCGTCATGTACTCGGGGCTCGCCTCCCAGAGCAGTTCGCCGGCCCTGCTGATCGCGTTGGCGTCGACCGCGTGCTTGATCGCCAGGTCCCATTCGCCGCGGTCCTGCCACCAGCGGGACGCCCGCACGTGCAGCTCCGGCTCCCTGCCCGGTTGCGCCCGCCGCAGCTCCGACTGCAGCATCTCGCGCAGGAGCGGGTGGAAGCGAAACCACTCGTCGCGGCGGTCGAGCGGGATCACCAGCATGTTCGAGCGCGAGAGGTCGCGCAGCACCGTCGCCGAGTCTTCGCGCTCCAGGACCCAGTCGCAGAGGGGCCCGCTCAGGCGCTCCATCACCGAGGCCCGCAGGAGGAAGTCGAGCCGGCGCTTTGAGATCGGCAGCAGGAACTCCTCCCTGATGTAGTCGACCAGGCTGCGATCGTCGCCGGCGAACTGCTCGACGGCGCGGCCGAGGTCGGCCGACTCGCCGAGCGCCGAGCCGGCGAGGTAGATCGCCGCCGGCCAGCCCTCGGTGCGGACGACGAGGGCATCGAGCTGCTTCGGCTTCAGGGCCACGTCGAGACCTTCGACGAGGGCGGTGCACTCGCCCTTGGTCATCGTCAGGTCCTCGCGGCGCAGCTCCACCAGGCCCCGGTTCGCCCGCATCCGCGCGAGGCGGATGGCGGGCTCGATCCGGGTCGCCAGCGCCACCTGGGAGCCGGGCGGGGCGCTGCGGCAGAGGGTGGCGACGATCGCCAGCGAGTCCGGCGACTCGATCCGCTCGAGCTCGTCGAGGACGAGGACGAACGGCTCCCGGCGCGAGGCGATGGCGCTTTCGAGCCGGGGCAGGATGACCCGCTCGACATCCGGCCGCGGAGCCGTGAGGCCCTCGCCGAGGTCGGCCGGGAGGGAGTCGCTGGGCTCGAAGACCTTGCGGATCGAGTCGACCAGGGCGGTCGGATCGTCGTGCTGGCCGCCCAGCAGGATCGAGTGGAAGCGGCGGGGGTCGGCGGCGGCCCACTGCTCGAGCAGCACGGACTTCCCGTAGCCCGACGGCGCGCAGAGCAGGATCGTCTTGTCGGCGCTTTCCTCGAGCCGCTTCAGCAACCGCGGTCGCTCTACCGCCGTCGATTCCTCGCCGAGGCTGTGCAGGTGCGGCTGTTTCGCGGCGGCTTCGCTGGTCAAGTTGTCGCTTTCGAGGTTCCCGGGGGAGAGAAGCCTAGGCGACGGCGGTCGGCGGCTCAGGCACAAATCCAAATCACCCCGATCGGGCGAGGCGGCGCTCGCCTGCGGCGGTACGGTGGTTGTAGACACCGACGGAAAGGGAGAGTGGAGATGGAGAGCGGAGGGCTGGACGAGATGGGCCCGATCGACTACCTGCTGGTCGAGTGGGCGGGGCGGCAGCCGAACGGAGAGGCGATGCCGTACCTGATCGACCTCGTCGACCGCGGCCTGATCCGCGTCCTCGACCTGGTCTTCGTCACCAAGGGCGATGACGGCTCGGTCGCCGTGGTCGAGATCACCGACCTCGGCAGCGAGGTCGAGGAGTTCGCCGCCTTCGTCGGCGCCAGTTCCGGCCTCCTGCACGAGGAGGACGTCGCCGCGGCAGGCGATGCGATGGAGGCGGGGGCCTCGGCGGCCCTGCTCGTCTACGAGAACGCCTGGGCAGGACCCTTCGCGGCCGCCGTCCGTCGCTCCGGCGGCCGGCTTGTCGCCGGCGGCCGCATCCCCGTTCAAGACCTCCTCGCCGCGCTCGACGCGGCCGAGGCAAACGCTTAGAGAGAGGAGCAACCAATGCCACCACTACTTCGAGGCGTCGCCCGCACCGCGATCATCGCCGGCACCGCCACCTCCGTCAGCAACCGCGTCTCCCGCCGCCAGGGTCAGCGCTGGGCCGAACAGGAAGCCCCACAGCAACAGGCCCCCGCACCGGCAGCCCCGGCGCCGGCGGCACCGGCCGCCGGCGAGAGCTCGGTGATCGATCAGCTCAAAGAGCTCGCTTCCCTGAAAGATCAAGGCGTCCTCACCGAGGAGGAGTTCGCCGCCCAGAAGGCCAAGCTGCTGAGGGGCTGATCACCCTGCGTGCCTGCGCATGGGGCGAAGAGAACCTCTTTCTCGACTGTGCCACGCACGAAACGGCGCGCGCAAAAAAGGACAGAGCGCGCGACGCAGGGGCTTCTGCAAGCCAAACGCTGTTGGGCTCTGTCGAGCCAGGGACCGATTCGGTGCCGTTTGAATTCCGGGCGGGTGAGACCTATCACTGGCAGGCGCTTGAGAACAGAACCTGAGCGCCGTCGAATCAACTCCAAGGGAGAGAAATGACTAGAAATCCCCGAATCCGGCTCCTTTCGATGATCGGGATGCTCATCACGATCTTCGCCTGCACCGGGAGTGCAACGGCTGCCGAATTTCACTCGGCTTCTAGCTCCACCAGTCTAACGGGAAGTCAGAGCACTGTGAACAAATGGACGGCTACAGCGGGAGAAGTGACATGTGAACATGCAAACTTCGCCGGCACCATGGCTACGAGCACAGCGAGCAGCATTCAGATAATCCCAACCTACTCAGGTTGTCACTTCATCATCTTCGGCTCGACAATAAGTGCAACCATCGCTAATAACGGTTGCGAATTCAAGCTGTACTCCAGTGGGAGCGCCGATATCATCTGCCCCGCCGGAAAAGCACTAACCGTCACCGGACCAGGGTGCACTTTGTCGATGGGAGCTCAGACCGGCCGCAAAAGCGTCTCTTACAAAACCAATGGAAGCCATATGGATATTACGTTCGCACTGAGCGGTATGGCGTACTCCCACGCGGGATTCACCTGTGGTACCGGTTCGGGCGTTACCGGAACCCATACTGGAACTGTGACAATGTTAGGCACTGACACAAGCGGCAAAGCCATATATATGTCCTACTTTTAATTGAGGTTAGTCGTGCCCATCGCCAAACCCGCCCGGATCAGCCATCCGGTGCGGGTTGGCGATGAGTGGCTAAACAGCGACGAAGAGATCCAGTTGGCGCAACCGGACCGATTCCGGGGCGCGGGCGACGAGGGCGTTTCGCACCCTCCGTCCCACCCGGGACTCCAGGAGAGCCGCTTTCGCCGCTTTGCGTGAACCGGCGACGAGCGCCGCGGTGCGCTCGAGGCGGGCCCGCTCGTAAGTGGCCAACGCCGCTTCGACGTCGGGCTCCGCGGCCACCGCGGCGCCGAGCGCGACCGCGTCCTCGAGGGCCGAGCAGGCGCCCTGGCCGAGGAACGGCAGCATCGGATGGGCGGCGTCGCCGAGCAGGGTCGCGCCGCCTCGGCTCCAGCTCGCGACCGGGTCGCGGTCGTAGAGGCGGTGCACGAGCACCTGCTCGCCGCCGGTGCGGCTGACCGCTTCGCGGACCGGCTCGCCGTACTCGGCGGCCAGCTCCGGCAGCGCCGCCCGGTCGGGCTCGCCGCGGTGGGCGAGGTACCAGTAGACGCCGCCGCCGAGGGGCAGGAGACCGGCGACGCTGCCCGCTCCCCACCACTCCCCGGCCGGGACAGGGGCGTCGAGCTTGGCGACGCCGCGGTAGGCGACGAGACCGGCGTCGCGTGGCTCGCCGTCGCCGAGCAGGGCCGCCCGCACCGTCGAATGGAGCCCGTCGGCACCGACGACCAGGTCGGCGCGGACCGAGGAGCGGTCGGCGAAGAGGAGCTCTCCGTCGACGAAGGCGTCGAGCCGCATCCCCGTCCGCAGCCGCTCGGACCCGAGCGCCGCGATCAGCCCCTCGTGGAGATCGGCCCGGTGGAAGCCGACTAGCGGTGCCCCGAAGCGAGCTTCGAGGACGTCAGGGTCGAACCCGGCCAGCGCCGAGCCGTCGGCGCGACGGAGGGCTCCGTCGGCACGCGGCGCGGCGGCGGCGAGGTCGCCGAGGCCGAGGCTCCGCAGCGCCCGCACCCCGTTCGGCCAGATCGAGAGGCCCGCTCCGACGGCCCTCGCCTCCGGCGCCGCCTCGTAGACCGTCACCTCCCAGCCTGCCTGCCGCAGCGCTATACCCGCGGCCAAGCCACCGATGCCGGCGCCGACGATGGCGGCGTGCTTCGCGCGCTCCATCAGGGCACCTCCACGTAACGGACGGCGGTGACCTCGGTCCTGGCGGCGACGAAGTCGGGGAGGAGGGCGAGGGCGCGGGCCTCGTCCGCCGCCTCGACCGACCACCAGATGCGGTGGCCGCCGGCGAGGCAGGTGGAGGGGGCGGGGCGTCCTCGCAGGGGACTGTCGAACGAGCGCCAGGCGGCGAAGACCGTTTCGCACTCGCTGGGATCGTGTTGGTGTTGAAGCAGGAACTCAGGCATTTCAGGCCTCCGATCCCGCGACCGGCGCCCCGAAGGAGCGCCGGTCGCGGATTGAATTGGTCGCTCTCAGGTGCGGGCCGGCTCCGGCTCGGCGCCGACCTCGAGCTGGCGCCGGTGGCGCAGCTGCGGCATCCGCTCGAGGAATCCCGGCAGGTACCAGTTGCGGTCGCCGAGGAGCTTCATCGTCGCCGGCAGCAGGACCCCGCGGATGATCGTCGCGTCGATCAGGACCGCGGACGCCATCCCCACTCCCATCTCCTTGAAGTCGATGAAGGAGAGGGTCGCGAACACCGAGAAGACGCCGATCATCACGGCGGCGGCGCTCGTCACGGTGCCCGCCGTCTGCGAGATGCCCTCGCGGACCGCGTCGTCGGTGCTCATCCCCCGGTCGTAGAGCTCACGGACCCGGGTGAGGATGAACACGTGGTAGTCCATCGAGAGCCCGAAGAGGATCACGAAGAGGAAGACCGGCAACCAGTTCGTGACACCCCCATTGGACTCGAAGCCGAGCAGTTGCTCCGCCCAGCCCCACTGGAACGCCGCCACCAGCACTCCGTAGGCAGCGCCCACCGAGAGCAGGTTGAGGATGATCGCCTTGATCGGGATCACGATCGAGCGGAACGTGAACAGCATCAGCAGGAACGCCAGTCCGAGGACGAAGGCGAAGACCAGCGGCAGCCGTTCGGAGACGACCTGGCCGAAGTCCTCGGTCGCCGCCGCGCCGCCGGTGACGTTGGCATCGACCCCGCTGGTGCCGACGAGGGCCTCCGGGACGACCTCGTCGCGGAGCTCGTCGAGCGCTGCGATCGAGGCGTCGTCGGTGCCGTTGCCTTCACTGGGGACGGCGATCGCGGCGACGCTGCCGTCGTCGCTGTAGGTGACCTCCGGCGTGCCGATGTAGGTCGGCGAGCCTTCGGCTGAGGCGACGATCTCCTCGACTGCGAGGGCGCCGTCTCCGCCGCGGACGTCAGCCGCCTCGACCACGACTTCGTTGACGTTCGCCTTGTCGGGGAAGGCCTCCGTGTAGCGGTCGTAGGTCTTCATCACCGGCAGGTCGGACGGCAGGTCGTCGCTGCTGGTCTGGGTGGTCTGCATGCTGAGGGCGGGGAACGCCATCACCAGCAGCAGGCCGGTGGCGGCGATCGCCGAGATCAGCGGCCGGCGGGTGACCGCGGTGACGACGCGGCGCCAGACCCCGCCGTCCGTGCTGCGGTCGCGGCGCCTGCCGGCAAACGGCAGCCGGCCCTTTTCGACCCGGTCACCGAGCCAGGCGAGAACCGCCGGCAGGATCAGGAGCGAGACGAACAGCTCGATCGCGACTACCGCGACCGTGACCAGGGCGAAGGACTCGAAGGTCGCCTCGCCGGTGATGAACATCCCCGACATCGCGATCATCACCGTGATCCCGGAGATCATCACCGCGCGTCCCGAGGTGGCCGCGGCTGCCATCAGCGCCTCGTGCGGGCTCTTGCCGGCGGCGCGCTCCTCGCGCTCCCGCCGCATGTAGAACAGCGAGTAGTCGACTCCGACGGCGAGGCCGATCAGCAGGATCAGCGCGTCGACGTTGCCGTCGAGCGGCAGCAGCTGGCTGGGGAGGACGACCGCCGCCATCGTCGCCAGCACACCGGTGAGGGCGAGGATCAGAGGCACGCCCGCCGCGACCAGCGACCCGAGTGCGATCAGCAGGATCAGCAGGGTCAGCGGCAGCGAGATCATCCCCGCCTTGCCGAGGTCTGAGGAGAAAGCTTCCTCCAGGCCCTTGTCGGTCGAAGCCGAGCCGAACTGCTCGATGGTGAAGCCCGGGTCGCCCTTGTTCAGGGTCGCGACCGTCGCTTCGCTGGCTTCGACGTTTTCCGCCGAGTCCTTCTCCGCCCCGGTGATCTCGAAGTCGACCAGGACCGAGTGCCCGTCCTCGGAGACGGCGCCGCCGCCTTCGTTCGGGGTGCGGACGTTGGCGACGTGGGCGGTCTGCCTTAACTCCGCGGCGGACCGCTCGACTATCGACTGGAAGGCGGGGTCGCCGGCGCTGGCGGAGTCGCTTTGGACCAGGAGCACCTCTTCGGTCGGGCGCAGCCCGGCGTCGGTGAGGGCGCGCTCGGCCTGCCGGGACTCGCCGGAGAAGGCGTCGACGGCCGAGACTTCCTTGCGTTCCACCAGTTCGCCGCCGATGAAGACGCCGAAGAGAACGACGACCGCCGCCAGCCATCCCCAGATGGCCAGCTTGCGGTGACTCGAGCTCCACTGTGCGGCGCGGGCCGCGATGTTCTTGTTCTTGCGTTGCATTTTCTCTGCTCCTCTGCGGTTGGGTGATTGCATAGCCGCAGCCTCGCCCCGCGCCGGCTCCGGGACATCAGGGGCAGACCCTGATTCGACCCTGAGATTCGGATTTCAGGGTTAGGGTGGGTTGGAAAGGAAGTGCGCGATGGCGACGGCGCTCGTCGGCAGGGATGGAGAACTGGAGTTGCTCAACGCTCGGCTCGCGGAGGCCGAGGATGGAGCCGCGCGCTTCGCCGCCGTCGAAGGCGACCCGGGGATGGGGAAGACCAGGCTGCTGCGGGAGCTCGCCGAGCGGGCCGCGAGGCGCGACTGCGTCGTCCTGTACGGCCGCGCCGCCGAGTTCGAGCGCGAGCTGCCCTTCGGCCTCTTCGTCGACGCACTCGACAGCTTTCTCGAGGCCGCCCCGGGCTCGGCCTTCGGAGCGCTCGACCAGGAGCAGGTCGACGAGCTCGCCTCCGCCTTCCCGGCGATGCGGCCGCTCGCCTCCGGCGACTCGCCGGCCCCCGCGCCCGAAGACCGGATCCGGGTCTACGGCGCGGTCCGCGAGCTGCTCGGCTGCCTCGCTCCGGGCAAGACGGTGCTGATCACGCTCGACGACCTGCACTGGAGCGACCGTGCCTCGCTCGAGCTGATCGGCCACCTGCTGCGGCGGCCGCCGCGGGCGAAGGTGATGATCGCCTGCAGCTACCGGACCCGCCGCCTCGACTCCTCGGTGATGACCGAGTTCCGCGCCGCCGCCGACGCGGGCATTCTCGGCCTGCAGCGCCTCGAGCCGCTGAGCGCGGAGGACGCCGGCGCGCTTCTCGCCGACAACCCGCGGGCTGAGGAGATCGTCGCCCAGAGCGGCGGCAACCCCTTCTACATCCTCGAGCTCTTGCGGGCGGAGCCAGTCGCCGCCCCGCCGGTGGCCGGCGACCGCTTCGAGGGCGTGCCGGAGGCGATCGGGCTGGCGATCGACCGTGAGCTCGGCGCCCTCTCCGAGGACGGGCGCGCCCTCGCCAACGCCTCGGCGGTGATCGGCGACCCCTTCAGCCTCGACCTCTCGATCAGCGCCGCCCGGCTGCGGCCCGGCGAGGGGCTGACCGCTCTCGACGAGCTGGCCGCGACCGACCTGATCCGCGCCACCGACGTCCCCCGCCGCTTCCAGTTCCGCCATCCGCTGGTCCGCTCCGCCGTCTACGAGGCGGTGCCGGAAGGGACCCGGCTGGCGATCCACTCGCTCTGCGCCGAGCTCCTCCGCGACGGCCGCGAGGGACTCTCGGTGCGGGCCCACCACGTCGAGCAGTCGGCGCAGTTCGGCGACCTGGCGGCGGTGGAGCTGCTCCGCGACGCGGCCCTCGCCTCCGCAGCGCGCGCGCCCGCGAGCGCGGTCCGCTGGCTGCGGGCGGCGTTGCGCCTGCTGCCCGAGGACGCCCCGACGGCGCTGCGCCAGGAACTACTACTGCCGCTGCCGGGCCTGCTCACCTCGCTGAGCGATTTCATCGGCGCCTATGAGGCGGCGCTGGCGGCGCTCGACAGCGTCACCCCGGGGCAGCGCGAGCTCGAGGTCGGGTTGACGATCGCCTGCGCCACCTTCGAGCACGCGCTCGGGGACCGGGAGCGCGCCGGCGCCCGCCTCGACGGCGCCCTCGAGGAGGCGCTTGCCGAGGGGAGCCCCGACGCGGTCGCGCTGTTGATCGCGAAGCTGATGGACCGCTTCTACGACCGCCAGTTCGACGAGATGCCGGAGTGGGGGGAGCGCGCTGTCGCCGCGGCAGAGGGGATCGACAACCGCCCGCTCCGAGCCGCCGCCGCGGGCGCTCACCTGATGGCCTGCGCGCTCGGCGGCCGGGTTGCCGAAGCGCAGCGCAACCGTCCCGGCGTGATCGCGCTGATCAACGACCTCTCCGACGAGGAGCTGGCCGAGCGCCTCGACGCGATCGGCTGCCTCGCTGCGGCGGAGATGTACCTGGACGAGTTCGAGGACGTGGTCGCCCACGGCATGCGCGGGATCAAGGTCGGCAGGGCCAGCGGCCGCGCCGCCTTCGCTCCGACCCTGGTCCCCTGCGTCGGGACCTGCGGCTGGATGCTCGGCAACATCGACCTCTCGATCGAGATCCTCTCGACCGCGGCCGAGGCGGCGCGGGTAAGCCGCAACCAGCTGCAGCTGGCCTGGAGCCTGCTCAACCTCGCCTTCGCCCAGGCGGTGCAGGGGGACGTCGAGGGTGCGAAGGTCAGCGGCGAAGAGGCGACCGCGATCGCGGCTGAGCTCGGCGACAGCGCGATCAGCAGCTGGGCCGGTCTCTGCCTTGGCATCGCCCTGCGGGAGGCCGGGGAGCACGAGCGGGCGACCGAGACCTTCACCTCGATGATGGGAGGCAGCGGGGCCCGGCAGATGCCCGGAGGCTGGCGAGCCCATGCGACGCTGGAACTGACGCGGGCCGCTGTCGCCGCCGGCCAGCTCGACCTTGCCGAAGAGAGCCGGCGGCACGCGAACGAGGCGGCCGAAGAAACCGGCCTGCCGATGGCAAGAGCCTGGGCCGACCGTGCCGAGGCCGAGGTGCTGCTCGCCAGGGGAGACCATGACCGGGCGGCCGAGCTGGCCCTCAGCGCGGCCGAGGCGGCAGGCGAGCTCAGCGCTCGCATCGACCGGGCGACCTCCCGCGAGCTGGCGGGGCGGACCCTGCTGGCCGGCGGTGAGCAGGACCGCGCGGTCGAGCAGCTCACCCTCGCAGCCGAGGAGTTCGACCAGTGCAAGGCCTTCCGCCACCGCGATCGCGTCGAGCAAGAGCTGGGCCGCCTCGGCCACCGAACCTCGCGCCGAAGCCGCCCCGCCACCGGTGAGCAGAGCGGCCTCGAGTCCCTCACCGGCAGGGAGCGAGAAGTGGCCCAGCTCCTGGTCGAGCGGATGACCAACGCCGAGATCGCCAAGGAGCTCTTCCTCAGCGAGAAGACCGTGGAGAGCCACCTGCGCAACATCTTCCGCAAGCTCGATGTCGGTTCCCGGGTGGAGGTCGCGAAGTTGATCGAGTCGCGGTACTGATAGGCGATGGGCGCGGCAATCGAGACCGAGGGGCTGACGAAGCTCTACGGCGCCCATCGCGGGATCGAGGACGTGACCTTCACGGTCGAGCCGGGCGAGGTGTTCGGCTTTCTCGGGCCGAACGGGGCCGGCAAGACGACGACGATCCGGACGCTGCTCGACCTTCTGCAGCCGAGCGGGGGCAGCGCCCGCATCTTCGGCCTCGACAGCGGCCGCGACAGCGTCGCGATCCGCGCCCGGCTCGGCAACCTGCCGGGGGACTTCGGCTATGGCAGGGAGGCGACCGGGCGCGAGGCGCTGCGCCTGCTCGCGAAGCTGCGCGGGATGGACGGGCTCGGCCGGGCCGAGCAGCTGGCGGCACGCTTTCGCGCCGACCTCGATCGCCCGCTCGGCCAGCTCTCGCGCGGCAACCGCCAGAAGATCGGCCTGGTCCTCGCCGCCTTCCACGAACCGGAGCTGCTGATCCTCGACGAGCCGACCAGCGGCCTCGACCCGCTGATGCAGGAGGAGTTCCTCGCCCTCGTCGCCGAGGAGCGCGAGCGCGGCTGCGCGGTCTTCATCTCTTCCCACGAGCTCGACGAGGTCGAGCGGGTCTGCGACCGGGTCGGGATCGTCAAGGCGGGGCGACTGATCGCCGTCGAGCAGGTCGCCGAGCTGCTGGCCAAGTCGCGCCGGCGCAATCTGGTCGAGGTCGAGTTCGCCGAGCCCGTCGAGCTGGAGGACGTGCGGGCGATGCCGGGCGTGGTCGGCGCCGAGTTCGCCCGCGCGACCTTGGAGGAGGTCTTCCTCACCTACTACGGCGAGGAGGAGGAGAAGGCATGAGCCAGATCGCGGCGCTCGCCGCCACCCACCTCTCCGACCGCCGCCGCTCGCTGCTGGCCTGGGGTCTGCCGATCGGGCTGATGTCGGCCTTCATCGTCGCCATCTTCCCCTCGGTCGAAGACTCGATCTCCAAAGCCGTCGAGGGCTATCCCGAAGGGCTGAAGGAAGCGTTCGGGATCGGCCAGCTGACCAACGTCGAGCAGTACCTGCACGCCGAGATGTTGAGCCTGATCGTGCCGCTGGCGCTCGGCTACCTCGCGGTCCGCGCGGTCGCGAGCGGCCTCTCCGGCGCCGCCGAAAGCGGCCGCCTCGACGTCCTGCTCTCCGCCCCGGTCTCACGGCGGCGCCTCTGCGCCGCCGGCTTCCTGGCGACCGCCGTCGAGCTCGCCGCGGTCCTCGCCGTGAGCTGGGTGCTGACGATGCTCGGGAGCGTGCTCGCCGGCGCCGGCCTCGCCGCCGGCCCGGCAGCGGCTGGCTTCGCCAGCGTTTGGCCGCTAGGCCTGCTCTTCGCCGGCCTCGGGATCGTCGTCAGCGGCTTCTCCCTACGGACCTCGATCGTCACCGGTTCGGTGGCGGGAGTGCTGGTGGCGATGTACGTGATCGACCTGGTCGGCAGGCTCGATCCGGGCCTCGACTGGGTTCGCTACTCCTCGGTCTTCAGGTACTACGGAAACGCGATCGAGGACGGGATCGAACCCGTCTCCTTCATCGGCGTCGTCCTCGCCGGGCTGGTCTTGGCGACGCTGGGCGCCTGGCTCTTCGATCGCCGCGACGTCGCCGCCTGACGCCGAGCCCGGCCGTAGAGGTAGAAGCGAACCGCTCCCTCCTTGAGGGCGTGAGCGGCCACCAGGGTGGCCCCGCAGGAGGTGCAGTGCCCGCGCCTCTTTGCCGTCCCGGTCGCCGGCTGGTGGCAGCGCGGACATTCCTGGTCCTCACCGATCATGGATCGAATCTAGGCCGCGCTGCCAGCCCGGACATCCGGGAAAGTCCACAGCAAAGGTGCGATATTGGATGAATGGAATCAACCGACCGGTCTTCGCCCGGTGACGGGAGGGATCGGTCCCAGCGGCTGATCGACGTCGGCACCACGCTTCTCTCCGAGCTGGACCTCGAGTCCGTGCTGCGCTCGGTGGTCGAGGCGGCGCGCGAGCTGACCGGCGCTGAGTACGCGGCCCTCGGGGTCCTCGACCGCGACCGCAAGGAGCTGGAGCGCTTCATCTACCTCGGCATCGACGACGAGACCAGGCGGGCGATCGGCAACCTGCCCCGCGGCCGTGGCCTCCTCGGAGAGCTGATCCGCGAGCCCTCGCCGCTGCGCCTGCGCGACGTCAACCAGCATCCCCACGCCTACGGCTTTCCGCCCGGTCACCCCCCGATGCACTCCTTCCTAGGTGTCCCGATCACGATTCGCGGCGAGGCCTACGGCAACCTCTACATGACCGAGAAGCGGGGGGCGGAGGAGTTCGACGAGGCCGACGAGCGCTCGGCGCGGACGCTCGCCACCTGGGCCGGGATCGCGATCGAGAACGCTCGCCTCTACACCAGCCTCAGCGAGCGCGAGGCCGAGGTCGAGCAGGCGCTGCGCCAGGCCGAGACCTCTGTCGACATCGCCCGCGCGGTCGGCGGCGAGATCGACGTCGCCCGGGTCCTCGACCTGATCGTCAAGCGCGCCCGCGCTCTGGTCGAGGCGAAGACGCTGCTGGTGCTGCTGCGCCGGGGCGACCGTCTGGTCCTGGCGGCGCAGGCGGGCGAGGTCGGCCCGGAGGTGGAACAGCTGACGATCCCGACCGAGGACGCGGTCTTTCAGGCGGCGATGCAGGAGCGGGTCGCCCAGCACCTGAAGCGCGGCTCACCGCCTTCGGAGGCGCGGCTGCGCGAGCGCGTCGGCGCCGAGGCGGCGCTGGTGGTGCCGCTGCTCTTCCGCGGCCGCGCCGTCGGCGCCCTGGTCGCACTCGACCGCGAAGCCGGCGGGGACGAATTCGACGAGGAGGACCTGCGCCTGCTGGAGTCCTTCGCGGCCAGCGCCGCGACGGCGGTGGCGACGGCGCAGACGGTGGAGTCCGAACGCCTGCAGCAGCGGATGGAGGTCGGCGAGAACGAGCGGCAGCGTTGGGCCCGCGAGCTGCACGACGAGACCCTGCAGGGGCTGGCCGCGATTCGCATCTCCCTGGCGACCGCGCTGCAGAGCAAGGCCCCCGACCGCCCGGAGAAGATCGCCGCCGCGGCGGTGGAGACGGTGAATCGCCTCGAGGGGCAGATCAACGAGCTCAGCCGCCTGATCAACGACCTCCGGCCCGCCTCGCTCGAGCGCCTCGGCCTGGCGGGGGCGCTGTTGGCGCTGGCTGAAGAAGCCGAAGCCCGCGGCGGCTTGGAGGTGACGGCCGAGATCGAGCTCGAGGGCGAGCTCTCCGGTGAGGAGGAGCGGGTCATCTACCGGCTCGTCCAGGAGGCGCTGAACAACGTCGTCAAGCACGCCGCCGCCACGCACGCGACGTTGGAGGCGAAGCTCGCCGACGGCGTGGTGCGGATCGTCGTCGGCGACGACGGGACCGGCTTTGACGCCGCCCCCGAGAACGAGGGCC
>DASTYZ010000026.1:0-5738 GCA_035764545.1 Solirubrobacterales bacterium | reverse complement strand
TTGGCGAGGATCTTGGGCTCGTCGCCGCCGAAGCGCTCGTTCAGTTCCTCCAGAGTGAGGACCTCGGGCGCCTCGTCGTCGAAGGGCGCGGTGACGGCCTGGCGCAGGCCGACGAAGCGGTCGGCGTCGGCGCCGTGCTCGCCGATCAGGCGGGAGATCGCGCTCAGCTTGAACCCCTCCGACTGCATCTCCTGGATCAGGCGCAGGCGGGCGACGTGCTCGGGCCCGTAGTAGCCGACCCGGGCGCGGACCTCGGGCGGCGGCAGCAGGCCGCGGGACTGGTGGTTGCGGATGTTGCGGACCGACATCCCGGTCTCGTAGGCGAGCTGCTCGACCGTGAGATCTGCCTCTACGGCGACCGAATCGGCGTCAGTGCTGGGTTTCTTCGCCATGTGACGAGTCTACATATTGAATGTAACCTCGTTTGAGGTAACGTTTATGTGGGAACAAGCTTCTGGCAATCCACTTAAGGACTCCCTTATGAACTTCGACTTCGCAACGATCCTCGCCGCGGCCGCTCCCCCGGCCGGCGGCGCCGAGATCGCCCAGATCGTCATCGCGACGACGGCCGCGACGATCGTCACCGGCGCGCTCCTCTTCCTCGGCCTCGGTCACCGCACCGGCCGGGTGCAGATCCTGCAGCGCCTCGCCGACCACAGCGAACGCGCCTCCGGCCTCCCGGGCTGGGTCGCCTTCCCCTCGGCCGTGGCGACCGCCTCGCTGCTGACCGCGGTCTTCGGCATGTACTGGGACATCTCGGTCCACATCGACAACGGCCGCGACGCCGGCCCCCTCGCCAACCCCGCCCACTACTTCATCCTCGCCGGCCTCTTCGGCATCTTCAGCGCCGGCTTCTTCGCGATGGTCCTGCCGAAGGCGCGACCGAGCACGGTCTCGATCCGGCTCGGCCGCGATTGGTACGCGCCGCTCGGTGGCGTCCTGATCTGCGCCTGCGGTGCCTTCTCCCTGATCGGCTTCCCGCTCGACGACATCTGGCACCGGCTCTTCGGCCAGGACGTGACCCTCTGGGGCCCGACCCACCTGATGCTGATCGGCGGCGCGGCGATGACCCTGGTCGGGATCGCCATCCTCTCGGTCGAGGGGATCCGTGCCAACGCCTCCGACGACACCCCGCTGGAGGAGCTCCTCCACTCGAAGATGGCCCGCGCGATCGCCCTCACCGGCGGCCTGATGCTGGGCCTCTCGACCTTCCAGGCCGAGTTCGACTTCGGCGTCCCGCAGTTCCAGTTGATCTTCCAGCCGATCATGCTGATGCTGGCGGCCGGCGTCGGTCTGGTCCTGGCGCGGACCTACGCTGGCCCCGGTGCCGCCTTCGGCGCGGCCGGGTTCTTCATCCTCCTGCGCGGCATCCTGGCGCTGCTGGTCGGGCCGGTGCTCGGGCAGACGACGCCCCACTTCCCGCTCTACCTCGCCGAGGCCGCCGTGGTCGAGGTGGTCGCGCTCTTCGTCTCGACTCAGAAGCCGCTGCGCTTCGGGCTCATCTCCGGCCTCGGCATCGGCACCATCGGTCTCGCCGCCGAGTGGGCCTGGTCCCATGTCTGGATGCCCCTCCCCTGGCCCGAGTCGGCCTTCCCGGAAATCGCGATCGTCGGCTTTGCCGCGGCGATCTCGGGGGCCACGATCGGCGCCTGGATCGGCACCCACCTCTCGCCGATCCCGCAGCCGCGCTCGCCGCAGCTGCGCCGGGCCGCCGTCTGCAGCGCCGCTGTACTCGCCGCCCTGGTCGGCTACGGCCTCTACACGCCGACCCAGGACGGCGTCAGCGCCCAGGTCGCGCTGCGCGACGTCGGCAACGGCCCCGGGCGCGAAGTCGAGGCGACCGTCCGCATGAGCCCGCCCGATTCCGCGGCTGACGCCGAGTGGTTCGACGTCACCGCCTGGCAGGGCGGCGGCCTCGTCGTCGCGCCGCTGGAGCGGACCGCGCCGGGCGTCTACCGCTCGACCGAGCCGATCCCGGTCTACGGAAACTGGAAGGCGATGATCCGCCTCCACGACGAGAACTCGCTGACCGCGCTGCCGATCTACCTGCCGCGCGACGAGGCGATTCCGGTCGGCGAAACGCCGGCGCCGGCGAGCTTCACCCGCAGCTTCAGCGACGAGCACCAGCTGCTGCAGCGCGAGGCCAAACCCGGGCCACCGTTTCTCACCGCCCTCGCCTACTCGGTCGTCGCCGGGATCGCGCTCTCGCTGCTCGTCCTCCTCGCCTGGGGCCTGCACCGGCTGGCGGTGGGGCTGCGGCCGGCGTCGCGGCGGCGACGCCTGCGGCTCCCCGGCATCGCCGGCTTCCAGCACGGCGGCGGCAGGTGATCCTGCCGCTCGCCCACCACAGCGCCCTGGTGGCGCTGCCGGTCTTCGCCCCGGCCCTGGTCGTGATCCTCGTCCTCCTCGTCCACCGCATGCGCGAGAAACGGCGGTGGGAGGAGGAAGAGGGGCAGAGCTAAGTCGCGAGACCGCAAAAATCCTTCCTCAAGAAGGAGTTTTGCGGTCTCGCGGAATTGCCACCTCGATTGCCTCCGCGTACGGGCCGTGGAGAGTCGCGCGCGGGATCGGGATCGTGACGCCGTAGGCCTCGCGCATCGCCTGCGCCAGCGTGCGCTTGAAGGTCGGGCCGTGCCAGCCGTGGGCTTCCTTGGCGCGGCCGACGTGGAGGTGGACGAGCTCGTGCAGGAGCGTCTCGAGGACGTCGCCCAGCCTGATGCCCGGGTAGGCAGTGACGGAGAGGCGGAACTCGCTTGGGACGGCGAAGCCGAGGCGGTTGGGTTTGCGGCTGGCCCGCCGCACCTTCAGCTCGGGCCGTCGCGAGGCCAGCGGTCCCTCGGCAAACACCGGCAGCGCCCGCAGGCGCTCCATCTCCTCCTCGAGCTGGATGCCGGCGACGAGGTAGTAGGAAGCCGGCCGCGCTCGCAGCGCCGGTGCCTTGGCCCGGCGCCGCCGCCTCAGCCTTGGCAACGCGGACACCAGTAGGTCGTGCGGTTGGCGTCGCCCTGGCCGCGAGAGGAGACCGGGCCGCGGCAGGACGGGCAGACGCTCTGGCGGCGTTTGTAGATCTGGAAGTTGTGGCGCGTACCGCGCTCGACCGCGCTCAGCATCTGCTCGCGGGCGGCGACCAGGACCCTCCGCAGCTCCTCGTCGGAGACGTCGCCGACCGCTCGCCAGGGGTCGACGCGGGCGGCGAAGCATGCCTCGCTCTTGAAGATGTTGCCGATGCCGGCGACGAGATGCTGGTCGAGCAGGGCATCGCCGAGGCCGCGGGTCGGATCGGCGCGCAGCGCCGGGATCACCGTCTTGGGGTCGAAGTCCGCGGCGAGGATGTCGGGGCCGAGGCGCGTCCACTGGGGATTGCGGCGCACGCGCTCGGTCGGTCCCACCAACAGCGTCGGGCCGCCGAACTGGACCGCCTCCCATTCCTCGTTCGAGAGCACCGCCCAGGCCGACGAGCGGGGGCGGCGCCAGCGGGAGCGGGGTCGGTAGAAGTGCCAGCCGCCGCTCATCCCCAGGTGACAGTGCAGCGAGAGCTCGCCGAAGTCGAGCAGCAGGTGCTTGCCCCGCGACTCGACCCCTTCGAGCGTGCAACCGTCGAGCCGCTCGATCCGCGCCGCCTTCCCGCGCGGGTTCGGCGCCGACGCCGCCACGGTCTCCCCCAGCAGGGTCGACTCGAAGCGCCGGGCTAGCCGCAGGATCGTGTCGCCCTCTGCCACCACCCCATGATCGCGAACCGGCGAGGTGGGTAAGGATGTACCTATGGACTCGACGGCACGGCAGGTGGCCCTGGGGATCGGCGCGAGCCGCCTCGCGATGGGCCTCGGCATCTTCTTCGCGACCCAACCCGCCCTGCGGGCGCTGCGTTTCGGCACCACCGACGCCCAGGGCGAAGCGATGGCCAAGCTCGGCGGCGGCAGGGACATCGCGATCGGCGCCATGACCCTGGCCGCACGCAACGACCCCGGGGCGCTGCGCACCACGATCCTCGTCTCCAGCGTCTGCGACCTCGCCGACGCCGTCGCCCTCGGCGTCTCCGCCCGTCGCCCCGAGACCCGCCAGGCGGGCATCGGCGGCATCCTCTCCGGCGGCGGTGCCGCGATCGCCGGCCTCTGGGCCTGGCGCCGGCTAGCTCCCTGAGCCGTTGCTGCCGGCGGCTACCCCCGCCTGGAACTCATGCGACTCGATCACCCGGTCGATCAGGCCGTACTCGACCGCCTGCTGAGGCTGGAAGAATTTGTCGCGTTCCATGTCGGTGTGGATCTGCTCCGCCGACTGGCCGGTGTGCTTGACGTAGATCTGGTCGAGCCGCTCGCGCAGGGCGAGGATCTCTTTGGCGTGGATCTCGATGTCGCTCGACTGGCCTTCGAAGCCGCCGCTTGGCTGGTGGATGAGGATGCGGCTGTTGGGCAGCGCCATCCGTTTGCCGGCGGCGCCGCCGGTGAGGATCAGTGACCCGGCCGACATCGCGATCCCGTAACAGATCGTCTGCACGTCGGGCTTGACGAACTGCATCGTGTCGTAGATCGCCAGGCCAGCGTAGGCGGAGCCACCGGGGGAGTTGATGTAGAGGCTGACGTCCTTGTCGGGGTCCTCGGCCTCGAGGTGCAACAGCTGGGCGATGATCAGGTTGGCGAGGTCCTCGGTCACCGGTTCGCCGAGGAAGACGATCCGCTGCGCGAGCAGGCGGCTGTAGATGTCGAATGAACGCTCGCCGCGAGCCGTTTGCTCGACGACCATCGGTACCAATGGCATAGGGCCTCTTTCCTAGTTGGCGTCTGGGTTGTACTTATAGCCAACGCCGCGCACCGTCAGAACCAGCTCCGGCTTCTGCGGGTCGCGCTCGACCTTTTGACGCAGGTTAGAGATATGGACGTCGCAGGCGCGCTCGTCGCCGTCGAACTCGGTCTGCCAGAGCTCCTCCATGATCTGGGCGCGGGAGAAAACCTCCCCCGGGCGAGCGACCAAAAGACGCAGCAGCTGGAACTCCGAGCGGGTGAGGTTGACGGGCACACCGCGGACGGTGGCGACATGGCGGACGAGGTCGATCGAGACCGGGCCGGACTCGATCTTCACCGCCTGGGAGAGCGGCGCCCGGTCGAGTTCGCGGCGGCGCAGCTGCGCCCGCACCCGGCCCAGCAGCTCGCGCACCGAGAAGGGCTTGGTGACGTAGTCGTCGGCCCCGACCTCGAGCCCGACCACCTTGTCGACCTCGGCGTCTTTGGCGGTGAGGACGATGATCGGGACGGCGCTGCGGGAGCGGACGTCGCGGCAGATGTCGAGCCCGCTCGGCCCCGGCATCATGATGTCGAGGATCAGCAGGTCGAAGGGGACGCCGTCGCCGAGCAGGCTCGTCGCCTCGTCGCCGTCGGCCGCCGGGGTCACTTCGAACCCCTCCTGGACCAGCGCGTAGCCGACCGAGTCGCGGACCGAGGGCTCGTCGTCGGCGATGAGGATGCGACCGCTGCTCATGCGACCGGGGTCGGGCTCGGTTGCGCGACCGGGAGGCGGACCCAGAAGGTGCTCCCCTCCCCCTCCACCGACTCGGCCCCGATCCGGCCGCCCATCACGTCGACCATCCGCCGCGCGATCGCCAGGCCGAGGCCGAAGCCCTCCTGCTTGCGCGACTCGCTGCGGCGGTAGAAGCGCTCGAAGACGCGCTCCAGCTCCCCCGCCGGGATGCCGGTGCCGGTGTCGATTACCTCCAAAATGACCTCGCCCTCTTTGTCATGCCGGCC
>DASTYZ010000025.1:0-19654 GCA_035764545.1 Solirubrobacterales bacterium | reverse complement strand
AAGTCGACCCTCCTGCGCTGCATCAACCACCTCGAGAAGATGAACGCCGGCCGGCTGTGGGTCGACGGGCGCCTGGTCGGCTACCGGCAGGAGGGCGACAAGCTCTACGAGCTCAAGGAGAAGGAGATCTCAAGCAAGCGGGCCGAGATCGGCATGGTCTTCCAGCGGTTCAACCTGTTCCCCCACATGACCTCGCTGGAGAACATCTGCGAGGCCCCCTGCCAGGTCCGCGGGGTCTCCAAGGACGCGGCCCGGGAGCGGGCCCGGAAGCTGCTCGACCAGGTCGGGCTGGCCGAGAAGGCCGACGTCTACCCGGCCCAGCTGTCGGGCGGCCAGCAGCAGCGGGTGGCGATCGCCCGCGCCCTGGCCATGGACCCCAAGCTGATGCTGTTCGACGAGCCGACCAGCGCCCTCGACCCGGAGCTGGTCGGCGAGGTGCTCGCGGTCATGCGCCAGCTGGCCGAGGACGGCATGACCATGGTCGTGGTCACCCACGAGATGGGGTTCGCCCGCGAGGTGGGCGGCAAGCTCGTCTTCATGGACGGCGGCGTCATCGTCGAGGAGGGCCCGCCGGCGCAGGTCCTCGACAGCCCCCGCGAGGAGCGGACGAAGCAGTTCCTCGGGCTGGTCCTAGACCACTGAGCGCTAGGAGGCGCCGCCGGCCATCGCCGGCAAAATCACGACGTTGTCGCCGTCTTTGACCGCAGTCTCGAGCCCCTGCAGCACCCGCACGTCCTCGTCGTTGAGGTAGACGTTGACGTAGCGGTTGAGCTCGCCGTCCTCGCCGAAAAGCTGGGCCTGGGTGTCCGGGAACTCGCCGGTCAGCGAGCGCAGCACCTCGCCGACGTCGGAGCCGCCGGCCTCGACCTCGGCCTGCCCACCCGTTTTCGGGCGCAGCACTGGGGGGATGCGAACGGTCGCCATAAGTTGCGGAATCCTACCTAGGCAATCGACTGCCGGTCGCCACCCGCGCCGGCGCAGAATGCGTCGTAGTCGGGGAACTGGCCCATCTCCGACTCCGGGATCTCCTCGGCGTTCTCGCCGCAGATCGGGCAGTCGGGGTCGCGGCGAACTTTGAGCTCGGTGAAGGTAGTGCCGAGTGCCTCGTAGAGGAGCAGGCGGCCGATCAGCGGGTTGCCCTTGCCGAGCACGAGCTTGATCACCTCGTTGGCCTGCAGGGTGCCCATCGTCCCAGCCATCACCCCGAGCACCCCGTTGGCGGAGCAGCTCGGCGCCAGCTCGGCCGGCGGCGGCGTCGGGTAGAGGCAGCGGTAGCAGGGACCCTCGAAAGGGACGAAGGTCGAAATCTGCCCGTCGAAGCCGAGGATCGAGGCGGAGACGACCGGCTTTTTCAGCCGCACCGAGGCATCGTTCAGCAGGTAGCGCGTCGGGAAGTTGTCGGCGCCGTCGACGACGATGTCGTAGTCCTTCATCACCTCGAGGATGTTGCTGGCGTCGAGGCGGCCGTTGTGCTCGATGACGTTGACGTCGGGGTTCAGCCCTTCGATGAAGATGCGGGCGGAGGCGGTCTTCGCCATCCCGATCCGTTCGGTGTTGTGGATCACCTGGCGCTGCAGGTTGGAGGCGTCGACGACGTCGTCGTCGACGAGGCCGATCGTTCCGACACCGGCGGCGGCGAGGTAGAGCGCGGTCGGGGCGCCGAGCCCGCCGGCGCCGAGCAGCAGCACCTTCGCGTTCAGCAGCTTCACCTGACCGTCGACGCCGACCTCGGGCAGCAGCGTGTGCCGCGAGTAGCGATCGCGCTGCTCCGGAGTCATGCCGTGCGCGGCGACGACCGGCAGCCCCTGCTCCTGCCACTGGATGATGCCGCCGCTCATCGAGGCGACGTTCTCGTAGCCGAGCTGCTGCAGCTGCGCGGCGGCGATCGCCGAGCGGTTGCCGGAGCGGCAATAGAGGATCGTCCGCGCGGCTTTGTCAGGCGCAGCGGTGGCGATTTCATCGGCCAGCAGCCCAGGCGGCACCAGCTTCCCACCCTCGAGGTGGGCCTCCTGGTACTCGTGCGGCTCGCGCGTGTCGATCAAGACGATGTCGCCGCCGTTGATCTCCTCGGCAGCCTCGAAGGGTTCGATCTCCTCGATCGTGTTCGCGCGCTCGATGTCGATGGCCATTTTTAAATCCCCTAATCCGGATCAGCTTTTACTTCAAAAAGTATAGCCAGACTCCGAAGTCGCGTCGCAATGCGCGAATTATGCTCGGCTGATGATCAATACCAGTTACCCATTCAGTCAGGTTGGCCCCAAATTCAGGGTCAGCGTAAAAAACTCGACGATCAAGGTGACGCACTTCATCCACTTCGTCACCGGGGTCGGGGAAGAAGAAGACGAACCGCTGATCGCGACGATCAAACCCCCCGCCGACGGCTTTACCGGGCCAGTCATCCTCATCGGGCAGGAATCCGAGCCGGGGGTCGGGCCGGTCCAGATACAGGGCCCCGGCGAAGGCGGCACCAACATCGGCGGCGGCGCCCAGGTAACGCCGAACTCCGCGCTGATCCTGGTCTACGACGGCTCCCTCTGGTGGCCCAATCGCGGCACCTGAGGGTCCTATCGCCAAAGGAAAAAGCGGCCCCGGGGAAGGGTCCCGAGGCCGCTTTGACTTCCCGAGAAGCTGTGGTCTAGCTGAAGCTCGGGCGCATCTGGCGGAGGCGGCGGACCCGCTCCTCGATCGGGGGGTGGGTCGAAAAGAGGCTGGCCATGCCCTTGCCCGAGAAGGGCTTGACGATGTAGAGGGGCTCGGCCGCCTGGTTGACCTGCATCGGCATCGCCGCGGCACCCTGCTCGAGCCGCAGCAGCGCGCTCGCCAGCGACTCCGGGTTGCCGCAGATTTCGGCACCGCCGGCGTCGGCCGCGTACTCGCGCTGGCGCGAGATCGAGAGCTGGATGATGCTCGCCGCGATCGGGGCCAGAAGGACCATCGCCAGACCGGCGACGAGGCTGAGCGGGGAGTTGTCGTCGCCGCCGAACCACATGAACATGTAGGCGAGGTAGGTGATCGCCGCGCCGATCGCCGAGGCGACCGACTGGATCAGGATGTCGCGGTTGCGAATGTGCGTGAGCTCGTGGGCGAGGACGCCGCGCAGCTCGTCCTCGGAGAGGAGCTTGGTGATCCCGCGGGTCACCGCCACCGCCGAGTGCTTCGGGTTACGGCCGGTGGCGAAGGCGTTCGGCTGGTCCTGGGGGATCATGTAGAGGCGCGGCATCGGCAGGTCCGCGCGCGTCGTCAGTTCGCGGACGATCTGGTAGAGCCGCGGCGCCTCCGACTCGTCGATCGGCTCGGCCCGGCTCATCTTCAGCGCCATTTTGTCGCTGAAGAAGTAGGCGAAGAAGTTGATCGCCAGGGCGATAAAGAGGAAGGTGAGCGCGGTGCTGGGGCCGCCGATCGCGGCGCCAATGACCACGAGCAGACCGCCGAGGGCGGCCATGAGGATCGTGGTTCGCAGCGTTGCGCCCCAGGTGGATTGCTTGGTGGTGGTCATCTGGTGATCGCTCCTGAGAGTCGGGGTGTCGGTCAAGTATGCGGCGAAAGCGTGAATTCGCCTATAGGGGGAATCCCCCTACCCACCCGGGGCTGACCCCTAGGCTTGCGCCATGACCTTGCTGGTGATCGGGCTCTGCCTCGTGGTCGTGGCGCTGATCCTGGCGCTGGTCCGGGAGCGACGGCGGCTGCGGCCGCTCGAGGACCTGATCGAGGCGATGGAGAAGGTCGACCTCTCCTCCCCGCGCCTCCACCTCCCCCCCTCGATCGACGGCGTCGGCGAGACCGAGGAGGTGGAGCGGATCGAGCTCGCCTTCCTGCGGATGATGCGGCGGCTGGAGGCCGAGCGGCGGCGAGCCGGCTCGGCTGCCCTCCACGCGCAGGAGGAGGAGCGGGCGCGGGTTGCCCGCGACCTCCACGACGAGGTGAACCAGTCGCTGACCGGGCTGCTGCTGCGGCTGGAGGCTGCGCGCGAGGCGGCGCCGCCCGAGCTCGAGAGCGAAATCGCCGACACGAAGGCGCTCGCCAACCAGGCGATGAGGGAGCTGCTCTCGCTCGCCCGCCAGCTGCGCCCGACGGCGCTCGACGACCTCGGCCTGGCGGCCGCGATCGGCGGCCAGGTCGAGCAGCTCGGCCGTGGCGAGATGGACGCCCGTCTCGAGGTCGAAGGCGACTTCTCCGACCTCGGCGACGACGCCCAGCTGGTCGTCTACCGCGTCGCCCAGGAGGCACTCTCCAACGCCGCCCGGCACAGCGGTGCTACCCGGGTCGAGGTGCGGCTGCGCCGCGCCGAGGACGGCGGCGTCGCCCTCGAGGTGACCGACGACGGCCGCGGCTTCGCCTTCGACGCCCAGCAGCACGGCCTCGGGATCGGCGGCATGCGCGAGCGCGCCCTCCTCGTCGGCGGCGAGCTGACGATCGAGTCCCGCCCCGACGCCGGCACCACGGTCCGCCTCGCCGTGCCGGGAGAATCGGCGCAATGAGGATCCTGATCGCCGACGACCACGGGATCGTCCGCTCCGGGATCCGGCTGCTGCTGGAGCGCCAGCCGGACATCGAGGTCGTCGCCGAGGCGGGCGACGGCGCTGAGGCGCGCGACCTGGCGGTGCGGGAGCGGCCCGACCTGGCGATCCTCGACGTGAAAATGCCGAAGCTGACGGGATTGCAGGCGACGCGGGAGATCAAGAAGCAGGCGCCGGAGGTATCGGTCCTGATCCTCTCGATGCACGACGACGAGCGCTACCTGTTCGAGGCGCTGAAAGCGGGGGCCTCCGGCTACGTGCTGAAGGCGCAGGCCGATACCGATCTCTTGGCGGCGATCCGGGCGGTTGAGCGCGGCGAGCCCTTCCTCACCCCCGAGGCGCAGCGGACGCTGATCAAGGACGTGCTCGAGCGCGGCTCCAGCGGCGAAGAGGAGCTGACCCCTCGCGAGGAGGAGATCGTCAAGCTCGTCGCCGAGGCCCACACGACGAAGCAGATCGCGGAGGTCCTCCACCTCTCCGAGAAGACGGTCGAGAACCACCGCGCCAACGCGATGCGCAAGCTCGGCATGCGCGACCGGGTCGAGCTCGTCCGCTACGCGATCCGCCGTGGCCTGATCGAGCCCTGATCACCTGGCGGGGCCATAACCGACCTCTTCAGTAGGATTTGAGTTCGATGCTGTTCTCGACCAAAGCCGAGTACGGAGTGCGCCTGATGGTCGAGCTGGGCCGCCAGCCTGGCTCGCAACCGGTCAGCCTGGGCTCCGTCGCCGAAGCGGAGAACCTGCCCCTCTCCTACTTGGAGCACCTGGTGGCGAAACTGCGCAAGGCCGACCTCGTCACCTCCACCCGCGGCGCCCACGGCGGCTACCGCCTGGCGAAGCCCGCCGAGGAGATCACGATGGACTCGGTGGTCGAGGCCCTGGAAGGCCAGATCGCGCCGATGGAGTGTTTCCACGACACCCCGGAAGGCAAAGTGCTCTGCTCGCACGAGTCAGACGGCGACCAGGCCTGTTCGACGAAGCTGCTTTGGATGCGAGTCCAGGGCGGCGTCACCAAGGCGCTGGCCGGGACCACCCTGGCCGAGCTGGTCGAGTTCTCCGACCAGAGCGCAGCGAAGCGCGTCGCCGCCATCGGCAGCGCCGCCTAAAACTTCAGAAACCCCCAGAAACGGAGCGAAATGGCTGAGCTGGAGATACGGAACCTGCACGTAGAGGTCGAGGACAAGAAGATCCTCAAAGGCCTCGATCTCGACGTCGAGAAGGGCAAGGTCCACGCCCTGATGGGCCCCAACGGCTCCGGCAAGTCGACGCTCGCCAACGTGATCATGGGCCACCCGGCGCTCGAGGTGACCGAGGGCACGATCACCTTCAAGGGCGAGGACATCACCGAGGCCGCCCCCGAGGACCGCTCCCAGGCCGGCCTCTTCATGGCCTTCCAGTACCCCGTCGCGATCCCCGGCGTCTCGGTCAGCAAGTACCTGCGGATGATCATCAACGCCCAGCGCGAGAACCGCGGCGAACCGCAGATCAAGATCAAAGACTTCGCCCGCGTCGCCCAGGAGGCGATGGAGCTGGCGAACATCCCCAAAGACTTCTCCAGCCGCTACCTCAACGAGGGCTTCTCCGGCGGCGAGAAGAAGCGGATGGAGCTGCTGCAGCTGGCTCTGCTGCAACCGGAGATCGCGGTCCTGGACGAGACCGACTCCGGCCTCGACATCGACGCCCTGCGCACCGTCGCCGAGGGCGTCAACAAGTTCGCCGGGCCGGACATGGGCGTCCTCATCATCACCCACTACCAGCGCATCCTCCACATGGTCAAACCCGACGCGGTCCACGTCATGTACCAGGGCCGGATCGTCAAAGAAGGCGGGCCGGAGCTGGTCGGCGTGCTCGAGGAGAAGGGCTACGGCTGGATCAAAGAGGAGGTAGAGGCAGGCGCCGCCGCCTGACCTCTTCGCGATGGAGCCGGTGAGCGCCAAGAGCCCGAGCGTGGCGCCGATCGCGATCGAGAAGATCCGCGCCTCCTTCCCGGCGCTCGAGCGCGAGGTCAACGGCCAGCCGGTCGCCTACCTCGACAGCGGCGCCAGCGCCCAGCGGGTGCTGGCCTCGATCCAGGCGGTCGACCGCTACGAGCGGCGCCACCACTCCAACGTCCACCGCGGCTCCCACACCCTCTCGGCCGAGGCGACCGAAGCCTACGAGGGGGCGCGGGCCACGGTCGCCGACCACATCGGCGCCGCCGACCGCCGCGAGGTCGTCTTCGTCCGCAACGCGACCGAGGCGATCAACCTCGTCGCCCGCGCCTGGGGCGACGCCAACGTCGGCGCGGGCGACCGCATCGTCCTCACCGAGATGGAGCACCACTCCAACATCGTCCCCTGGCAGCAACTGGCCGAGCGGGCCGGCGCCGAGATCGACTGGGCGCCAATCGACGACGAGGGACACCTGGACATGGACGCTTTCGCGGCGCTGCTAGAGCGCGGGCCGAAGCTGGTCGCCGTCACCCATGTCTCCAACGTGCTCGGGACCGAGAATCCGATCGCCGAGATCGCGCGGCTGAGCCACGCCGCCGGCGCCAAGGTGCTCGTCGACGGCGCCCAGGCGGCGCCGAAGATGCCGCTCGACATGGCCGCCCTCGGCGCCGACTTCTACGCGATCACCGGCCACAAGCTCTACGCCCCGACCGGGATCGGCGTGCTCTGGACGAAACTCGACCTGCTGCGGGAGATGCCGCCCTTCCTCGGCGGCGGCTCGATGATTCGCAAGGTCACCAAGGAGGGCACGACCTACGCCGACGTGCCGGCGCGCTTCGAGGCGGGGACGCCGGCGATCGCGCAGGCGATCGGGATGGCCTCCGCCTTCCGCTGGCTCGACATGGTCGACATGGACGCCGTGCGCGCGCACGAGGAGCAGATCGCCGACTACGCGCTCGAGCGGGTCGCCGAGGTCCCCGGCCTGCGCGTCTTCGGCCCGCCCCGCGGCGCCGGCCGCCTCGGCCCCGTCTCCTTCGAGATCGAGGGCATCCACGCCCACGACGTCTCCGAGATCCTCGACCGCCACGGCGTCGCCGTCCGCGCCGGCCACCACTGCGCCCAGCCGTTGATGGACCGGCTGCGGATCGCCGCCACGGCGCGCGCCAGCTTCGGCGTCTACACGACGACCGAGGAGATCGACCGCCTCGTCGACGGCCTCGAAGACGCGCGCCGCGTCTTCGGTCTCTAGCCGCTCAGCCGGCTACCTGCAGGACCGCGGATTTGTCGCCCTTGCACTTGGCGTTCGCGGTGGCCGTCGCGAAGTAGTAGCCGCGCGGGATCTTCGAGCCGATCAGGACCGCCCAGCCGCCCTTGGAGTTGCTGCGGTCGCTGCCCAGCAGCACCGTCTTGCCGTTTTTCTTGCGGTACAGCTTGACCTTGCGGCCGCTGACGCAGGCGCTCTTCGGAGACTTGAGCTTGCCGTGCCAGGCGGGAAGTTTGAAGCCCATGACCACGGTGGTCGGGCTCTTCCCGGCGCCGGCTCCGAAGGCCGGGAACGCGAGCATGGCCGCGGCGGCGAGAACGACAAGTGCGGTTGACACGGTACGGCGACTGGCGAACATCTTCCCTCCCAAGGTTGAAGTACCCCGATCACTCTAGATGTCTTGGGAAACCGCTGCGGTAGCCTCGGATGGATGGACGAGCTCTACCGCGACCAGATCCTCGAGCACTACAAGCGCCCCCATAACTTCGGGCACCTCGACGAGCCCGACCTCGAGTTCGAGGACACGAATCCGTTCTGCGGCGACGAGCAGCACGTGACGATCAAGCTCGACGCCGACGACCGCGTCACTGCGGTCGCCTTCGAGGGCAAGGGCTGCGCGATCTCCACCGCCGCCACCTCGCTGCTGACCGACGAGCTGGTCGGCAAGAGCCGCGAGGAGCTGCTGCGGCTGCCGAAGGAGTTCGTCCTCGAGCTGCTCGGAATCGACATCTCGGCGACGCGGATGAAGTGCGCGATGCTCGGCCTCAAGATCGTCAAGAGCGCCTCCCTCGGCCAGCCCGCCGAATGGGAGGACGAGGGCGAGACCGGCGACCCCGCGGAAGCGGTCGCCGACCTCGGCCAGCTCTAACGCGGGTTGATCACCGCGAAGGCGGCGCCGGCGGGATCGGCGACCATCGCGAAGCGACCGGCGGGGATGTCGATAGGGCCGAACATCACCTGCCCGCCGAGCTCCTTGATCTTCGCCACTGCCTCGTCCACCTCGGCAGTGGCGAAGTAGACCATCCAGTGCGCCGGGACCTCGTCGGGGATCCGGCCCCTGACGTCGGCGATGCCGGCGACCTGAGCGCCGTCGACCGTCGCCACGTTGTAGGTCTTCTCCCCCATCGCCTCCTCTTCGAACTCCCAGCCGAAGACGCGGCCGTAGAACTCCTTCGCCGCCCCCGGGTCGCGCGTCTCGAGCTCGTTCCAGGAGAACGCGCCGGGCTCGTTGACCAGCTCCGATCCGGCGAAGTCGGCGGGCTCCCAGATCCCGAAGAAGGCGCCCTCGGGGTCGGTGAAGATCGCGAGGCGGCCGTAGCTGGCCACTTCCATCGGCTCGGCGATCATCGTGCCGCCGTTTTCCTGGACGGCGCGGGCGATCGCGTCGGCGTCGTCGACTGAGATGTAGGTGCTCCAGGCCGGCGGCTGCCCCTCCTGCCCCCGGTCCATTAGGGGCATCGCCCCGGCGACGTCGCGGCCGCCGAGGTTCGCCCGGCGGTAGCCGCCCATTTCCGCCGAGTTGGGCAGCTCCGGTATCTCCCAGCCGAAGAGCTCGCGGTAGAAGCCCTCGGCCGCGTCCAGGTCGGGGGTCGACAGGTCGACCCAGCAGGGGGTGCCGGGCGCGTAACTGGTCCTCTCGCTCATCCTCAGAATCCTTTCGTCACGGGGTTGATGTAGATAAGACCAGAGCGGCGGCGCGAATTCATCGCTCTCGGGTTAAGGCCCGTCGAGGCGTCCCGCTAAAATCCGACCGTAGAAGTAGGATTAAGTCTCGATCCGCACTAGGCCGTGACTGGCGGCTGACTGGAGCACACCCTCTTGACCGACACCGCAGGAACCAAGATCCCCGTCTGCCCGGCAGCCGAGCTGCCCGACGGCAAGATGCGCCTGGTCGAGCACGACGGGAAGAAAATCGGCGTCTTCAACTGCGAGGGCACGCTGTACGCGGTCGAGGACCGCTGTTCCCACGACAACGGGCCGCTGGCCGAGGGCGAGTTCGACGCAGCCGCCTGCACCGTCGAGTGCCCGCGCCACGGCTCCCTCTTCGACCTCAGCACCGGTAGGCCGAAGACGCTCCCAGCTTTTCAGCCGGTGCAAACGTTCCCGGTAGAGATCGAGGACGACACCATCACCCTGGAGGTCGACTGATATGGCAACGCCCGAGGTACTCGCCGAGAAACGCGAGCTGGCCGGCATCAACGCCGACTATAAGGAGAAGTTCGGCTTCCACGACTCGGAGTCCGGCTACGCCTACAAAGCACCGAAGGGGCTGACCCGCGAGGTCGTCGAAACGATCTCCGACTTCAAGGAAGAGCCGAAGTGGATGCGTGACTTCCGGCTGAAGGCGCTGGAGCACTTTGAAAGCCGCCCGACCCCGAAATGGGGCGGCGACCTCGACCAGATCGACTTCGACGACATCCACTACTTCGTCCGCGCCTCGGAGAAGAACAGCCGCGACTGGAGCGAGGTCCCGGACGACATCAAAAACACCTTCGACCGGCTGGGGATCCCGGAGGCCGAGCGCAAATTCCTCGCCGGCGTCGGGGCGCAGTACGAGTCCGAGGTCGTCTACCACCAGGTCAACGAGAAGCTCGAGGCCCAGGGCGTGATCTTCACCGACATGGACACCGCCCTGCGCGAGCACGAGGACCTGGTCCGCGAGCACTGGGCGACGATCATCCCGCCGAACGACAACAAACTGGCGGCGCTGAACAGCGCGGTCTGGTCGGGCGGTTCCTTCGTCTACGTCCCCGCCGGGGTCAAGGTCGAGATGCCCTTGCAGGCCTACTTCCGGATCAACACCGAGAACATGGGCCAGTTCGAGCGGACGCTGATCATCTGCGAGGAGGGCGCCGACGTCCACTACATCGAGGGCTGCACGGCGCCGGTCTACTCCAGCGACTCGCTGCACTCGGCCGTGGTCGAGATCGTCGCCAAGAAGAGCTCGCGGGTCCGCTACACGACCGTCCAGAACTGGTCGCAGAACGTCTTCAACCTCGTCACCAAGCGCGCCGTCGCACACGAGAAGGCGACGATGGAGTGGGTCGACTGCAACCTCGGCTCGAAACTGACGATGAAGTACCCGTCGATCTACCTGCTCGGGCCCGAAGCCCACGGCGAGATCCTCTCGATCGCCTTTGCCGGCGAGGGCCAGCACCAGGATGCCGGCGGCAAGATCATCCACGCGGCGCCGAAGACCTCGTCCTCGATCTTCTCCAAGTCGATCTCCAAGGACGGTGGCCGGGCGACCTACCGCGGCCTGCTCGAAGTCGCCGACGGGGCGAGCGAATCCCGCTCCAAGGTCGTCTGCGACGCGCTGCTCCTCGACGAGGACTCGCGCTCGGACACCTATCCGACGATCCGGATCGACGAGAACGACGCCGATATCGGCCACGAGGCGACCGTCTCCAAAATCGGCGACGAGCAGCTCTTCTACCTGCAGAGCCGCGGTCTCGACGAGGAGGAGGCCTCGAAGATGATCGTCAACGGCTTCATCGAGCCGGTGACGAAGGAGCTGCCGATGGAGTACGCGGTCGAGCTCAACCGGCTGATCGAGCTCCAAATGGAGGGCTCCATTGGCTGAGCAGGCCCTGGCGCTCCCACCTCTGCCCGATCAAAAGACGAAGGGCTGGGAATTCACCGACATCTCCGCGCTGGACTTCGACGCCTACGAGGCAACCGAGGCGGTGCCGGTCATCGCCGGCGGCAGCGGGGCGACGGTGCTCGATCTCGCCGAGGCGGCTGATTCGCACCCGGACCTGGTCGGCAGGCTGGGGACCCTCGTCCCCAGCGACGATCCGTTCGTTGCCCGCAATGAGGCGGGCTCCCGTAACGGGGTGCTCATCCACGTCCCCGCCGGGGTAACGCTGACCGAGCCGATCCAGATCGAGGTGCCGGTCGGCACCGCGGGCGCCGCGATGAACTGGCGGACCCTGATCGTGCTCGAGGAGGGGGCCGAAGCGGAGGTCTGGGAGCACTGGTCCTCACCGGACGACGAGGTCGACGCGGTACTGAACTCGGTGGTCGAGCTGGCGGTCGGCCAGGCGGCGACGCTGCGCTACGTCAACACCCAGGACATCTCCGAGAAGTCATGGATCTTCGCCACCCAGCGCGCCGAGGTGCAGCGCGACGGCCGCCTCGACTGGGCCGCCCTCGGCTTCGGCTCGGCCCGCGGCAAGGTGAGGATGGAGACCAAGCTCGCCGGCCCGGGCTCGGAGGCGCGGGTCACCGGCGGCTATGCCGGCGGCGCCGGGCAGCACCTCGACTTCGACACCCTGCAGGAGCACGCGGCACCGAACACCAACTCCGATCTCGCCTTCCGCGGCGTCCTCGCCGCTGGCGCCACCGCGGTCTGGCGCGGGATGATCAAGGTCGACCCGGGTGCGCAGCAGACCGACGCCTTCCAGGAGAGCCGCAACCTGCTGCTCTCACCCGAGGCCCACGCCGACGCCATCCCCGGCCTCGAGATCCTCGCCGACGACGTCCGCTGCACCCACGCCGCGGCGATCGCCCAGGTCGATAAGGAGCAGCTCTTCTACCTCACCTCCCGCGGCCTCGACGACGAAGCGGCGAAGGCGCTGATCATCGAAGGCTTCCTCGAGTCCCTGGTCGAACGCCTGGCCGAGGGCCCGGTGCGCGACAGCATCTCCGAGGCGCTCGAGACGCGCCTCGCCGAGATTCTCTAGCCCGGCTTCCCGTCTTCACGGTCTTCCCTCCGCACCGCGATCGCGCTGCGGAGGATCGCGCCGACGACGATCAGGACCGGGATCACGTAGAGGACCCAGATGGCGTAGTGGCCGACGTGGGCTAGCGGCAGCACTCCCCCTCCCCTATCCGTTCGAGACCGAGAGCAGGTAGAGGCCGAAGCAGGTGAAGGCGACCATCACCGCCAGCATCCAGTACTGCGAGGCGGTCGCTTTGCGGTATTCGGGCCAGTAGACAAGGGCGCGGTCATGGGCGAGCATCAGCCCGATCACGTGGCCGATGACGAGGGCACCGACCTGGACGTACCAGATCGCGTTGGCGCTCAAGAGGCGGAAGTCGATGCCTGAGCCGGCGGTGCCGAAGAGGTCGGTGTGGCCGTTGCCGAGCGGGTCGGAGAGGAGGTAGCCGAACTGGGCCTGCTCTTGGAAGACGAAGAGGCTGAAGTAGTGGGCGACGAGGTAGGCGAGGGCGATCGGGATCAGGGTGTGGGCGAAGCCGGTCCGCAGCTTCGCCAGCGAGGGGGCGCCGGGGACGGTGCGCATGCCGCGGACGCCGAGCAGGTAGACGAGGCCGACGCCGGCGAAGCAGGCCAGCATGAAGATCGTGTCGGTGAGGCGGAGCGCCGTGGTCAGGTTCATGCCGGTGTCGGCGAGCCATTCGAAGACCTGTTCGATGCCGTCCTTGAAGGCTCCCTCGGAGGCGCCGTCGTAGCTGGTCGAGGCGATCGAGGCGATGACGACGGCGGCCGAGCCGGGGATCGTCGCCCACGTGGTGGCGGCGGCGAAAGGGCGGCGGCGCTCCAACCGGCCGTCGCGGCTGCCGAAGATTCCGAGCCGACCGAACATCCCGAAGTAGACCGAGAAGACCTCGCCGCGCTCGCACCACTCCTCGACCCCGAAGGCGGCCATCATCGCCAGCGTGTAAGCGCTGTAGACGAGAGCGGCAACGCCGGCCGCGTGGGGGTCGAGGCCGACGGCGACGCCGCCGCTGGCGCCGTAGATCACCTCCAGCCAGACCACCGCGAGGAGCCCGATCGCGGCGGGCCAGCGGCCGAGCCATTCCGGGTAGGCGAGGTGTCCCGAGCGCTGGCCCGCGATCGCCTGGAAGCCGGCGCCGACGGCACGGCCGACCGACCGCCAGGGGTTGAAGGGTCGGAAGATGTCGCCGAAGATCGCCGAGAAGAAGGGGAAGCCGAGCCAGCAGGTGACGAAGAGGAAGGTGAGGGCGAAGTTGCGATCGGGCGCTTCGGTTCCCTCGAGGCCGGCGTAAATCGCGAAGCCGAGCAGGAATACGCCGATCGCCCCGCAGACGATCTGCGCCGGGAGACCGAGAAGGGCGCGCGAGAGCCCCGCTCCGAGCCGGCGCGTTGGCGCCTGCTCGAAGCGGGGGGTGCGCCAGCCTGCCGAAAGCGCAAAGAAGGAGACGATCAGGACGATCGAAGCCCCCCAGGCAAAGAGCCAGGCGGGGACCGGGAGGTCCTGCCTGGAGACCAGGGCGTGCGCGAACGGCAGGAAGCTCACGGGTTGACCCGCAGCTCGATGATCTGGACGCCGAGGCCCTCCAGCTCCGCCTCGTAGATCCCTTCCAGTTCGGCCGGGAAGTCGAATTCGACCGTGCCTCCCGCCGAGACATCCTTGGCGATGTCGTAGCCGTGAACGTGGATCTCTTCGGCTTTGTCGGAACTGACCCGGAAGCGGATCTGTTCGCCAGCGCTGTATTCGAGCTCCTGGATGCCGCCCACGGGTTCGCCGTCGCGGACGACGATCGTCGGCACTTCAACGTCGGCGGTGGCTTCACCGGTTTCGGCGCTTGCCGCGCCTTCGAGTTCAGCGCAGGCGATCTTGTCGCTGTGATGTTGGCCTTCGTGGACGAGGGCGGCCATCTCGTGGTGGGGGCCCTCCTCTTCGGTGGAGTGGACGACGACCGAGCCCGCTTCGCCCGCCGGGACTTCCCGCTTGCTCGTCGCTTCGGCTTCGCCTTCGCCGCTCGCGTTGGTGGTGAACTCGAGATGGATCTCGTTCGGCGGCTCTTCCGATCCCCCCTTTTCGAACTGGAAGTGCGGGCCGCCGGGGTCGGACTGGTCGCAGCCGCCGGTGTGGAGGTGGGCCATGTAGGCGGTCTTCGGCTCCAACCCGCTGAGCTGGATCGAGACCGTGGTGCCACCGTCGGCGCGCTCTATCTCCGCTTCGCCGGTGACCTTGGATGAGCCCGCGGGGGCGTCGGCGACCGGGGTGAACTCACCGCTGACTGCGGCCGCTTCATCGCCACCGCTTGCGGTCGTGCTCTCGTCGCTGCTGCCACAGGCCGCCAGCGCCGTCGCCGCGACCACCGCGAACAGAACCACGAGCATCTTGCGTACGTCTCTCATCTTCGAAACCTCTCTCTCGTTCTTTCAAGGCAGCGGACAGCGCCGCGCCCCGGTCGAGCCGAGGGCGGCGCTAGGCCCGAGCGGGCGGCGCGCGGCCGGAGAGGGAGAGAGCGAGGAGCAGCCCGCCGCTGCGGGCGAAGGTCGGGAAGCGCGGTGTCCGCGGCCGCTTCGAGGCCCCGCGCAGGGCGCGACGCCCGGCGATCCGCTCCGAGAGGCGGACGATTGCCTCGCAGCCGGGGTAGTGGCCGAGCAGCAGCGTCGCCAGCAGGGCGAGCAGCGGCAGCGCCGGCAGCAGGAATGTGAGCAGCTCGGCCATCCGGCTCAGGATACTGTCCGCCCCCGTGCGCCCCGGACGCGACAACATCGCCGCCCCCGATCTGCCGACCGGCCTCGCCTGGGTCGGGACCGAACCCGAGTCGATGCCGGCGCTGACCGCCGGTGGGCCGGCGCTCGTCCACTTCATCGAATACGCGCAACTGAACAGCGTCCGCACGCTTCCCTACCTGGCCGAGTGGCAGCGCCGCTACCGCGAGGCGGGGCTGAGCGTGATCGCCGTCCAGGCGCCGCGCTTCCCCTTCGCCGCCGAGCCGGACAACGTCGCAGCCGGGTTGGCGGAGCTCGGGCTCGAGTTCCCGGTCGCGATCGACGCCGACCATGAGCTGTGGAGCGCCTACGGCTGCGAGGGCTGGCCCAGCCTCTTCCTCTGGAGCCTCGGCGGCTCGCTCGCCTGGGCCCACTTCGGCGAGGGCGACTATCGGGCCACCGAGGAAGCGATCCAGGAGGAGCTGCGGGAGATGGACGCGTTGCGGGACCTGCCGGAGCCGATGGCTCCCCTCCGCCCCACCGACGGCCCGGGCGCCCGGGTGATGGCTCCGACGCCCGAGCACTTCCCCGGCGGCAGCTGGGAGCGCCCGTGGGTCGCGGGCGAGGACGGCGAGGACCTGGCGCTCGACTACCAGGCCGGCGGCGCCTTCGCCACGGTCGAGGGCAAGGGCGAGCTGCAGGTCGAGATCGACGGCGAGTGGAGCACCGTCCCCGCCGGCCCTCCCGGCCTGCGGACCCTGGCCGAGCACCCGAGCCACGAAGCGCACAGCCTCATCCTCCGCCCCGCGCCCGGGATCAAGGTCTGGTCGCTCAGCTTCGCCGCGGGCGTACCCTGAGCCTTCCGCCGATCCCACCCCCGAGGAGGAAACCAGTGATCACCAAGACCGACTTCATCGGCATCCCGTCCACCGACGCCGAGCGCTCGCGCGCCTTCTACGGCGAGACGCTCGGCCTGCGCCCGGATGAGCGCGGCCGCTTCGAATTCTGGGCCGGAGACACCTGCTTCGCGATCTGGGAACCGGCCAAACAGGGGATGGAGTTCGCGCCCCAGAAAAACGCCCATCCGGCTCTCCACGTCGAGGACGTCGAGGCCGCCCGCAAGGAGCTGGAAGCCAAAGGCGTCGAGTTCTTCGGCGACACCTTCGACACCGGCGTCTGCCACATGGCCCTCTTCACCGATCCCGACGGCAACGACCTGATGCTGCACCACCGCTACGCGCCGTATGAGGCCGAGTAGACAGGTCAAAGCAGCCGCTGCCGTAACCGTCTTAGTCGTGCTTTCGCTTACGGCCGGGGGGCTTGTGGTCGCAAAGCCGACGACGCGCACCGTCGGCAACCTCGAAATCGAATTTGGCGGCCGCCTCTACCCGAGGGAGCTTCCGTCGGAGAAGCCGGCGCCGATCGGCTCCCTGCTCTGGGGAAAGGTCCGCACCCTCGATGGATTCAAACCTCCCGCCTTGACGAAGCTGAGGCTGATGGGCGACGAGGACGTCGAGCTCGATCTCGCCAATCGACCCAAATGCCGCTTGCCGAGGGGCGGCCGCCGCTCCCCTGCCGACATCCGAAAATATTGCGCCGCAGCCATCGTCGCCAGCGGCCGCGTCGAGGGGGTCGTCGCGTTCCCTGGGACAGGACCATCGACGTCGAGAGCGAGTTGGTCGTCGTCAAAGGTGACGCGTCGACCCTCTACGCCTACGCCTACTTCTCCGCGCCGGTCACCGCTGAAGTAGTCATCCCCATCGAGGTGCACAAGGTCGCCAGAGGTGGATTCGGAACCGAATCGATCGCCTCTTTTCCCAAGATCGCCGGAGGTAGCGGCGCCGTGACCTACTTCAAGCTCTCCTTCAAGCGGGGCGTCCTCCGCGCCACCTGCTCGGGGAGACAAATCCACGCGCGCATCGCCGCGGCTTTCAGGGACGGCACCAAGGCATCCGCCGCCCTCGCAAGCCCGTGCACCTCGAAGGACGCAGGCACGCGCGGTCGCTAAGCGCGGGCGGCGACCTCGTCGCGGATCTCCTTCGGCAGCATGAAGCGGACGTCCTCGTGGACGGTCCGCAGCTCCGAGACGTCCTCGGCGCCGCGGTCGCGGAAGAAGGTGACGAGGCTTTCGACCAGCTCCTCGGGGGCGGAGGCGCCGGAGGTGATGCCGACCGTCTCGACGCCCTCCAGCCACTCCTCCTGAACCTGGGTGTGGTTGTCGATCAGGTGCGAGGCGGCGCCGTGTTCGCGCGCGACCTCGACCAGACGGTTGGAGTTGGAGGAGTTGGTCGAGCCGATCACGAGGACGAGGTCGCACTCGCGGGCAAGCTGCTTGACGGCGATCTGGCGGTTCGTCGTCGCGTAACAGATGTCGTCTGACTTGCTGCTGACGATGCCGGGGAACTTGGCCCGCAGGGCGGCGATCACCTCGGCGGTCTCGTCGACCGAGAGGGTCGTCTGGGTGATGAAGGCGACTTTGTCCGGGTCGGGGACGACGAGGCTCTCGACTTCGTCGGCGGTTTCGATCAGGACGATGCTCTCGGGCGCCTCGCCGGTCGTCCCTTCGACCTCCTCGTGGCCCTCGTGGCCGATCATGATGATCGTGTAGCCCTGGGCGGCGAAGCGGCGGGCGGAGACGTGGACCTTCGTCACCAGCGGGCAGGTCGCGTCGATCGTCCGCAGCTGACGGGTCGCGGCGTTCTCATGGACGCTGGGGGCGACGCCGTGGGCGGAGAAGACGACCATCGCGCCCTCGGGCACCTCGGTCTCCTGCTCGACGAAGATCGCGCCGCGCTTCGCCAGCTCCTCGACCACGTGTTTGTTGTGGACGATCTCCTTGCGGACGTAGACGGGGGCGCCGTAGAGCTCGAGCGCGCGCTCGACCGTCTGCACGGCGCGGTCGACGCCGGCGCAGTAGCCGCGCGGCGCGGCGAGGAGCACCCGCTTGGGTGCGGTGGCGGTGGCAGGCATACGTTCAGGGTACAAGGCCAGAGTGCTCGGAAACTCCGCCATAAGTAGCCTTGGCTGATGGCAACTTCCGGCCGCCACCTCGACCGCCTCACCGCTGTCGATGCCTCGTTCCTGACCAACGAGAGCTCGAGCAGCCACATGCACGTGGGCGCGATCCTCATCTTCGAGGGCCCGCCGCCGAAATACACCGACCTGGTCGAACACGTCCGCAGCCGCCTGCCGCTGGTGCCGCGCTTCCGGCAGAAGCTGGTGGTGCCGCCGCTGGAGGCCGGCCGGCCGCTCTGGGCCGACGACGTCAACTTCAACCTGACCTACCACATCCGCCACACCGCGCTGCCCGAACCGGGCGGCGAGGAGCAGCTGAAACAGCTGGCGGGGCGGATCTTCTCCCAGCAGCTCGACCGCTCGAAGCCGCTCTGGGAGCTGTGGCTGGCGCAGAACCTGGAGCGCAACCGCTTCGCGATCCTGACCAAGACCCACCACGCGATGGTCGATGGGGTCTCCGGCGTCGACATCGGCACCGTCCTCTTCGACCTCGAGCGCGACGCCAAGCCGATGGAGCTGGAGGACAACTGGGTGCCGCAGCCCGAACCGGGGACGACCGAGCTGGTGGCCCGCGGGATCGCCGACGCGGTGGCGGCGCCGGTGAAGATCGCCGAGCGCGCGGTCGACGTCGTCCGCAACCCGGAGACGACGGCGCGCAAGCTGGTCGAGGGGCTAGAGGGCGTCGGCGAGATCGTCAGCGCCTTCGCCGACCCGGCGCCGGACGTGCCGCTGAACGAGGAGATCGGGCCGCACCGGCGCTACGTCTGGGAGCGCTCGGAGCTGGCGACCTTCAAGGGGATCAAGGACACCTTCGGCGGGACTGTCAACGACGTCGTCCTCGCGGTGGTCACGGGCGCGCTGCGCAAGTGGCTGCACGGGCGGCGGGTGCGGACCGAGGGGCTGGAGCTGCGGGCGCTGGTCCCGGTCTCGATCCGCAGCGAGGACGAGCGCGGCGACCTCGGCAACCGGATCGCGCTGATGCGGGGGCCGCTGCCTGTCTACATCGAGGACCCGGTGCGGCGACTGCGGACGATCAGCGACGCGATGGCGGGGCTGAAGCGCTCCAAACAGGCGCTGGGGGCGGAAGTGATCTCCCGCTTCAACGACTTCGCGCCGCCGACGATCCTCGCCCAGGCCTCGCGGATCAACTTCTCGACCCGCCTCTTCAACCTCATCGTCACCAACGTGCCGGGACCGCAGATGCCGCTCTACGTCCTCGGCCGAGAGATGGAGGAGGTCTTCCCGGTCGCCTTCCTCCCCCAGAACCACTGCCTCGCGGTGGCGATCATGAGCTACCACGGCAAAGTCGGCTTCGGCCTGCTCGCCGACTACGACTGCATGGAGGACATCGAAGTCGTCAGCAACGGGCTGAACGAATCCCTGGCCGAGCTCGAGGCGGCGGCCGGCAAGAAGGTCAAGGCCGCGTAGCCACCTCCGTAGGCTGTCCCCATGCCGTTCCTGATCATCCTCTTCATCGTCGTTCCGATCCTGGAGCTCTACGTGATCATCCAGGTGGGGCAGTGGATCGGCGTGGTGCCGACGCTGCTCCT
>DASTYZ010000024.1:0-3502 GCA_035764545.1 Solirubrobacterales bacterium | reverse complement strand
GCCGCGCCGGCCGCAACTCCGGCGCCGGGGTACTCGCAGTTCGCGGGCTGCCCAACCGCTACTGAAAACCCCGCGGTTACCGCTTGCGTCCGGGCAGACATCACCGGCGGGAACTTCAAAATGGGGTCGAAGAACGTTCCGATCAGCAAACCGATGACGATGACCGGCGGCTTGGATCCGGTTTCTCACAACGTCTACTTCGGACCGGGCGGCGGCCTGACCAAAGTCAAACAGCTCGTTCCTGGCGGAGTCATCGGCCTGACCGGACTCGACTGGCTGGTCAACTTCCTCAGCATCGAAAGCCTGCAGCTGTTCGCGGTGACGGAAATCGCCGGCACCCCGCAGTCCACTTTCGACACGCTGACGATGCCGGTCAAAGTTCATCTGATCAACCCGGCTCTGGGGAACAACTGCTACGTCGGCTCGACCTCGAACCCGATCGTGCTGAACCTGCAGACCGGGACCACGAGCCCGCCGCCCCCGAACACCCCGATCACCGGGACCCCGCCGACCATCGGCTTTGATCCGGCGCTGGAAATCATCAGCTTCACCGGAGGCAAATTCGTCGACAACTCGTTCGCGGCCCCAGGGGCCAGCGGTTGCGTCCTGACGCTGTTCGGCTTCATCCCGATCAGCATCAACGGTCTCGTCAACAGCCAGTCCGGCCTCCCGGCCCCCGCTGGCACCAACGAAACCCAGCAGAACATCAATCTCTACCTGGCCCCCGAGGAAAGGGTCTACCCGTAGAGAGGTAAACCGCTTCAAGCGAAGCGCAAAGCGCGCGGCGGGATTGTCCCGCCGCGCGCTTTCTTTATCTTGGGCCCGATGTCCTAAATCAGTACTGCAGACAGGTTTCGAAGCCGTATTTCGTCGCTAGTTCACCCGGCTTGTCGAACGGCGATTCGGCAGAGGCCAGAACTGAGTTCGGGTTCTTTTCCACTTCCGCGATCGCTTGATCGAGCGCCTTGAACATGGCTTCGATCTCGCTCTCGTCGCCCTCCGGCGCACCGAGCGCTTCGAGTTCTCCCTCGAGCCCCTTGACCGGCGGCAGTGCCACCTCGAGGACGAGTTTTTCCTGTCCCTTGGCACCCAGTTCCTGCGCGCTCCTAGCTTCTTCCTTGTCGTAGAAGTCACCGATCGCTTTGCCGCGCTTTTCCTCAACTTCTTTGCAGACTGCGTCTCCCTGCTTGATGAACTGCGCCTTGGTCAGCGACGAGGTTTCGTCGTCGCTCGATCCGCCGCACCCAGCGGCAGCCAAGGCAATGATTAGAGCTGCGAATACAAATATGAAAACTTGTTTGTTCATAGTCTGCTGAGCTTACAACGCGGCGGGGAAGATCGGCACGATGCGCTGCTACTGCTTCTTCCCCCCGACCGCGGCTGTTTCGATCGGGCCCTTCTTCTTGCCGCCGCATCGAGAGGACGACCTTGGTGACGCAGATCGTCTTCAGCGATCCCTGGTCCAGCCACTCCGACTTGAGCAGGGCGACCGAGACCGCCCGCCTCGGCGCCTGTAGGAGGGGCCCTCAGCTCGAGGTCGGGAAGTGCATCGAGCCGGCGTCCCCGGGGCCGGCGGCGTTGGTGGCGGGCCAGCGGGCGGTGATTGCCTTGCCGCGGGTGTAGAAGCGGACTCCCTCGGGGCCGTGGATGTGGTGGTCGCCGAAGAGGGAGTCCTTCCAGCCACCGAAGGAGTAAAAGGCCATCGGGACCGGGATCGGGACGTTGATGCCGATCATTCCGACTTCGACCTCGCGCTGGAAGCGGCGGGCCTCGTGGCCGGAGCCGGTGAAGATGGCGGCGCCGTTGGCGTAGGGGTTGCGGTTGATCAGCTCGATCGCCTCGTCGAGGCCGGGACTGCGCACTACGGAGAGGACGGGGCCGAAGATCTCGTCGGTGTAGATGGACATGCTCGGATCGACTTGGTCGATCACCGTCGGGCCGACCCAGAAGCCGCCGTCGTCGGCCTTGAGCTCGCGGCCGTCGACCGTTACCCGCGCACCGGCGTCGGCGCCCTGGCCGATGTAGTCGACGATCCGCTCGCGCGCCTGCGGCGTCACCACCGGGCCCATTTCCGAGCTCGGGTCGAGCCCAGGGCCGACCTTGATCTCGCGCGCTCGCCGCTCCACCTCCCCGACCAGCTCGTCGGCGACATCTCCCGCCGCGACCGCGACCGAGATCGCCATGCACCTCTGCCCCGCCGAGCCGAAGCCGGCGGCGGCGAGCTGGTCGGCCGCGTAGCCGAGGTCGGCGCCGGGGAGGACGACGGCGTGGTTCTTCGCCCCGCCGAGCGCCTGCACCCGCTTGCGGTTCTCCGTCGCCCGGGCGTGGACGTAGGAGGCGATCGGCGTCGAGCCGACGAAGGAGACGGCCGCCACGTCGGGGTGGTCGAGCAGCGCGTCGACCGCAACCTTGTCGCCGTGGACGACGTTGAAGACGCCCGCCGGCAGCCCTGCCTCGGCGTAGAGCTCGGCGACGAGGTTGGAGGCGGAGGGGTCGCGCTCGGAGGGCTTGAGGACGAAGGTGTTGCCGCAGGCGATCGCGACCGGGTGCATCCACATCGGCACCATCGCCGGGAAGTTGAACGGGGTGATGCCAGCGCAGACGCCGAGCGGCTGGCGGAAGGAGTAGGCGTCGACGGTGGTCGAGACCTGGTCGGAGAACTCGCCCTTCAGCAGCTGCGGGATGCCGCAAGCGAACTCGACCACCTCGAGACCGCGGGAGACCTCGCCCTTCGCGTCCTCCAGCACCTTGCCGTGCTCGGAGGAGACGATCCGCGCCAGCTCGTCCACGTTGGCGTTGAGCAGCTCGCGGAAGGCGAACATCACCTTGGCGCGGCGACTGAGCGAGGCCTCCGACCAGTCTGCGAAGGCCTCGCGCGCCGCCGCGACCGCGGCGTCGACGTCAGCCGGCTCAGCCAGCACCACCTCGGCCTGCTGCTCCCCGGTTGCCGGGTCCCAGACTGGCGAGGTGCGGGAGGAGGAACCGCTCGCTTCCTCGCCGCCGATTCGGTGCCGGATCGTCCGCTTCGCCGTAACCGCGCTCACTCGTTCATTGTGACGCCACCGGGGTCAACGGCCCTTGGCCGCTGAGTACAGAGATCGCGTTGCGGGCCGCCAGCTCGGCCATGGCGGCGCTCAGCCCCCCACCCCCGTCGCAATGCGCGCCTAACGCTTCTTCTTCCCCCCCGACCCCTTCTTCTTGCACTTCACCTTCAGGGGCGGGTTGAAGTTGGAGACCCGCCCGTTCTGGGCGGTGAAGCGGGCAGCAGCGCGGTAGGTGCGGGCGCAGATGTCGCGGCTGTTTTCGATCAGCCCCTTCTTCTTGCCGCCGCGCATCGAGAGGACGACCTTGGTGACGGGGACGTCGGGGAAGACTTCGAAGCTGGTTCTGAGGCCTTTTCTGACCGAGTCGATGCGGGCCGCGGAGGCGACTTCGATCGGCTGGTCTGCAGGTCCTCTGACCACGGCGACCAGGTCGGGGAGTTCGTGGCTCGAGGAGCGCA
>DASTYZ010000023.1:0-8313 GCA_035764545.1 Solirubrobacterales bacterium | reverse complement strand
CAGAAAGCAAAGGGAGATTTCGATCCCCACCGCGAGGCCTGGATCGCGATCACGCAGACCCACGCCGCTGTCACCGGGCGCCTGCAGGAGGTCCTGACCGCGGCGGAGCTGCCGCCCCTTCCCTGGTTCGAGGTTCTGGCGACGCTCGACCGCGCCCCCGAGAAACGCCTGAAAATGGGGGAGCTGGCCGAGGCGCTGGTGATCACCCGCGGTGGCCTCACCAAGCTCGTCGACCGGCTGATCAAGGCCGGCCTGCTGGAGCGGACCTTCTGCGAGACCGATCGCCGGGTCAGCTACGCGACGCTGCTGCCCGCCGGCGTCGAGCTGCTCGAAGAGATGCGCCCGCTGGTGCGGGCCGAGCTCGCCGCCGCCTTCAGCGCCAACCTCAGCGTCGAGCAGGCCGAAGAGCTGCGCACGATGCTGGAGCAGGTCCGCAGCTCCGCCTGCGGCACGGCATAGGCGATTAAGTCAACCCCTGGTTCACTAACTCGCCTAAGCCAGCGCCGCGGCGGCCCGCTCTTTAGCGGACTCGATGATCGCCAGGACCTCGGCGTCCCGATCCTCGCGCAGCAGCACGATCGGGTCGGGGTCGCCGTTGACGATCCCCTCGAAGAACTCCTTGCGGTCCTGGTAGGTCGGCAGCGTCCCCTTCGCCCAGCCGCGGGCGTCGTTGAGGATCACCGCCAGGCGCGCGTACTCCTCGCCGAAGAGCTCGGAGATCTCGCGCTTCATCCGCTTCGCCAGCGCCGGCGAGGCGCCTGCGGTCGAGATCGCGATCGCCAGCGGCCCGGTGCGGACGATCGCCGGCAGGATGAAGTTGCAGAGCGGAGGAACGTCGACGATGTTGACCAGCATCGCCCGCTTCTCGGCGTCATAGAAGATGCCGATGTTGACCTCGGAGTCGTCGGTGCAGGCGATCACCATGAAGACCGCCTCGAGGTCCTCCGGCCCGGCGTAGTCGCGCTTCTCCCACGTGATCGAGCCCTCGCTCGCGAGCCGCTCCAGCTCGGGGTGGGCAGTGGGGGCGATCAGGGTGACGTCGCCGCCGCAGGCGAGCAGCCCCTCGACCTTCTCGAGACCGATGTCGCCGCCGCCGACGACCAGGCACTTGCGGCCGGTCAGTTTCAGGCAGGCGATGTAGAAGGGCGTCTCCAGCATGTCCCGCACGCAGGACTGATCGCAGATCCCTTTCCGGAACTGGCAGACGCACTCCTTGCCGGCATAGGCCTGGGCGGGCATAAGGGGAAGGCTAGCGATCGGCGCTTATATGGACTCGAGGGTGACGCGGAGGCCCTCTTCAAGGCCCATCTCCGCGCGCCAGTCCAGCTCGCGCTGGGCGCGGCCGGCGTCGACCGAGATCGCCTGCACCTCGCCGGTCCGTTCCGGCGCGAACTCGGGCTCGAAGCTCTCGTTGCCGGAGAGGCTCTTCAGCGCCTCGATCAGCTCCAGCACGTTGGTCTCGACGCCGGTGCCGATGTTGAGCGCGCCGGTCGCGTCGGACTCGCCGGCGGCGAGGGCGGCGGAGACGACGTCGCCCACATATATGTAGTCGCGGGTCTGGGTGCCGTCGCCGAAGACCTTGGGACGGCCGCCCTCCTTGAGCAGGCCGCAGAAGATCGCGATCACCCCCGCCTCGCCGAGCGGGTCCTGGCGCGGGCCGTAGACGTTGCCGAGCCGCAGCGAGACCCCGGAGAGGCCGTAGAGGCGCTCGTAGAGGGAGACGTACCCCTCGGCCGCGAACTTGCTCTGGCCGTAGGCGGAGAGCGGCGCGATCGGCGCGTCCTCGGGCAGCGGCAGCTGCTGGCCCTGGCCCTCGCCGTAGATGGCGCCGCCGGTCGAGATCGAGACGACGCGGCCGCACTCCGAGGCGCGGGCGGCCTCGAGCACGTTGGCGGTGCCGCCGACGTTGACGGTGGCGTCGAAGCAGGGGTCGGCGAGGGACTTGCGAACGTCGATCTGGGCGGCGAGGTGGAAGATTCGCTCCGGCCGCTTCTCCGTCGCCAGCCCGCTCAGGGCCTCGCCGTCGCGGATGTCGATCTCGACCAGCTCGGCGCCGGCAGCGAGGCCGGGCTCGAGGTTGCTCTTGCGCCCGGTCGAGAGGTTGTCGACCACCGTCACCTCGTCGCCACGGGCGAGCAGAGCGTCGACCAAGTTCGAGCCGATAAAGCCGGCGCCGCCGGTTACGAGACACCTCATCAGGCGGTGATCCTAAGCAGATCGGTGGGGCCGCGGGAGAAGATCGGACGGATGGTCGCCCGCTTGCGCAGCCGATGCCCCCTGCTACCCTCGCCGCCTCATGCGACTGATCGTCACCGAGAAGAACAACAGCGCCAAGAAGATCGCCGAAGCCCTCAGCAAGGGCTCCAACAGCGAGGACAAAACCTTCAAAGTCCCCTTCTACACGTGGACGGACGCCGACGGCGACCACATGACGGTCGGCCTCAAGGGCCACGTCCTCGGCCCGGCCTTCCCCGAGGGCTACTCGAACTGGCAGAAGACGGACCTCCACGACCTGATCGACGCCGAGCTGATCAAGGAACCGACCGACAAAAACGTCGTCAAAGCGATCAAAAAACTGGCCAAAGAGGCCGACGAGCTGGTGATCGCCACCGACTTCGACCGCGAGGGCGAGCTGATCGGGCTCGAGGCCCTGGAGGAGATGCTCGATGCCAACCCGGCGCTCGGCTCCCGCGAGGGCACCGCTGACGGGACGCTGCGGATCCAGCGCGCTCGCTACTCGGCCCTGACCAAAGAGGAGATCGACCGCGCCTTCGACGAGCTCGACGAGCTCTCCTACCCGCTCGCCAACGCCGGCGCCGCCCGCCAGGACATCGATCTGCTCTGGGGCGCGACCCTGACCCGCGCCGTCTCCCTTGCCAGCCGCCGCTTCGGCTCCAACTTCCTCTCCGTCGGCCGCGTGCAGAGCCCGACCCTGGGCCTGATCGTCGAGCGCGAGATGGAACGGCGCGCCCACGTCGCCAAACCCTTCTGGGAAGTCTTCGCCAAGTTCCAGCACCCCGACGGGGGCTTCGAGACGCACCACTCCGTCGACAAATTCTGGGAGAAGGCCGAGGCCGACGCGGCGATCGCCGGCACCTCGAACCCCGGCACCGTGAAAGCGGTGACGGCGCGGAAAAACACCCGCAAGCCGCCGACGCCCTACAACACCACCGCCTTCAGCACCGACGCCTCCAGCCGCCTCGGGATCACCCCCGCCAGCGCGATGCGGATCGCCGAGGACCTCTACATGGACGGCTTCATCTCCTACCCGCGCACCGACAACACGGTCTACCCGTCCTCGCTGCCGGTGCGCGAGCTGGTCACCTCGCTGGTCCGGATCAAGGAGTTCTCGGCCGCCTCGGGCCTGCTCGACGGTGAGCTGAAACCGACCCGCGGCAAAAAAGAGACGACCGACCACCCGCCGATCTACCCGACCCAGGCCGTCCATCCGGGCGCCCTCGAGGGTCCGAAGAAACGGGTCTACGAACTGGTCGTCCGCCGCTTCCTCGCCACCTTCAGCCCGCCGATGATCACCGAGTCGACGCGCGCCGACATCGAAGCCGGCGACCAGACCTACTTCGTCCGCGGCTCGGTCGTCGTCGACCCCGGCTACGCCGGCATCTACACCTACGCCCGCTCGGCCGACGAGGAGATCCCGAAACTCGAAGAGGGCCAGGTCCTGCAGCTCGAGGGTGACCCGTGGCAGGTCGACAAGGAGACCCAGCCGCCGAGCCGGATTTCGCAGGCGAAACTGATCGAGATGATGGAGGAGCGCGGCCTCGGCACCAAAGCGACCCGCGCCGACATCATCCAGAAGCTCTTCGACCGCGGTTACGTCTACGGCAACCCGCCGATCCCGACCGAGACCGGCATCGCCCTCTACGAGGCGTTCAAGAACTACGTGCCGGCGATGGCGACGCCGGAGATGACCGCCACGCTCGAGGCGGAGATGGACCGGATCGCCGCCGGCGAGATGTCGAAGGGCGCCGTCGTCGGCGAGAGCCGCGAGCTCCTCCACAAGACCTGGACCGAAATCGACTCCAGCCGCGAAGACCTGGCAAAAGTGATCTGGAAAGGGATGGACGAGGACCGCATCCTCGGCCCCTGCAAGGTCTGCGAAGAAGCCGGCCGCACCAAGGAGGACGGCTCGCCGAACATGCTGCGGATCATCCGCGCGAAAAAATCGGGCAAACGGTTTGTCGGTTGCAGCGGCTGGACCCTCGACGACCCCGACTCGTGCGACCAGACCTTCCCGCTGCCCCAGCGCGGCGACGTCTTCCGCCTCGAGGAGCGCTGCTCGATCTGCGACCGCACCCCGCGGCTCAAAGTCCAGCCCTTCCGCGGCCGGCCCTGGAACCTCTGCCTCAACGACGACTGCGAGTCGATGCAGGAGATGAAGAAACGCCGGGCCGAGCGCGAAGCCGCGAAAGCGGCGAAAGCGGAGATGGAAAAGAAAGCGCCGCCGAAGGGCGACGAGGACGCGCCGGCGAAAGCCAAAAAAGCGAAAGTCAAAGCGTCCAAAGCCGACACGGCGACGCGCGGACGCAAACGCGCCAAAGCCGGCGCCAAAAGCTGAGGCCGCCCGCGTTGTTCATCTCGCTCGAGGGCGTCGACGGCTCGGGCAAGAGCACCCAGGCGCGACTGCTGGTCGAGGCGCTGGGGGAGGGGACGGTGGCGATCCGCGAGCCGGGCGGCACCGACGCCGCGGAGCGGATCCGCGAGCTGCTTGCCGACCCTGGCGTCGAGCTCGAGCCGCTGGCCGAGCTGATGCTCTTCCTTGCCGCCCGCGCCGATCTGACCGAGCGGGTGATCCGGCCGGCGCTGGAGGCGGGGCGCCACGTCGTCGCCGACCGTTTCAGCGACTCCAGCGTCGCCTACCAGGGCGCCGCCCGGGGACTGGGCGTCGGCGAGGTGATCGGCCTCTGCGAGACGGCGACCGACGGGCTCTGGCCGGACCTGACGCTGTTGCTGCGGCTCGACCCGGAGACCGGCCTCGGCCGCGCCGAGAGCGATGACCGCTTCGAGCAGGAGGGTCTCGGCCTGCAACAGGCGGTCGCCAAGGCCTACGAGGAGATCGCCGTGATCGCGTCGGACCGCGTCACCGTGATCGACGCGAACGGCAGCGTCGAGAAGGTCCACGAGCGGGTGATGGAGGCGGTGCGTGAGCGCAGCCGAGATTGACCACAGCGGAGTGGGGTCAAAGTCGGAAGCGCTGGAAGCGGCGACCGAGAATCAGGCCCGGGCGCGGGTGGCGCTGAAGGCCGCGCTGGCCGGCGAACCCTCCCACGCCTATCTCTTCCGCGGTCCGCGCGGCGCCGGCAAGCGGGCGGCGGCGCGGGCCTTTGCCGCCGAGGTGCTGGCGGCAGCTGCCGCCGATCCCGAGGACGCGCGGCGGCGGGCGCTGCTCGACCCCTCGCCGCACCCCGACCTCGTCTGGCTCGCCCCGACCGGCGCCCAGCACATGGTCGAGGAGGTGCGTGAGCGGGTTATCCGCGCCGCCGCCTACCGGCCCTTCGAAGGCGGCAAGAGGGTGTTCGTGGTCCAGGACGCCGAGGCGATGCGGGACGAGAGCCAGAACGCGCTGCTGAAGACGCTCGAGGAGCCGCCCGAGTTCGTCCACCTGATCCTGCTCTCCTCCGACCAGGAGGGGCTGCTGGAGACGGTCGCCTCGCGCTGCCAGGCGATCGAGTTCGCGCCGCTGCCGGCCGAGGTGCTTGAGGCGGAGCTTGCGGGAGAGGGCGACCCCGACGAGGTCGCGGCCGCTGCCCGTCTCGCCGCCGGCGACCTCGAGCGGGCGCGGCTGCTGCTGAGCGGCCGGGGCCGCGAGCTCCGCGCCGAGGCCGAGCGCTGCGTCGGCGCCGCCCTGGAGGGCGAGTGCGCCGGAGCACCCTGGAAAGCCCTGCTCGATCGCGCCCAGGCCGTCGGCGCCGACACCGAAGACGCCGCCCGCGAGGCGCTCGAAGAGGAGGCGAAAGCGGGGATAAAACGCAGCGCCAAGGAGATCGGCGACGGCGCCAAACGCGCCGGCCGCCGCCGCCGCACCGAGATCCTCGAGCTCGGCTTCGAGCTCTGCGCCGCCTGGCTGCGCGACCTCGCCGCCGTCGCCTCCGGGGCCGAGGAGGTCGTCTTCAACCGCGACCGGCTCGAGAAGCTGCGGGGCCAGGCCAACGGGCTCGACCCGGCTCTTGCCCGCCGCGGCGCCGAGCTGGTCCAGGAGACGCGCCGCGGGCTGGAACTGAACGTCAGCGAGGAGTTAGCCCTAGAGGCGCTTTTCTTCCGACTCGAGGCTCTGTTCGCCGCCTGAGCCGTTGCCGTTGGGCGCTCGGCCGCCCGCCTGCTGCCCCGCCCTTTCGATCGCCCGCTCCTGCGCCAGCCGGGTTATCTGCGCCGCCTGCCGGGACATGATCACACTGAAGTTGAGCGCCAGCCCGAGCAGCAATAGGAGGACGATCGAGAAGAGGGCGACGTTGGTGTTGCGGACGCCCATCGCGTCGGCGACCAGCTCCAGCAGGCCGGGGAAGGCGGCGCCGGCGAGCATCCCCAGGCCGGCGACGAACCAGATCACGCTGTAGCGCTCCTGCAGGCGGTCGCGGCGGATCAGGTCGAGGATCAGCAGCATGAAGAAGATCGCGATCACCGCGGCGACGATCCGCGTCTGCGAGGTCAGGTGGACCTGCGGTTCGGCTTCCGTCGCGGCTAGGACCAGCGCCCTCATTGCTTCGCCTCCGCCTCACGGGGCCGGAACTGGCCGACGAGGAGGACGACAAGCCCCTTGAAGATGAAGAAGGCCGAACGCACCGGCGTCAGGAACGAGGTGCCCCCGGCGCGCTCGAGCATCCGCACCGGCAGCTCCTCGACCCGCAGGCCCTGGCGCACCGCCAGCTGCAGCGACTCGATCTCGGCGAAGTCCGGCGAGTAGTGGCGGCTGAAGAGGTCCATCACCTTGCGGTTGGCGGCGCGCATGCCGCTGGTCGTGTCGGTGAAGCGCTGCCGCGTCGCCAGGGTGAGGAAGAAGCGGAAGACGCTGATCCCGATCCGGCGCGAGAAGCTCGCCCTGTAGTCGCCGCTTTCGGCGACGGCGCCGGAGTGGTAGCGGGAGCCGATCACCAGGTCGGCGCGATCGGCGGTCACCTCCGCCAGCAACCGCACGACCTCCTCGGCGGGATGCTGACCGTCGGCGTCGAGGTGGGCGCAGGCGTCATAGCCATTGCGAAGCGCGTACAGGTAGCCGGTCTGCAGCGCCGCCCCCAGGCCCTGGTTGAAGGGGAGGGAGGCGACCAGCGCCCCGGCCTCGCGCGCCCGCTCGGCGGTTGCGTCGGCGGAGCCGTCGTCGACGACGAGGACATCCGCCTCGGGCAGGAACTTGCGCACGTCGCCGATCACCTCGGCGACCGAGGCTTCCTCGTTCCAGGCAGGGATGAAGACCAGAGTCCGCACGCATCGATTCTCCCATGCGGGCTCGGATAGGCCCGATCTGCCACGACGAGAAGAGGATTGTGTTAGTAAATCTTCATGCCCCGCAACGGCGAAAGTCCCGCCGGCGCGCCTCCCGGCTCCTTGCGGATCGGGATGCGACTCTGGCTCACCGGCGCTTTTGCCGCCGTCAGCCTGATCACCGCCGCCGCGGTCTTCTTCTTCGGCGACAACGAGCAGGCGCTGATCGCCGCCGTCATCATCGGCGTCCTCGCCGGCTTCCTGATCGCGGTGGCGATCTCCCACCGGGTCGTCGGCCTCGCCCGCGCCGCGGGGGAAATGGCGGACGGCTCCTTCGAAGCCGAGCTCAACACCTCAGGGCCGGACGAGATCGGCGACCTGGCGCGGGCGCTCGACTCGATGCGCGCCTCGCTGAACGAGAGCTTCGGCGTCCTCACCGCCGATCGCAACAAGCTCACCGCGATCTTCGACGGCCTCACCGACGCCGTCATGGTCGTCGACTTCGAAGGTCCGGTCCGCTTCTCCAACAGCGCCGCCTCGCGCCTGCTCGATTCCTCCGGCCAGCCGCCGGAGGTGGCGCTGCCGCTGCTGCACCGCGCCGCCGACGTCGGCTTCTCCTCGCACCCGGCGCTACGGATCGGCGACCGCGCCTACGCGATGACCGCCCGCTCGCTGCCGGACGAGCGCGCCGTCCTGGCGGTGCTGCGCGACCGCACCGACGAGCTGCGGCGCGAGCTCGCCGAGGCCGAAGCCCTCCTGCTTGCGCGACTCGCTGCGGCGGTAGAAGCGCTCGAAGACGCGCTCCAGCTCCCCCGCCGGGATGCCGGTGCCGGTGTCGATTACCTCCAAAATGACCTCGCCCTCTTTGTCATGCCGGCC
>DASTYZ010000022.1:0-47760 GCA_035764545.1 Solirubrobacterales bacterium | reverse complement strand
CGCCGAGGAGGTGCCCGACGGCTTCTCCGCGCGCCACGACGCGCTGACGCGGACCTACGTCTACCGGGTGCTCGCCCGGCCGACGCCCTCGCCGTTCGAGCGCGACCGCGCGCTCTGGTGGCCGCACGCGATCGACCTGCCGGCGCTCGAGGCCTGCGCCGCGGCGCTCGCCGGCACGCACGACTTCACCGCGTTCACGCCGACCGAGACCTACCACCAGCGCTTCCGCCGTGACGTGATCGGCGCGAGCTGGCGGCGCGACGGCGACGTGCTCGTGTTCGAGATCGAGGCCGACACGTTCATGCGCCACATGAACCGCGTGCTCGTCGGCACGATGCTCGAGGTCGCGGGCGGGCGCCGCAGCGTGCACGACTTCGAGCGGCTGCTGACGGGGCGGCCGCGCTCGGAGGCGGGGCCGACGGCGCCGCCGCACGGGCTCTACCTGGCCGCCGTCCGTTACTGAGCACCAATATCCTGGCCGGTCGTGCGCGTACTGCTGACCAACGACGACGGGATCGAGGCCGCCGGGCTGCAGACGCTGCGGCGCGCGCTGCTGGGCGTCGACGACGTGGAGCTGGCCGTCGTGGCGCCGGACTCCAACCGCTCGGCCACCGCGCGCTCGATCACCTTCTCGCGCCCGCTGTGGGTCACCGAGGTCGGCTTCGACGACGGCACGAAGGGCTACGCCTGCGACGGCACGCCAGTGGACTGCGTCCGGCTCGCCGCGCTGGGGCTGATCGACGGCTTTCAGCCCGACCTGGTCGTCTCGGGCATCAACCACGGCTCCAACCTCGGCGACGACATCACCTACTCCGGCACCGTTGCCGCGGCGCTGGAGGGGATCATCCTCGGCATCCCGGCGATCGCCGTCTCCCAGCAGTCCTCCGCCGGCGGTCTCGGCTACGTCAGCGGCAAGTTCGACTTCACCGTCGCCGCGCCCTTCACCGCCCAGCTGGTCTCGCGGCTGCGAGAGGAGACGATGCCGGAGGCGACCCTGATCAACGTCAACTGCCCCTGCACCGAGCCGACCGGGGTCGAGGTGACGAAGCTCGGCAAACGGATCTACAACGACGAGCTGAAGCTGGTGAAGGAGGCGGACGGTCGCCGCCACTACGAGATCTACGGCTGGCAGCCTGGCTACGAGGAGATCGAGGGGACCGACCTCCACGCCGTCGCCGAGGGTCGGATCGCGGTCACCCCGATCCACTTCGACCTCACCGACCATGGCGGACTCGAGCGGCTGGCCGGCTGGGGCTTCGACGAGATGCTGGCGGCGACCTCCGCGACGGCGTGAGCACCCCCGCCGAGCAGCGCGCGGCGGAGCTGCGGGAGCAACTCGCCCACCACAACCACCTCTATTACGTCCTCGACGACCCCGAAGTCGGCGACGACGTCTACGACGCGCTGCTGGACGAGCTGCGGACGCTCGAGGAGCAGAACCCGGAGCTGCGAACGCCGGACTCGCCCACCCAGCGGGTGGGGGCGCCGCCGCTTGAGCGCTTCGAGCCGGTCCAGCACGCCGAGCAGATGCTCTCGCTCGGAAACGCCCGCAACGAGGAGGAGCTGCGCGGCTGGGAGAACCGGATCGCCAACTACCTGAAGCGACTCGACATCACCGCCTCGCAGTTCAGCTACACGACCGAGCCGAAGATCGACGGCCTCGCGGTCACCCTCACCTACGAGGACGGGGTCCTCGTCCGCGGCGCCACCCGCGGCGACGGGCGGATCGGCGAGGACGTGACGCAGAACCTGCGCACGATCGGCTCCGTGCCGCTGCGGATCGACAAGGCGCCCGCGCTGATCGAAGTGCGGGGGGAGATCTACCTGCCGATCGCCGCCTTCAAGGCGCTGAACGAGCGCCGCGCCGAGGCGGGCGAACCGACCTTCGCCAACCCCCGCAACTCAGCCGCCGGCTCGATCCGCCAGCTCGACCCCTCACTGGCGGCTGAACGGCCGCTCTCGACCTGGATGTACGGGATCGGGGCCGTCCGCGGGCTCGATCTTCCGACCCACATGGACGAGGTCGAATGGCTGCGGGACCGCGGCTTCAAGGTCAATCCCGACACCGCCCACCACGAGGGGGTGGAGGGGGTGGTCAAGCGCTGTCACTGGTGGGAGGAGCGGCGCGAGGAGCTCGACTACGAGATCGACGGCGTCGTCGTCAAGGTCGACGAGAAGGCGCTCTGGCGCGAGCTCGGCGTCGTCGGGCGCGAGCCCCGCTGGGCGATCGCCTGGAAGTTCCCGCCGACCACCGCGACGACGAAGCTGAACCGGGTCGTCTGGAACGTCGGCCGCACCGGCCACCTCGTCCCCTTCGCGATGCTGGAGCCGGTCCAGGTCGGCGGCGTCACCGTCACCACCGCGACCCTCCACAACGAGGAGGACCTGGCGCGCAAGGACGTCCGCAAAGGCGATGAGGTCGTGGTGATGCGGGCCGGAGACGTGATTCCCCAGGTCGTCTCGCCGAAGCTCCCGCGCAAGCACAAGGCTGCCCGCAGGGAGAAGCCGCCGAGCCGCTGCCCGGCCTGCGACACGCCGACGATCAAGCCCGAGGACTCGGTCTTCACGATCTGCCCGAATCGATCCGGCTGCCCGGGCCAGGCCTCCCAGCACGTCAAGCACTTCGTCAGCAAAGGGGCGATGGACATCGAAGGGCTGGGAGAAGAGGTCGCCCTCAACATGCTCGCGCAGGGAGTGATCGCCGACGTCGGCGACATCTACGACCTGACCGAGGAGGGCCTCGTCGGTCGCAAGATCGGCAAGAAGAGCTTCAAAGAGAAGTCCGCCCGCAGCCTCATCGAGGCGATCGAGGCCTCCAAGCGCCAGCCCTTCAAACGGGTTCTCTTCGCCCTCGGCCTGCCCGGGGTGGGCTCGGTCACCGCGGAGGCGCTGGCCGATCACTTCGGCTCGATCGAGCGGCTGATCGCCGCCCAGCCCGAGGAGATCGAGGAGGTCGAGGGCGTGGGGCCGATCATGGCGGAGCAGATCGCCGAGTCGCTGGCGGACGAGCCGACGCAGGAGCTGATCGCGAAGCTCGAGGCGAAAGGGCTGCGGCTCGAAGCAGACGCCTCCGAACGCCGCCGGGAGGACGGGCCGCTGCAGGGCAAGACCGTCGTCCTCACCGGCACCCTGCCGGAGCTGACCCGCGAGGAGGCGGCGGCGCTGGTCAAGTCAGCCGGCGGCAAGGTGACCAGCTCGGTCTCGAAAAAAACCGACTACGTCGTCGCCGGCGACAACCCCGGCTCGAAGCTGGCGAAAGCGGAGAAATTCGGGACCGAGGTCCTCGACGAGGCCGCTCTGCGCGAGCTGGTCGCTCAGTAGCCCGCGGCGGCTGCCGCGATCCGGTCCTGATCGAGGTGGGCGAGGCTGAGGTTGCCGACGCCCGCCATCAGGATCGAGAAGGCGACGACGCGGCCGCTGCGGTTGAAGCAGTAGCCGGAGAGGTTGCTGACGCCGCTGATCGTCCCGGTCTTGACCCGGCAGCGGCCGTAGGCGGCGCTCCCCTCCATCCGGCTCGCGACCGTGCCCTCCTGGCCGGCGAGGGCCAGGTCCTGGATGAACTCCTCGCCGGCTTCGTCCTCCTGCATCCCCAGCAGCAGGTCGACGACCTCGCGCGGGCTGGAGCGGTTGGAGCGGGTGAGGCCGGAGCCGTCGACCGCCTGCACCGTCGAGCCGTGGGAGCGGGCGAAGGCCTCGACCACGTTCGCTCCCGCGGCGGTCGTGCCGGCGCCGCCGAACTCGGCGCCGAGCAGCTTGATCAGGGTCTCGGCGAAGTAGTTGTCGGAGTAGACGTCGGTGAGGTTGACGATGCGGTCGAGGGTGGGGGAGCGGAGCAGCGCCACCCGTTCGGCGTTCGGCGGGGTGGGGCGGAGGGCGATCTGGGTCGGCAGCCCGACCCCGGCCCGGCGCAGGGAGCCGACGAGCTTCGAAGCCGCCAGCTTCGCCGGGTCAGAGGAGAAGCCGCTGGCGCTGGTCGAGCCGCTGAAGCCGGAGTTGAAGGCGAGGCCGGAGAGGGGGCCGATGTAGGGGCTGGTTCCGTAGCCGGAGTCGGCGACGCCGCGGCGGCGGTCGAAGATCGAGTCGTCGGCGTAGAGGCGGCCGGTGATCGACTCGATCCCGGCGGCCTTGATCTGCGGGGTCAGCGCGAAGATGTTGGTCCCGAGGCCGCCGAGGTAGCTGCCGTAGAAGCCGGGGGTGCCGAGGGCCGGGTCGCCGCCGCCCTGGAGGTAGAGGCTGCCGTGGAGGACGCCCTGGGCGTCGACGCGTCCGTCGCGGAAGACTTTGGTCGGGATCCGGTGCTCGGGGCCCAGTTTCGAGAGCGCGGTCGCGGTCGTGAAGAGCTTCATGTTCGAGGCCAGGGGCCGGGACCGGCCGGGGGCGCTGGCGCAGAGAACCTGCTCGGTTTCGGCGTCGACGACGAGCAGACCGCTGGCCGAACCGCCCCCCTGGCGCAGCCAGGAGCGCATCTGGTCGCAACTGCGGCTGGCCTGGGCGGCACCTGCCAGCAGGAGAAAAAGGCCTGCTGAGAGGACCAAAAAGGGGAGCAGGAAGCGTTTCAACTGGTTTCCAAACACGCGAGATGCGGAAGGTAGCGGTCGAAGATGACCTCTTCCCCTGGAATACTGCACGTATGGGTGAAGTCGTAGACATCGAGTCCAAACCGCACAAGCGGAAAGGCCGGCGCAAAAAGCCCTCGAAGACCGCGCTAGTCCTGGGCGGCGGCGGCTTCACCGGCGGCGTCTACGAGATCGGCGCCCTGCGCGCGCTCGACCTGCTCGCGGTCAACAGCACCGTCAACAACTTCGACGTCTACGTCGGCACCAGCGCCGGCTCCTTCGTCGCGGCGATGCTGGCCAACGGCGTCAGCCCCGAGGAAATGATGCAGGTGATCAATTCCGACGACAGCATGGGGCTCCAAGACCTCGACCTCGACAAGGTCCTCAAACCCAACTATCTCGGCTTCCTCTCCAAGGGTGTGGCGCTGCCGCTGCGCACGCTGGAGCTGCTGCGCTCCCTGGTCCGGATCGGCGAGTTCTCGGCCATGGACATCGGAGTTGGCCTGGCCGAGGCGCTGCCCACCGGCCTCTACTCCGGTTCCGGTCTTTCCGACTACGTCGAAGAAGCGCTCTCAGACGCCGGCCGCGTCAACGACTTCCGCCTCCTCGACCCCGAGCTCTACCTCACCGCCACCGACCTCGATACCTGCGAGCGGATCGTCTTCGGCGAAGAGGGATGGTCCGACGTGCCGATCTCCAAAGCGGTCGAGTGCTCGACCTGCCTGCCGATCGTCTACAAGCCGGTCGACCTCAAGGGGCGCCAGTTCGTCGACGGCGGCATCCGCTCGACCACCAACGTCGACATCGCGGTCGAGAAAGGCGCCAAGTTCATCGTCGTCGTCAACCCGCTCGTCCCCTACGTCAACGACTTCGAGAAGACGATCCCCACCGTCTTCGGCCGCCGCGTCCGCCGCGTCTCCGACATGGGCCTGCCGGCGATTGCCAACCAGACCTTTCGCCTCATCGCCCACGCCCGCCTGCACCAGGCGGTCGAGCAGTGGCAGGAGAAGTACCCCGGCGTCGACATCATCCTGCTCGAGCCCCAGCCCAACGACGAGCTGATGTTCGGCACCCCGATCATGGACTACTCGCGGCGGCTGCAAATCGCCCGCCACGGCTTCGAAAGCGTCACGGCCACCCTCGCCCAGGACTATGAGCGCTACGCCGAGATCGCCGAGCGCCACGGCCTAGAAATCTCCCAGCGCCGGGTCCGCAAAGTCGTCGAGCAGGCCTCCGAGGAGGAGTCCGAGCAGATGTCCGCCTGGCGCCGGGTCCTCGAGCAGACGACGTCGGTGTTGCTCCGCCAGAGTGGCGAAGCCTCTTAGCTCTCAGCGTCGCCTTACGCCGCGTAGAGCTGCTCGATCGCGCCCTCGTGCTTCTGGGCGACGACGGCGCGCTTGACCTTCAGGGTCGGCGTCAGCTCGCCGGACTCCTGGGAGAGGTCATTGGGGAGGATCGCGATCTTCTTTACCTGCTCGACACGGGCGAAGTTCTCGTTGATCTTGTCGACGTGGGCTTCGATCGACGCCTTGACGTCGGGGTTGTCGGCCAACTGGGCGGGATCCTCGGGCAGGTTGTTCTCCTGGGCGTGTTTGACCGCCTCTTCGGGGTCGAGAGTGACCAGCGCGACCAGGTAGGGGCGGCGGTCGCCGACGACGACGCACTGGGAGACCAGCGGGTGCTGCTTGATTTCGGCCTCGAGGTTGGCGGGGGTGATGTTCTTGCCGCCCGCGGTGATGATGATGTCCTTTTTGCGGCCGGTGATCTTGATGAAGCCGTCGGGCTCGATCTCGCCGATGTCTCCCGTGTGGAGCCAACCGTCGACGATCGTCTCTTTGGTCGCCTCGGGGTTCTTGTGGTACCCCTGGAAGACGTTGGGGCCCTTGACGAGAATCTCGCCGTCGTCGGCAATCTTCACCTCGCAGCCCGGGAACGGTTTGCCGATCGTCCCCACCTTGAAGTCCTCCGGGGTCGAGATCGTCGCCGCGGTTGAGGTCTCGGTCATCCCCCAGCCCTCGAGCACGAGGACGCCGGCGGCGTCGAAGAAGTGGAGGATCTCCGGGTTGATCGGGGCGGCGCCGGAGACGGCGAGGCGAATGCGGCCGCCGAAGAGACCGCGGATTTTCGAGAGGACTTTCTTGTCGGCGAAGTCGTACTGGCGCTGCAGGAGGAAGCCGGGCTTGCGGCCGCTGCGTTCGGCCTCGCGCATCTTCGCCCCGACCTTGATCGCCCAGTTGAAGATCGCCTTTTTGGCGCCGCCCTCTTTCTCGATCGCGCTGGTCGCGGCGGTGTAGATCTTCTCGAAGATCCGCGGCACCGAGGGGAAGTAGGTCGGTTTCAATTCGGCCAGGTTCGGCAGGATCTTCAGCGGGTCTCGCTCCCAGTAGGCGAGCGTGGTGCCGAGGTCGAAGGTGCCGAACTGGATCAGCAGCGCGAAGGAGTGGGCGAGGGGCAGGTAGAGGTAGGCGAGATCCTCGTCTTCAATGACGCTGACGTCGTTGACCATGTCCAGCATCGCCCTGTAGTTGCCGTGGCTGATGATGCAGCCCTTCGGCGGGCCGGTCGTGCCCGAGGTGTAGATGAAGGTGCAGATGTCGTCCTTGCTGACCGCGCCGTAGAGCGCCTCCCAGGTGGCCGCGTCGCCCCCGGCGCCTTTGGCGGCCAGGTCGTCCATCGAGATCGCATCCTCGGCGCTGCCGGTCATCATCACGATCTGCTCGAGCTTGGGCAGCTGATCGCGGACCTGCCGGATCTTCTCCAGCTGTTCGGCGTCCTCGACGACGACGACCTTGGAATCGGAGTTATCGAGGACGTAGCGGCACTCCTCGGGCGAGTTGGTCTGGTAGATCGGGACGACGGTGGCGCCGATCGAGAGCGCCGCGAAGTCGAAGTAGGTCCACTCGGGGCGGGTGTTGCCGAGGATCGAGACGCGGTCGCCCTTCTCGACCCCAAGGGTGACGAGGCCGAAGGCGAGGGGACGGACGATCTCGCGGACCTCGTCGAAGGTCTTCGAGATCCAGGCGTCGCCCTCCTTGTAGCGGACGGCGACTTTGGAGCCGTAGAGCTCCGCTGCCTTCGGCAGCAGGTCGGCGATCGTCTGCGAGTGGGTACCTCTCCCCGGCATCTGCCGGGGGAGTCTAGATCAGCGTCGCGAGTGGTGCGACCCTTGTGCGGTCTTGGACGAGGAGAGGCTGCGCAACGAGGTTTCGAACAGCGTCCTGTCGATCCGTCCGTGGTAGATCGGCACCCCCAGCTGAACGCATTTGCCGATGACCTCCTCTCGCTCCATCTGCATCTGGTCGGCGAGCTCGGCGGGCGTCAGGTGGTGCGCCATAGGGGACCTCCAAGGGTCGGAGAAAAGTGGGTACCCATGTCTAGCGCCGCGGCCGGATGCCGTCAACTGGGAAAATGTCTCCCTTGGCCTCTGAAGTCTCCGAAGTCCCGGTAAAGCCGCTGCCCCGACGGGGCAGGATCTGGGTGATCCTCCTGCTCGCGCTGGGGCTGCTCGCCCTTGGCTACACGATCGTCGAGATGTCGACGCAGGAGCCGGGTGACCCCGTCGTCCACCTCGCCGGGATCGAAGACGCCCAGAAGCTCTTCGCCGGCATGCCCCAGGAAGGCGACCGGCTCGGCTCCGACAACGCTCCGGTGACGATCCAGGTCTTCAACGACATCCAGTGCGACGACTGCGCTGACGACTTCCTCGCGACGATCCCGGCGCTGGCCGAGCGCTACGCCCGCCCGGGCGACGCGAAGCTGCTCTGGCGCCACTACTCCAACAGCGTCAACCCCGAGCAGCTCGGCTTCTACGGCGCCGAGGCGGCCGCCGACCAGGGCTACGGCTGGCAGTACATCTACCTCTTCTTCCGCAACCAGGACGAAGCCGAACGCTTCGGGATCGACGACGAGTACCTGGCCTCGGTTGCCGGCGGGGTCGAGGAGCTCGACATCGAAGAATGGGAGGCCGACCTGGAAGAGAACGGTCAGAAGGGCGGCCCGATCGAGCAGCGGCTGGAACGCTCCGAGCAACTCGGCCGGGACCTGGAAATCCGCACCGGCCAGGGGATGGTGATCAACGGTCCCAGCGGCACCGTTACCTTGCAGGAAGGCCCGTCCCTCGCTGAAGTCGAGGCGGCGATCGCCGAAGTCGAATAGCTAGGCGACGCGACGAAGCCGCGCCCGCGGCGCGATCACGTCGCGCCACTCGGAGTCGACGATGTGGGCCGGCGCAGTGGTGGCGAGGAAGTCACCGAGCACCTCAGCCAGGCCCTCTGGGTCTTCGAGGTTGGGGAAGTGGGCGGCGCGGGGCAGGGTCTCGAAGCGGCAGTTGGGGATCGCGCGCTCGGCTTCGAGGCCGTGCTCGAGCGGGATCGTGCGGTCGCGCTCGCCCCAGACGATCAGCGTCGGCATCTCCTTCAGCAGGTAGAGGCGGTCGCTGGCGCTGACCTTCTGCCCCTGGACGTCGATCACCGAGCGCAGCGTCTGCAGGAAGGCGCGGCGGGAGCCGGGCTCCTGCAAGGGGCCGAGGGCGCGGGCCACGGCTTGAAGGTAGACGCCGGTCGAGTTGCCGCGCTCGCGCAGCTTCGCCCCCGCCGCCGCCATCGCCCCGACCAGGCGCGGCCGGGTCGCCAGCCGCAACAGCGTCGCCGAGCCGGGCAGGGCGGCGCCGCGCAACAGAGGGCTGACGTCGTGGCCGAGGCCGCCACTGGAGATGAGGACGAGCCGCTCGGTGCGCTGGGGGAATTGGTAGAAGAACTGCATCGCGACGCCGCCGCCGAGCGAGTGGCCGACGATCGTCGCCCGCTCGACCCCGATCGTCGTCAGCAGGTCGCGGATGCTCGCCGCGTGGGCGCCGAGCGAGTAGTCCCCGCGCGGCGTCGCCGCGTCGCCGTGGCCGATCAGGTCCGGCGCGATCACCCGGTAGGACCCCGCCAGCCGCTGCGCCACCGTCTCCCAGTGCCGGGAGGAGTTGATCATCCCGTGGATCAGGACGACGTCGGGGCCGCTGCCGATGGTGCGGTAGACCGCTCGGTGCCCGTGCAGGTTCGCCTCGTGGACCTCGAAGGCCGGAGGGGATGGCATGGGGAGACACTAACGGGGCTAAAGGCCGGGCCCGTTGAATTCCGATGCAAAGTGCATGGACCTGGTCCGGCATCGGTCGCTTCTCCCTGGATTCCTCCTGCTTTTCGTCGCCTTGGCCTGGGCGGGGGCGGCGAGTGCGGGGGCGGCGAAGCGCGTGGGCAAGCTCCACGACAACGTCGCCCTCGAGCGCAGCGCTCCCAAGGGTGAGAAGCGAGCGGGCGAGCGCCGTTCGATCCTCTGGGGCGCCCTCGTCGACGCCCAGCTCACCGGCCACCAGGCGCCCTGGGACATGGGAGGGCCGCGGAAGCTGGAGGCGATGGTTGGCAAGCGGATGTCGCTCCTCCACTTCATGGCGCCCTTCTCCCACTGCTCTTCCTCGGGCTGCGGCTACTACCCCTTCCCCGACGAAGAGATGGAGACGATCCGCAGCCACGGCGCGATCCCCTTCTTCAGCTGGAGCTCGCAGTCGATCCCCTCCACCGAGGAGCAGCCCGACTACCAGCTCGCCGACGTGATCTCCGGCCGCTACGACGGCTTCATCCGCGATTGGGCCACGGACGCCCGCCGCTGGGGCCGCCCCTTCTTCCTCCGCTTCAACTGGGAGATGAACGGCGACTGGTTCCCCTGGGCCGAGGACGCCAACGGCAACCGCCCCGGCGAGTTCGTCCGCGCTTGGCGGCACGTCCACGACATCTTCAGCGACGCCGGCGCGACCAACCCGATCTGGGTCTGGTGCCCGAACGTCGACTTCGAAGACAAGTTCCGCAGCCTGCGTTCCTTGTATCCCGGCGACGACTACGTCGAGTGGACCTGCCTCGATGGCTACAACTCCGGCACCAATCCCGCCAAAGACGATCGCTGGCGCAGCTTCGACCAGCTCTACCGCCACAGCTACGACGAGATCGTCAACGAGATCGCCCCGAGCAAGCCGATGGTCCTGGGCGAGATCGCCTCCAGCGAGCAGGGCGGCTCGAAGGCGCAGTGGATTGCCGAGATGCTGCGCGACCTGCCCGTGGAGTACCCGAAGGTGCGCGGCCTCGTCTGGTTCGACAAATTCGAAAACGGGATGGACTGGCCGATCGAGACCTCGGAGAGCGCGGTTGCGGCCTTCGCGGCCGGGATCGGCAGCCCCGCCTACGCCGCCGGCGGCTAGGCGGAGCTGTCTCCGTCTGCGGCCTCGCCCCAGACGGTTGCGACGAGGGAGCGGGAACCGCCGCGGTCACGGTGCTCGCAGAGGTAGATGCCCTGCCAGGTGCCGAGCGCGAGCCGGCCTTCGCTTAGCGGCAGCGTCAGCGAGGGACCGAGCAGCGCCGCCTTGATGTGGGCGGGCATGTCGTCCGAGCCCTCCAGGGTGTGGGTCCAGTAGGGGGCGCCTTCCGGCACGGCTTGGTTGAACCAGGTCTCGAAGTCGCGGCGAACGTCTGCCGAGGCATCCTCGTTCAGTGCCAGCGAGGCGGAGGTGTGCTGGATCAGCAGGTGCAGCAGCCCGACCGAGACCCGCTCCAGCTCCGGCAGCGCCTCCGTCACCTCAGCGGTGACGAGGTGAAACCCCCGCGGCCGCGCCTCCAGCTCGATCCGGCGCTGCAGCCACATCGGGCTAGCTCGGGCCGTTGCGCAGCGCCCGCAGGACGACGCCGGGCTTGAAGCCGACCTTGGGTCCGAGGACCATCGCGAAGAGGGTCAGCGCCAGCCAGGGACGCAGGTGCGGGCTGATCCTGCGGATGCGCCCATCGTCATCCAGCTCGAAGACCATCGCGTCGGTCATCCGCACCGGTCCCAGCTTCGCTTCCCCGTAGAGGACACGGTGCGACCCCTCGCCGATCTCCTGCTTCCACTTCAGCCCGCTCAGCGTCCCGTAGACAGCGCGGAGCAGGAACTCGACGTCGTCCCGGCCCTTGAAGACCATCCGGCCGGAGATCGGTGAGACGACCTCAACGTCGGGGGCAGTCGCCTCCATCAGCGAGCCGATGTCGTTGGCCTCGGAGGCGGAACGGTAGTGGGAGATCGAGTCCACCGCGGGCAACGATAGTCCCTACTTGCCGTCCTCGCGCACCCTGAAGCCAATCGGTCGTTTCGGCTGAGGCGGCGGCGCGATCAGCTGACGAAGCGCGTTGAAGATCTGCTCCAACTGCTCGTCGTGCTCACCCATTCCTTGTTCAATCTGCTCGAGTCTCTTCTCGACCGCTGCGTAGGAACTAGCGGCGCGCCGCAGCTCGACAAACGCCCGCATGATCTCGATGTTGACGGCGATGGCTCTCTTGCTTCGCAGGACCGATGAAAGCATCGCCACGCCTTGCTCCGTGAAGACGTAGGGGGCATAGCGCCGCCCGCCCCGGCCGGTGTTTGAGGTCGCAATCTGCGACCTCAAAGCCGCCGACTCTTCTTTGTCGAGCTGGAACATGAAGTCCTCCGGAAAGCGATCTAGATTCCTCTTCACCTGCTCAACCAATCTCTTGGTCTCGACTCCATAGAGGTCAGCGAGGTCTTCGTCGAGCATCACCTGCCGTCCCCGGACGACAAAGATCCTGTGTTCAATCGCGGGTGCTGCGATCAGCTCCAGCGGCTCAGTCTTGCTCCCCTGTTCGACCATCTGTCAAAGGATGACAAATGTGTCGGAAGCTATTGTCTACATCACCAAACCCGGCCAGCCCGTGCGGCTACCAGCCATTGCGCTGGATCGGCGGCGAAATCTTTTTGAAGATTTAGGATTCCTGCCGAGTATGGGTCTACTCAAGAAACTCTTCGGCGGGGGTCAGGAACAGAGGCAGGGCGACATACGCCAGGCCCAATCCATCGAGTTCGACAACTGCACGGAGCTCATCGCTGCAGTAGGGGAGGCCAGCTATCAACCGGCTCTTCGTGACATATGCGGCTCAACGAGGTGGGAGCGCGTCCGGTTTGACTGTACGGCTTCACTTGTCGCGGAGCCCTCAAACCCTCATGACGCTAACGCCGTGGCGGTCTATGCCGACTGCCGAGGAACACATCTTCATGTCGGCTATCTCTCCCGCGGAGATGCCCTGGACTACCAGGGCGCGGTCAGGAAGGCCGCGGACATGGGCTACACGATCGTTTGCCAAGCCCACATTGCTGGACGAGGGCAAGGGAGCGAGACGCCAAACCTCGGAATCTTCCTTGACTTACCAACGCCCGAAGGAGCGATCGCCGAGCTGACCGCCCTAGCCGACGACACGATCGCCCCGGCCGCACCAATATCTGAAGCGAGGGCAGTACCGGCAACCAAGCCCGCAGAAGGACGACTGCTGAACGAGGACCGCGTCGACTGGTCTCGCTTCGATGACTGCCGCCGCGTCCCGGTGGTCGGCTACGACTTTCACCAACCGGGACTCCGTGCTGTGACGGGCGGTCAGATGCGTCCTCACCTCCGTTACGAATGCCGCGCCCACTTAGTTCGAGAGCCCGACAACGAGCACGACGCGAACGCGGTGAAGGTCATGGTCGGCAACCAGAAGATCGGCTACGTGAAAGCAGGCTCAGCAAAAAGGATGCAGAAACGATTGCGGGCAATTGCAGAGGCTGGAACGGTCGAGGACTACACCTGCCTGATCCGAATCCGGGATGCGAGCGGAACGCTTCAAGCGCATCTCCAAGTGCCGTACTCGAGCGAGTTGCTCAAGGGCTACAAGAATCCGAAAACGCGATAGCGATCCGGTGAATGAGGAGCCTCTATATCGGGGCGCCCGGATTTGAACCGGGGACCTCACCGACCCGAACGGTGCGCGCTACCAGGCTGCGCCACGCCCCGAGAGGGGTGATTATCCCAGAGCCGGGGGTGGGGCGCGCGGCGGGGGCGTAGCGCTACTTTGGAGGGGGAAGCGGTTCCTCTTGATTTAGATGGCGCGCAAGCTGATCCCGATCCTCGTTCTGGTGCTGATGGCGGCGATGCCGGCAGCTGCTGGGGCCTACCTGCCGACGGGCTTCGTCGGCATCTCGCCGCAGAGTGGCGGCACCGCCAAGGACTACGAGCTGATGCGGGAAGCGGGCATATACAGCGTCCGGCAGCCGCTCAGCTGGGCTCAGGTCGAGCCGGAGAACCCCGCCTTCTCGGAACGGAAGTGGGAGGGGTTCGACCACGAGGTGCGGCTCGCGGCGCGGGCGGGGCAGGAGATCTTCCCGGTCGTCGTCAGCTCGCCGGAATGGGTGGCGCGGCGGGGGATCGACCTCCCGGTCACCACCGCCTGGCAGCGGCGCGCCTGGGCCTCCTTCCTGCGGGCAGCGGTGCGGCGCTACGGGCCCGAAGGCGCCTTCTGGCGGGAAGAAGAAGACCTGCCCTACCTGCCGCTGCGGCGTTGGGAGATCTGGAACGAGGAGAACATCGTCACCTTCGACGCCAACCCGGAACCGAAGCGGTTCGCGGTGTTGATGCGTATCGCCGGTCGGGTCATCCACCGCGAAGCGCCTGGTTCGAAGGCGATCGTCGGCGGTCTCTTCGGTCGGCCGCTGCAGGTCCCGCCCAACATCGCCTCCGGCGACTTCCTTTCCCGCCTCTACCGGGCGCGGCCGATCAAGCGCTACTTCGACGGCGTCGCCCTGCACCCGTACGTCGCCGACGCCAAGGCCATGGGCGCGCAGCTGGCGAACCTGCGGCGGATCATGCGCCGCCACCACGACGGCGCCACGCCGCTCTACGTGACCGAGCTGGGCTGGGGGTCGGAGGATGGTCCGACCCGCTGGCAGCGCGGCCTCTGGGGACAGGCGAACCAGCTCTCGAAGGCCCTCGAGATGCTCTCCGCCAACCGCCTGCGCTGGGGCGTGCGGGGGGTCTGGTGGTTCACCTGGTCAGACGAGGGAGGCAGCTGCGTCTTCTGCCACTCCGCCGGTCTGCTGACGGCGAAACGCGAAGCGAAGCCGGCCTGGTACCGGTTCAACGAATGGACCGGCGGCGACCCGACCACGGTGCCGCGCCTCGGCAGCCGCGACGCCGAACGCTCCGAAGAACCGGAAGCGCCGCCGCGAAGCGAAGAAGCCATCGCGGAATAGTTAGGCTCCGACTCGGACTTCAACCGAAATAAGGAGCTGCAATGGCTTTCTCCGTGCCTGACCTGCCGTACCCCTACGACGCGCTCGAGCCTCACATTGACGAGGAAACGATGCGCATCCATCACGACAAACACCACCAGGCCTACGTCGACAAAGCCAACGGCGCCCTCGAGGGGACCGAGTGGGCCGACCGCGACGTCGAGGACGTTCTCCGCAACCTCTCCGCCCTGCCGGGCGACAAGCAGGCCGCGGTCCGCAACAACGCCGGCGGCCACTACAACCACTCGCTCTTCTGGCAGATGATGAGCCCCGACGGCGGCGGCGAGCCGAGCGGCGAGCTCGCCTCGGCGATCGACGAGAAGTTCGGCTCCTTCGACGCCTTCAAAGAGGAGTTCAAAAACGCCGGCATCGCCCGCTTCGGCTCCGGTTGGGCCTGGCTGGTCAAGGACTCCAACGGCCTCGCCGTCGTCTCGACCCCGAACCAGGACTCGCCGATCTCCGACGGCACCACGCCGCTGCTCGGCGTCGACGTCTGGGAGCACGCCTACTACCTGAAGTACCAGAACAAGCGCCCGGAATACCTCGACGCTTTCTGGAACGTCGTCAACTGGGACTACGTCGCGGAGAGGTTCGCCTCGTAGCTCTGTTGCTCTGAGGCCGCGGGGAGCTCGCTCATGGCGTGCTCGGCGAGTGCGGTGATCGTCAGGCTGGGGTTGACGCCGACGTTCGCCGGCACCGCCGAGCCGTCGCAGACGAGCAGGTTCTCGTAGCCGAAGACCCGCTGGCGGGCGTCGACGACGCCGTCCTCGGGTCCGTGCCCGATCACCGCCCCGCCGAGGATGTGGGCGGTGGTCGGCACGTTCAGCAGCGCCTCGGTCATTGAGCTCTGGGCGATGCCGCCGGTGCGCTTGGCCAGCCATTCCGCCGCCTCGTTGGCGACCGGGATGAAGGTCGGGTTCGGTTTCTCCGGGTCCTGTTCGGTCTGCAGCCAGACGTTGCCCGAACGTTTCAGCTTCGGGCGCAGGGCGATCGCGTTGTCGAGCGTCTGCATCACCAGGAGGATGATCGTCCGCCGCGACCAGTTCTTCGGATAGAGCACCTTGGCGAAGCGGACCGGGTGGCGGAGCATCTGCCCGAGCAGCTTCAGCGGTCGGGTGACGCGGGTGCCGTCGCCGACCAGCAGCGTGTAGAGGAGGCTCATCGAGTCGCCGGCCTTGCCGTAGCTGACGGTCTCGATGTGGGTGTCGGCGTCGGGGTAGATGCTGCCGCTGATCGCCACCCGCTTGGTCAGGTCGTCGGGGTAGTCCTCGGGGACGGTGACGGCGAGGATCATCTCGCTGTTGGTCCGGACCAACTCGCCGAGGCGCTCGGAGACGCGGGGGAGGGCGCCGCCGAGGCGGCAGCGCTGCAGCAGCTTGTTGGTGCCGAGGGCGCCGGCGGCGACGACGACGCCGCGGGCGCGCAGGGTGCGCTTGGCGCGGCCGGGGATCATCCCGGAGCGCTCGCTGGCGACGGTGTAGCCGTCGCTGCCGTCGGCGGCGCCGAGCGGGCGGATCTCGGTCACGGTGCGGTCGGGGATCACCTCGACGCCGCGCTGTTCGGCCAGGTAGAGGTAGTTCTTGACGAGGGTGTTCTTGGCGCCGACCGGACAGCCGACCATGCAGCGCCCGCAGAGGGTGCAGCCGGTGCGGTCGGGCCCCTCGCCGCCGAAGTAGGGGTCGGAGACGGTTTTGCCGCGCTCGCCGAAGTAAATCCCGACAGGGGTCTTCTGGTAGGTGTCGCCGACGCCGATCTGCTCGCCGTACTCGCGCAGGAGGTCGTCGGCGGCGTCGTCGGTCTCGACGTTGACGACGCCGAGCATCCGCTGCGCTTCGGCGTAGTGGGGTGCCAGCTCGGATTCCCAATCGGCGAGGTCGCCCCACTGCGGGTCGCGGAAGAACTTCGAAGGCGGGACGTAGAGCGTGTTGGCGTAGCCGAGGCTGCCGCCGCCGACGCCACTGCCGCTGACCACGGAGACGTCCTTGAAGGTCGAGAGGCGGAAGATGCCGCGCAGGCCGAGGCGGGGGGCCCAGAAGTAGCGGCGGATGTCCCAGGTCGACTTCGGGAAGTCCTTGTCGGTGAAGCGCTTGCCGCACTCGAGGACGGCCACCTTGTAGCCCTTTTCGGCCAGGCGCAGGGCCGAGACCGACCCCCCGAACCCGGAGCCGACGACGATCCAGTCGTAGTCGTACTGGCTCATCGCTCCAGGCCTTTCACGGGGTCCTAGGCCTCGCCGGGCTCGAGCGGGCGGAAGTCAGTCGTGCGGGCGCCGCAGACCGGGCAGAACCAGTCCTTGGGGATGTCCTCGAAGGCGGTTCCCGGCGGGATGCCGCCGTCTGGATCGCCGATCGCGGGGTCGTAGATGAACCCGCAGCTGTCGCAGATCCAGAGGGTTGCGTCTTTCGTCTCAGTGGTCATTGCCCTGGATGTTAGAGATCCTGGCTGGGTGGCCAGGGGCTATTTGCCGAAGCTGACCTGGGGCGCGTTGCGCTCGCTCGCGTCCTCGATCTCGAAGTACTCACGGGCGGTGAAGCCGCCCTGGTTGGCGATGATCGAGCCCGGGAACTGCTGGATGTCCGTGTTGTAGGACTGGACGTTGGAGTTGTAGATCCGGCGCGAGGCCTGAATCTCGTCCTCGAGCTCGGAGAGGTTGCGGCTGAGCTGCTGGAAGTTCTCGGTCGCCCGCAGGGTCGGGTAGTTCTCGGCGACGGCTTTGACGTCGGCCAGCGCCTGGGTCAGCTGCTGCTCGGCTTTGGCGGTCTCCTCGACGCCCTGGGCCTGCATCGCCGCGGCGCGCGCCTGGGTCGTTTTCTCGAAGGTCGCGCTCTCGTGCTCGGCGTAGCCTTTGACCGTCTCGACGAGGTTGGGGACGAGGTCGTGGCGCCGTTTCAGCTGCACGTCGATCCCGCTCCAGGACTCGTCCACCCGGTTGCGCGAGGCGATGATCGAGTTGCGCTTCGCGATGTAGTAGAGGACCGCGAGGATGAGAATCGCGACGACGACGATGATGACGATGGTCATTGAGGCTCCTGTGGTCGAACCGGGCTTGGCCGCATCCTAACTGGCGGCGTTCGTCCTTTTCCGGGCATATGTCCGGAAAAGGACGAACGCGATGCGTAGGATCGCGGCGTGGGCGGCAAGCAAGAAGCGCAGGAATGGGCCGAGATCGTGCGTGGGTACGGCGAGCGCAACGGGCTCACCTACGAGCCGGTTGGCGGGATCAACCCGAAAGACGGGCCGGTGGCGCTCTGCGTCGGCGGCGTCAACCGCCTGACCGGGCAGCTCGACGAGGGCTTCTGGGGGGCTTCCTGCGACGCTGACGAAAAGGAAGTCGGAGGCTTCTTCAGCAAGTCGGTGGTGCCGACCGCGGTCCTCGCCAAGTCCCACATGCCGGACCTGGCGCAGGTCGTGCCCGCCTTCAACGTCGAGTCGATTGAGGGGCACGAGGTGGTGACGCAGCGCTTCCAGCGCAAGGTCGAGTTCGAGTCGATCGACTTCAACCGGCGCTTCCTGGCAACGGTGCCGAGCGAGTACGACCCGGTGCAGTTGCGAGAGCTCTTCGGTCCCGGCTTCCTCAGCTGGGTGACGACGATCAACGGCGAGATCGACTTCGGCGTTAACGACCGCCAGCTCTGGTTCCTCTGGCGCCTGCGCGAGCGCAGCGGCGAGGAACTGAAAGCGGCGTTGAAGAATGCCGGGCAGTTATTCAAACGGCTGCAGATCGAGATGGAGGAGAGCGGCATCCACACCTACCGGCCCGGGCCTTGGCACGCGGGCCTGGAGCCGTTCCCGGACGCGCCGGCGGGGGCTCAGGCGGGGTAGTCGGGGTCGCCGGGGAGGACGACGCGGGGTTCGGCGGCGTCCTCGGCGATCACCACCGGGAGGATCGGCTCGAGCGTCCGCTCCCGGTAGGAGGCCATCGCTTCGTCGGAGGTGCGGAACTCTGCCAGCCAGCGCAGCTGGGTCTGGGTCGGGAAGGAGAGGACGAGCTCGCCGGCCTGCTGCGCCTCGAGAGCGGAGGCGGGCTGGAGCCAGCGCGCCTCGGTCGTCTCGACGCCGTCGGGCTTCGGCGGGGTGTGGGCAGGGGCGAGGGCGAGGAAGAACCAGGCGTCGAACCGGGTCGCGATCACCTCGGGGGTGATCCAACGGGTGAAGGGGACGAGCTCCTCGCCGGCGTCGAGCTCGATCCCGGCCTCCTCGGCCAGCTCGCGCATAGCGCAGGCGCGGAGGCCGGCTTCCTCGGCGCCGTCGGCCTCGTCGAGCGAGCCACCGGGGAAGACCCAGACGCCGGGCATGAACTTCGCCTCCTCGCTGCGCCGCAGCATCAGCACCTCTAGCGCCCGCTGCGAGTGCTTGCCGCCCCGTCGCAGCAGCACCACCGAGGCCGCCTGCCGGGGCGTCGAGGGCGGCCCGAAGTTGGGCATCTCCGCCGGTCCCCGTCGCCGCTCCTCCATCGGAGCAGCGTAACCCTCAGCTGAGGACGCGGCGGCGCTCGCGGCGGAGCCAGGCGCGGTGGGCAAGCCAGGCGAGGAGGGCGATCAGGGCGATCGGGCCGAGGATCGCGAGGGCGACGACGGCGACCGCGGCGGCGACGGCGAGGATCTGGCCGGCGTCGTCAAGGGCGTCGCCGATTCCCCAGGCGCCGCCTTCGTCGGCGGACTGCTCCGAGGCGCCGGTCTCGATGCGGACGAGGACGCGGGAGAAGTCGGCGCGGCGCTCGAGGTGCTGGAGCTGGGCACGGAGACGCGCGCGGTGGCGGCGCTCCTGCGCCAACTCGGCTTCGACCGCTTCCCGCTCGGATTCGGTTTCCGCCGCTTCCAGCTGGGCGAGGAGGCTGTCGACGCGGGCCTTCGAGTCCTGCAGCAGCTCGCCGGTGGTAACGGTCGGGGCGGTGATGTCGTTCGTCGCCTCATGGCGGGAGCGCACCTCGTCGATCGCCGAGAGCGCGGCGAGCGCGTCGCCCAACTTCCCGCTAGGGATCAGCAGCTCGAAGCGGGCGCCGGCGACGCCCGCTTCGCCCTCGCGGGTGGAGGAGCGCAGGACGATGCCGTCGTGGGCGTGGACGGCTTCGAAGACGTCGGCGGAGTCGTCGGCGACGTCGGCCGGGTCGGCACCGAGGACGAGCTCGGCGTTCCGTTCGACGGCGCGGTTGTCGAGGCTGGCTCGGGAGTAATCGCCATTGCGATTTATTGCGCCTGACGGCGCAGCCTCTTCCGCGGCGGCGGCCTCGGGGGCAATCTCCTCGAGTTCGCTCTGCGGAGGCGTCGAATTGACTTCGCTATCGGCCGTGTAAGACAGCATGCTGCCGCCGGACGAAGACTGCTCGCTCCCTCCGCTAGTGACCAGTGCGGTGGTAGCGGCGATCGCGAGGATCGCCACCCCACCGGCCGGAATCAGCAGGCGCCGCGGCTGCATCGCGCGTAGCCGCGCGAACGGGGTCCATCGCCAGTGCGAGCGCCGCGGGAAGCCCGCGGCGGCGCGCTCGTCGAGCTCGGCGGTGAATTCGGGCCGCGGCGTCGGCCGCAGCGCTTTCAGGTCGGCCGCGAGCTGCTCGTCCCTAGGCGTTTCCATCGCAGGCCTCCCTCAGTTTGGTCATTGCGCGGTGAAGCTTGGTGCCGGCGTTCGACTCGCCGATGCCGAGAACCTGGGCGATCTCGGCGTTGGCGAGGCCGGCGAAGAACTTGAGCGCGATCAGCTCGCGCTCCCGCGGCTCCAGGCGCTCAAGGGCCGCCGAGACGGCGAGGCGGCGCTCGCTGTGCTCGGCGCCCTCGGCGGAGCCGAAGGTCTCGAGGTCGGCGGGCTCCGCGGTCAGCTCGGCCTGGCGGCCGCGACGGCGCAGCTCGTCTAAAGCGGCATTGCGGGCGATCCCGAACAGCCAGGCCCGCGGTTCGCCCCGCTCGGGGTCGAAGCGGTTGCGCTTGCGGTAGGCGCGCTCGAAGGCGGCGGCGGTGACTTCCTCGGCCGCCGGCCCGTCCCGCAGGAGGCTGGCGACATAGGCGTAGACGTCGTCGCGGCTGGAGCGGTAAAGCCGCTCGAAGGCGAGGTCCGCCGTCCGCGGCGCGTCGTTGGCTTCGGCGACAAGCGTCTGCTCCATGCCCTCACTACGAGGGACCTCCCGATCCGTCACAGAAGAAGTATCGACTCAGGCTGCCTGGGGCAGACCGACCGGCGCTGAGGCGACGGCGGCGCGGATCGAGTCGCTCGCGATCGCTACTAGCTCGCGCAGCTCGTCTTCGGAGATCGAGAGGGGGGGCATGAGGACGATCGTGTTGCCGAGGGGACGGATGAAGGCGCCGCGCTGGCGAGCCTCGACCGTGACGCGATGGCCCATCCGCAGGGCGGCATCGTGGTCGCCGAGGTCGACGCCGACCATGACGCCCTTCTGGCGCACCTCCGCGACCTCGGGCAGCGCCGCCACCCCCGCCAGCAGCTCCCCTAGGAGGGCGATCTTCGGCTGCAGGCGCTCCAGCGTCCGCTCCTGCTTGAAGACGTCGAGGTTGGCGAGCGCCGCCGCGCAGGCAAGGGGATTGCCGGTGTAGGTGTGGCCGTGGAAGAAGGTCTTGAACTCCTCGTAGCTGCCGAGGAAGCCGTCGTAGATCTCCTCCGTTGCCAGCGTCGCCGCCAGCGGCAGGTAGCCGCCGGTGATCCCCTTCGCTAGGCACATCAGGTCCGGCGCCACGCCTTCCTGCTCGGAGGCAAACATCGTCCCAGTGCGGCCGAACCCGGTTGCGACCTCGTCGCAGACGAGCAGCACCCCGAAGCGGTCGCAGAGCTCGCGGGCGGCGCGCAGGTAGCCCTCGGGCTGAACGAGGATTCCGGCCGCGCCCTGGACCAACGGCTCGACGACCACCGCGGCGACCTCATCCCCGTGCGCCTCCAGGACCCGCTCGAGGTCGGCGGCGTCGCCCGGCTCAGCAACGTGGGTCTCGAACAACAGCGGCCGGTAGGTCGAGTGGAAAAGGTCGATGCCGCCGACAGAGACGGAGCCGATCGTGTCGCCGTGGTAGGCCTCGCGCAGGCGGACGAACTTGGTCCGGAGCGCGTGCTCGCCGCCGCGCTGCTGCTGGTACTGGAAGGCGATCTTCAGCGCGATCTCAGCCGCGGTCGAGCCCGAGTCCGAGTAGAAGACGCGGGAGAGGCCCGGCGGGGCGATCTCGACCAGGCGCGCCGCAAGCTCCGTCGCGCCGGGGTGGGAGAGGCCGAGCATGGTCGTGTGGGCGACGCGGTCGAGCTGCTCGCGCACGGCGGCGTCGATCTTGGGATGCCGGTGTCCGTGGACGTTGCACCACAGCGCCGCCGTCCCGTCGAGGTAGCGCCGGCCGTCGGTGTCGAAGAGGTAGGAGCCCTCGCCGCGCTCGATCACCAGCGGCTCTTCCTCGCTCCATCCCTGCTGCTGCGTGAAGGGGTGCCAGACGTAGTCGCGGTCGAGCTGCGCGTAATCCGGCATGGGCTGAAGTTAGTCCGGCCCGCGGCGGCAGCCACGCCCCCAAAAGTGCCGAGTTAGCGCGTTGCTAGCGTCGCCGCATGAGACGCATCAACATCTCCGCGCCCCTGTTCGAGTACGACCAGGAGGACCCTGACGGCTTCCGCAGCGGCCTCGCCCGCCTCGGCAAGCTGCTCGGCGACGCCGCCTCTGAATCCGGGATCTCCGTCTACGAGCTGCCGCCTGGGCAGGCGGTCTGCCCGTACCACTACGAGTGCGGGGAGGAGGAGTGGCTGCTGGTGCTGGCGGGGGAGCCGACCCTGCGCCACCCGGAGGGCTCCGAACGACTCTCCCCCTGGGACGTCGTCTTCTTCGAGAAGGGCCCCGCCGGCGCCCACGGCATCCGCAACGAGACCGAGGAGTCGGTCCGCGTCCTCATGTTCTCCACCGTCGTCGTCCCCACCGCCACCGTCTATCCCGACAGCGACAAGGTCGGGATCTGGACCGGCGATCCCAAGGCAGACGTGGTCGTCCGGCGGGAGAGCAAGGTCGACTACTTCGACCGCGAGTGAGATCGATCACACGAACAAATATTGCCTAACTGAAAAGGTTGCATCTGTGCAACTATTGTCGTGATGAACACGACGATGGAGACGACTGACACCGCCGCTCGGATAGCGGCACTGGTCCACCACCTCTTCCTCTACGACCGCGGCAACCAGCTGCGGGTGATCGAGGAGACGGGGCTTTCGATCACGCAGTGCAAGGCACTGCTCGAGCTCGGCGGCCTCGGCGGCGACGCGCGCTCCTGGCAGGTCTCCGACCTGGCGGAGCTTTTCGGCGTCTCGGTTCCCTCGATGAGCCGCGCAGTCGATGCCCTCGTCAAGGCGAAGCTGGCAACCCGGGTCGAGGACCCAGACGACCGTCGGGTGCGCCGGGTGAAGATCACCGCCAAGGGCAAGGAGATCGTCGCCACCATCGTCACCGTTCGCATGACCGGAATCGAGGCCTTCGTCGCCACCCTCAGCGCCGCCCAGCGGCGCAAGCTCGATGCCGCCGTCGAGGCGCTGCTCGATCGCGAGGACCTCGCCCAGACTTACGAGGCACTGAAAGGAAGTGATCGCGCTTGACCCGCTACCGCCACCTGATCACCGACGACAACCGCAAGTGGTGGACGCTCGGAGCGATGTGCTTCGCGCTGTTCATGATCATGCTCGACAACACGGTCGTGAACGTGGCGCTGCCCTCGATCCAGCAGGACCTGGGCGCTTCGATCAGCGGCCTGGAGTGGACGGTCAACGGCTACACGCTCTCCTTCGCGGTGCTGCTGGCGACCGGCGGCCGCCTCGGCGACATCTTCGGCCGCCGGCTGATGTTCCTGATCGGCGTCGTCGTCTTCGCGCTGTCCTCGGCGACGGCGGGCTTCGCGCCCAACGAGACCGCGCTGGTCCTCAGCCGCGTCGTCCAGGGCGTCGGCGCGGCGCTGATGATGCCGGGGACGCTCTCGATCATCACCGACGCCTTCCCGCCGCACGAGCGCGGCAAGGCGATGGGCACCTGGGCCGGCGTCTCGGCCCTGGCCCTGGCCGTCGGGCCGGTGCTGGGCGGCTTCCTCACCGAGCACGTCAGCTGGCGGGCGATCTTCTACATCAACATCCCGGTCGCGATCGGCGCCGTCGCGGCGACGCTGTTCGCGGTGCGCGAGTCCCGCGACACCTCGGTCGGCCGTGAGGTCGACTACGCCGGCGTGGCGGTATTGACCGCCGGCCTCACCGCGCTCGTCCTCGCCCTGGTCGAGGGCAACGCCTGGGGCTGGGGGTCGACCCAGGTCATCGCACTGCTGGCCGGCGCCGCCGTGGCGCTGCCGCTCTTCGTCTTCGTCGAGAACCGGGTGAAGGCGCCGATGGTGCAGTTCGACCTGCTCAGCGACCGCAACTTCCTCGGCGCGGTCGTGGTGGCGATGATCATCAGCTTCGCGATGCTGGGCGTCTTCTTCTTCCTCGCCCTCTACATGCAGGACATCCTCGGCTACTCGCCGCTGGAGGCGGGGGTGCGGTTCCTGCCCTCGACCCTGATGATCGTTGGCGTCGCGCCGGTCGCGGGACGGCTCTCGGACCGCTACGGGCCCCGCTGGCTGATCGCCGGCGGGTTGACGATCGTCGCGGCATCGCTTTTCAGTTTCAGCCGCATCGCTGTCGACTCCGACTACCTCGACCTGCTGCCCGGGTTCATGCTGCTCGGCATCGGCATCGCGATGACGATGTCGCCGATGACGAGCGCGGCGATGAACGCGGTCCCGGTGCAGAAAGCCGGGATCGCCTCGGGCGTGCTCTCGATGTTCCGGATGGTCGGCGGCAGCCTCGGCGTCGCCGTCACCGGCGCGATTTTCCAGGGCCTGGTCAGCTCGCGGCTGGACACGCTGCTGGGCGGGACCGGGGTCAGCGCCGCGCAGCGGGAATCGATCGGCGACCAGCTCGGCGGCGGCTCGATCCCGCACGTGCAGGGGCTCGACGCGACGCAGGCCCAAGAAGCGGCGGTGGCCGGCAGCGAAGCCTTCGTCTACGCGCTCAGTCACGCGATGACCGTCTCCGGCTTCGTCGCCCTGGCCGGGGCGCTGGTGGGCGCGACCGCGATCCGGGCCAAAGCGAAGACGTCGACCAACTCACAGGTGGCGATGGCGGAGGCATAGGCTGCCGCCCGATGCTGGTCCTGCTGCCGCCGTCTGAAGGAAAGGCCGAGCCCGAGGCGGGCGACCCGCTTGACCTTGGCTCACTCGCGTTCGCCGAGGAGCTAGGCGACCGGCGCGAGCAGGTGCTCGACGCCTCCGACCCGGGCCTGCGCAAAGCGCCGGCGGCGCCGGCAGCCGAGGTCTACACCGGCGTCCTCTTCCAGCGGTTGCAGCTACCCGAGTTGTCCGTCAAAGCGCGGCGGCGGGTCTTGATCTTCAGCGCGCTCTGGGGCGCGATCCGGCCCGACGACCGCATCCCCTTCTACAAGCTGCCGCCAAAGACGAAGCTGAAGGGCATCGGGGCGCCGGCGGCCTTCTGGCGCCCGGCGCTGACGGACGCGCTGCCCGACAAAGACGGCGAGCTGATCGTCGACATGCGCTCGGGTGCCTACGCGTCCTTCTGGAAGCCGAAGCGGGCGACGCTGCTGGCGGTGCGGGCGTTCACCGAGCGCGACGGCGAGCGCAAGGCGGTCTCCCACATGGCGAAGGCAAGCCGTGGCGACGTCGCCCGGGCGCTGCTCCAGGCGAAGAGGGCGCCGAGCGATCCGGAGGGCGCGGCGGCGATCGCCGAGGCCGCTGGCATGACCGTCGAGCTCAACGACGGCAACCTCGACGTGATCGTCTAGATCCGCAGCCGCGGCCAGCCGGAGGGATCGACGAGGTCGAGGCGGGGGAGGGTGAGGACTTGGAGCCCGGAGAGGGAGGCGATCGTCTCGCGGTTGTCGCGCTCGATCTCGGTCGGCTTCCCGGGCCAGGGGTTGAGGACGACGGCCGTGACCTCGAGCCCGGCGGCGCGGGCGGCCTCGACCGTCAGCAGGGTGTGGTTGATCGTCCCCAGGCCAGGGGCGGCGACGACCACAACCGGATAGCCGAGGTCGGCGGCGAGATCGCGGACGAGGTAATCGGGCGAGAGGGGGACGAGGAGCCCGCCGACGCCCTCGCAGACGATCGCCTCGGCCCCCTCGGCGGCGCGGGCGGCGGCTTCCCGCAGCCGCTCGGGGTCGATCTCCTCGCCCGCCAGCGCGGCGGCCAGGTGCGGCGAGGCCGGTGGGCCGTAGCGGTAGGGGGCGATCTCCTCGTCGCTCTGGCTCGAGTTGGCGGCGCGGCACAGCAGCTCGTAATCGGTCTCGACTCCTTCATCCAGGCCGGTGACCGCCGGCTTGAAGACGGCGACGCGCTTGCCTTCGGCGACGAGGGTGCGGGCAATCGTCGCGGCGACGACGCTCTTGCCGACCTCGGTGCCGGTGCCGGTGACGAAGACGCCGTCGGCCATCGCGCTTCAGGCGGCCAGCGGCTCGGCGACGACGATGCCGGCCTCGCGGGCGGCGACGCCGATCATGTGCGCGGCGGCGACCATGTCGGCCGGGCGGTGGGTCGCCATCGCGGTCAGGCGCAGGCGGCAGGACCCCTCGGCCACGGTCGGCGGCCGGATGCCCTGGGCGAAGACGCCCTTCTCGAGCGAGAGCTCGCAGAGGTCCATCGTCGCCTCCGCTTCGCCGACGTGGACGGGGACGACCTGGGTCGTCGAAGCGCCGGCGTCGAGCCCCTCGGCCCCGAGCGAGCGGCGCAGCAGCGCCGCGTTCGCCTGCAGGCTCTCGACCAGCTCCGGCTCCGCTTCGAGCACCCCCAGCGCCGCCGACGCGGCGGCTGCCGCCGAGGGCGGCGGTGCGGTGGAGAAGATGAAGGAGCGGGCCGAGTTGACGAGGAAGTCGACGAGCTCGGCGTCGGCGCAGACGTAGGCGCCGTAGGAGCCGAGCGCCTTGCCGAGGGTGCCGACGACGACGTCGACCTCGCCGCTGAGGCCGGCGGCCGAGACGGAGCCGCGCCCGCCGGGCCCTACCGCGCCGGTGGCGTGGGCCTCGTCGACCATCAGCCGGGCGCCGTGCCGCCGCGCCAACGCCAGCAGCTCTGCCAGCGGGGCGACGTCGCCGTCCATCGAGAAGACGCCGTCGGTGACGATCAGCGAAGCGCGCCCGTCTGCCTGGCGCAATCCCCACTCGAGGTGGTCGAGGTCTGCGTGGCGATAGACGAAGGTCTCGGCCCGCGAGAGGCGGCAGCCGTCGACGATGCTGGCGTGGTTGAGCTCATCGGAGAAGACGACCTCGCCGCGCCCGGCAAGGGCGGCGATGACGCCGCTGTTGGCGAGGTAGCCGGAGCCGAAGAGCAGCGCCGACTCGTAGCCCTTGAAGGCGGCGAGGCGCTGCTCGAGCGCTTGGTGTGGCTCCATCGTGCCGGAGATCAGCCGCGAGGCGCCGGCGCCGGCGCCCCAGCGCAGCGCCGCCTCCGCCGCGGCCTCGCGGACCTCGGCGCGGTCGGCCAGCCCGAGGTAGTTGTTGGAGCAGAGGAGAAGGACGGAGCGGCCGTCGAGGGTAACGCTCGGCCCCTGTGGGCCCTCGACGAGGCGCAGGTGCCGGTAGAGGCCGCGGTCGCGGAGCTCCTCGAGCCGCTCGCGGACTTCGGTCACGCCGCCCGTGGGTAGGAAGGCGGCTTCTTCGCCTTCTTGACGACCCGCAGCTGGGTCGAGGGGTCCCAGAAGTTCGCTTCGCCCTGGCTGTCGATCAGCTCGTCGATCGGCGTCGCCGGGCTCTCGCCCTCGAGCCAGCCGGAGCGGTTGTCGGGGCGGGGGTTGGCCCCGTTGTCAGGCTGGCGGGCGACGTTGAGGCCGAGCTCTTCGAACATCGCCCGGTCCTCGGCCGGCTCGGCGCCGAGGGTGGTGAGGAAGTTCCCCATCATCACCCCGTTGAGGCCGGCCTTGACCGCGAGCTTGTGCAGCTCGCCGAGGTTCTCGACCCGGCCGCCGCAGAGGCGGAAGAGGGCGCCGGGGATGATCAGGCGGAAGATCGCGATCCACTTCACGACCTCCCACGGGTCCATCACCGAGCGATCGCCGAACTTGGTCCCGTCCTTCGGGATCAGGAGGTTGATCGGGATCGAGGTGGGGTTGATCTCGGAGAGCTCGAAGGCCATCTCGACCCGCTGCTCCTCGGTCTCGCCGAGGTTGAGGATGCCGCCGACGCAGGTCTCCAGGCCGGCCTCTTTGACCGCCTGGATCGTCCGCAGCCGCCCCTCGTAGCGGACCGTGGTCGAGACCTCGGGGTAGTAGGAGCGGGCCGACTCGACGTTGTGGTGGACGCGCTGGACGCCGGCCTCCTTCAGCGCCTTGGCGCGATCGGCCGACATGTGGCCGATCGATGCGCAGCGCTTGAGGTTGGTCTTCTCGGCGACGAGCCGCGTGCCCTCGAGGATTTTCTCGAAGTCCCGCTTCGACAGCCCCTGGCCCTGGGTGACCATGCAGAAGCGGTGGGCGCCGGCGGCCTCGGCTGCTTCGGCGTGTTCGAGGATCTGCTCCGGCGACATCATCGCGTGCATCGGCGTGTCCGCCTCGGCGTAGCGCGACTGGGCGCAGAAGCCGCAGTCCTCGGCGCAGCCGCCGGACTTGGCGTTGACCAGCGAGCACATGTCGGTGGAGTCGCCGAAGTTCTCGACCCGCACCTCCCAGGCGCGTTCGACCAGGGATTCGATCTCGGCGTGCTCGGTGAGGCGGCCGTAGGCGCGGGCCTCCTCGGCGGTGATCAAGGGGGGCATCGGGAGGCAATCTAAGAATCGCCCCGGACGCCTAGTATCGGGCGCGATGACGGGGAGGACGAGGCGGCGGCGCGCGATGGCTTTGGGAGTGCTCGCCTGCCTGGCGATCGGCGCCTTTGCCTGTGGCGCCACGCTGGGAGACGAGGCCGACCCGCCGCAGCCGAGCGTGGCCGAGACGCTGCCGCCAAAGCAGCTCGCGGGGCTGCGAATCGTCACCGGCCTGCGCGGCACCTCGATCTCTCCCGGTCTGCGCGACGCGATCGCCGAGGGCCGCGTCGCCGGCGTCGTCCTCTTCTCCGAAAACCTGCCCAGCCGCGCTGCCGGCCGTCGCCTGATCGCCCGCCTGCAGGCGATCCCGCGACCGCCGAAGCTGCGCCACCCGCTGCTGGTGATGACCGACCAGGAGGGCGGCCTGGTCAAGCGCCTCGGCGGCGCCCCGGGCGTCTCGGCTAAGCAGATGGGCGCTCGCGGCGGCGCCTTCAGCGCCCGCGAAGGTCGCCGCACCGCCGTCAACCTGCGCGACGTCGGTTTCAACGTCGACCTGGCGCCGGTGCTCGACGTCGGCCGACCCGGCGGCGTCATCGCCGAGACCGAAAGGAGCTTCGGGAGCTCCGCCGCTCGCGTCGAAGCGACCGCGATTCCCTTCGCCAAGGGCCTCGAAGCCGGCGGTGTGGCGGCGACGGGCAAGCACTTCCCCGGCTTCGGCGCGGCGACCGAAAACACCGACTTCGCAGTCGAACGGGTCGACCTCTCCAAGCGGGAGTTGCGCGGGGTGGACGAGAAGCCCTACGTCGCCTTCGCGGCGGCGGGCGGCAAGCTGGTGATGCTGAGCACCGCGATCTACCCGGCGTTCTCCGACGACCCGGCCGCGTTCACCCGCGCAATCGCCACCGGCGAGCTGCGTGAGCGCCTGGGCTTCGAAGGCGTGACGATCACCGACGCGCTGGAAACGCCGGCCGTCGAACACTTCGGCGGCACCGCCAAGGTTGCCGTCGCGGGCGCTCGCGCCGGCGACGACCTGCTCCTCTTCGCCCGCCTGGGTCCGGCGGAGAAGGCTTGGAAGGCGCTGGTGGGCGGGCTCCGCGGCGGGCGCCTCACCAGGCCCGCCTTCGAGCAGGCCGCGCAGCGCGTGCTCGATCTCCGCGCCGAGCTCTCTCGCTAGCGACGCTCAGTCGGAGACGTTCTGCCGCACCGAGTGCGGGTCGAAGACGCGGACGGTGTCGCGCCCCTCGTCCTTTGCCGCGTACATCGCCGTGTCGGCCTCGGAGACGACGCTGGCAACGCTGGTCCGCGGGTCTTCGCCGAAGATCGCGATGCCGATGCTGACCGTGACCTGGTCGCCCTCTTGCTCGGTGCGGTGGGCACGGACCGAGGTCGCGATCGCCTCCGCGGCCAGCTGCGCCTCCCCCTGGCTGCAGCGCGGCAAGATCACCGCGAACTCGTCGCCGCCGAGGCGGGCGAGTGTGTCGCTCTCGCGGGTGCGCTGACGCAACACCGCGGCCACCTCCTGGATCAGGCGATCGCCGGCGGGATGGCCGCGGGAATCGTTGACCCGCTTGAACTCGTCGATGTCGAGCATCAGCAGCGCCCCGGTCGAGCCGTCGCGCCGGCTCCTCGCCATCGCCGCCGCCAGGTCCTCCTCGAAGCGGCGCCGGTTGTTGAGGCCGGTGAGGGAGTCCTGGCTTGCCTGCCGCTCCAGCTCCTGGATCCGTTCGTTGCGCCCCCAGTTGAGGATCAGCGCGCCGAGCAGCACCGCCAGCGAGATCCCCAGCACCGCCAGCGCGACTGGCAGGCTCAGGTCCGGTCCCCCGGCGTCCTTGACGGTCAGCGACCAGGTGCGGTTGGCGATGAACAGCGAGACGGTCGCCGCGTCGCTGAGCGGCGCCCCTGCGCCGAAGACGGTTTCGCCCCCGACCCGCAGCTGCACCCGCACGTCATCGGCAACGGCTTCGGTGGCGGCGGCGGCGAGGTCGTCGATCCGGAAGCTGCCGGCGGCGAAGCCGACCAGGGCGCGGCGCCGTTCGGCTTTGGTCTCGATCGGCTGCCTGTCCCGGTAGACCGCCTTGAAGACGTTGATGCCGCGATTGCCGATCAGGAGCGGGATGACCGGGGTGGAGACCGCGGTTCCCTGGTCCCTCGCCAGCCTCATGTACGGGGCCCTTTCCGGGTCCTGGCCGAGGTCGTAGCCGAGCGCCCGCTGGTTCGGTTCGTCCTTGGCGGTCACGTAGGTGATCGGGAAGTAGCTGGGCCGGGGCGCCGAGGGGCGGAAGCTGAGCGGCGCCACCCGTTCGAGGATCGTGATCTGGTGGCTCTGCTCGTAGCGCTCGCGCTTGGAGTCCGGCACCCGCGGGATGAAGACGGCGCCGGCCAATGCCCCCTGCCGGATCAGCGACCGTCCGTAGACCTGGAACTCGTGGCGGCTGAGGTCGTCCTCGGCTTTGATGAAGGCGGCAGCGCTGGTCAGCTGGTCGACCGAGAGCTCGGCCACCGCTTCCATCTGGTGCGCCGCGCGCATCGCCTCCTGTCGCTGCATCTCATGGAAGTCGTCGCGGTCGTCGAAGTAGACCAGCGCCGCCGCCACCACCGAGCCGACCGCGACCAGGGTCACCGCCGCGATCCCGAGCCAGAAGCGCCTCCTCATGAGGGCACCGCCGCCAGCGACTCCCAGAGGTAGAGCGAGGCGAGGCTGCGATGGGGCCGCCACGGCTCGCCGATCTCGATCACCTGCTTCGGCGGCGGCATCTCCTCCAGCCCGTACTCGATCTGGATCGCTTTGCGGATGCCGAGGTCGCCGCCGGAGAGGACGTCGGGCCGCTGCAGGTGGAAGATCAGGAACATCTCCGCCGTCCAGCGGCCGAGGCCGCGGACGGCGACGATCTCCTCGATCACCTCCTCGTCCTCGAGCTGCTCGAGGGGGTCGAGCTCGAGTTCGCCGGCGAGGACGTGGGAGGCGAGATCGCGGATGTATTCGGTCTTGCGGCCGGAGAGGCCGGCGGCGCGCAGGTCCTCTTCCCGCGCCTCCAGCAACTGCTCGGGGGAGGGCGTCTTGCCGTCGAAGAGGTCGAGCACCCGCAGGTAGATCGTCCGCGCGGCTTTGGTCGACAGCTGCTGGCCGACGATCGCCCGCAGCAGCGCCCCGTAGGCATCCGGCGGGCTCTCCTCTTTGCGCCGCTCAAGACGAGTGGCGATGTCGATTTTGCCGACCCGCTCGATCAGCGCCGCCATCGTCGGGTCGGCGGCGGCGAGCGCTTTGCGTGCCTTCGCGCTCAACGACCGGTCCAGCGGGCCCGGCGCTTCTCGGCGAAGGCGCGGATCCCCTCGCGGAAGTCCTCGGAGGAGAAGCACGATTCGCGCAGGGCGACGAGGCCGGCCTCCTGCTGCTCGGTCAGTTCGGGATTGGCCTGGAGGAGGTCGATCGCGTGCTTGTTGCCGCGCGTCGAGAGCGGCGCGTTCTCGGCGATCGCCGCAGCAAGAGCCACCGACTCGGCCTCGATCTCCTCGTCGGCGAAGACGTGGTTGACGAGCCCGATCCGCTCTGCCCGCTCGGCCTCGAGGTTGCGGCCGGTGAGGAAGAGCTCCTTCGTGTACGGGAGGCCGATCGTGTCAAGGAACTTGCGCAGCCCCGTGTGGCCGTAGATCAAGCCCAGTTTCGCCGGCGGCATCCCCAGCTTGGCGCCGGCGGCGCAAATCCGCAGGTCGCAGGTGATCGCCAGCTCGAGGCCGCCGCCGAGGCAGTGGCCGTTGACAGCCGCGACGGTCGGCCACGGGTGCTTGGCGATCGCCTCCATCGCGGCGTGGAAGGGGTGGGCGACCAGCGCCTCGGCATCGCGCTCGAAGGTCTGGTCCGGGATGCCGGCGATGTCGTAGCCGGCGGAGAAGAGCGGCGGGGCGCCGGTGATGAGGACGCAGCGGGTCTCGATCCCGCGGTTCAGCTGCGGCAGGACCTCGGCGAACGCGTCGAGGATCTCGTGGTCGAGGGCATTGCGGCGCTCGGGGTTGGAGATCGTCAGCCGGGCGACCGCCTCCGCCGGGCGGTCGAGCAGGAGCTTGCCACCGGCTAGACGCTCGCTCACGGCGCTACTCCAAGACCACCAACACGTCGCCTTCTGAGACCGACTGCCCCTCCTCGCAGCGGATCTCCTTGACGACGCCGTCGTCTTCGGACTCGACCGGAATCTCCATCTTCATCGACTCGAGGATGACGACGGTGTCGCCGTCGGCTACCTGGTCGCCGACCGCGACCTCGATTTTCCAGACGTTGCCGGTGATGTGTGCCTCGATGTCTGCCATGGCCGGGGACAATAGCCCGACGATGGGACCCGAGCACGCAGCAGACGAAGGGGAGGGCCTGGCGGCGATCGTCGCCGCCCGCAACGAGGCCGACCGGGTGGGGGAGACGGTGCAGGCACTGCGGCGCCTCTTCCCGCGAGCCCGCGTCTGGGTCGCCGACGACGCTTCTGAGGATGGGACGGCTGAGGTTGCCCTGGCGGCTGGGGCCGAGGTGGTCAGCCGCGGCCGCCCTCACGGCAAGGGCGCCAACGTCTCCGCCGCCGCGCAGGCGGCGCTCAGCGTCGAGCCGCCGCCGCGGCTCGTGCTGCTCTGCGACGGCGATCTCGGTGCCTCGGCCGCGCACCTCGGGCCGCTCGCCGAGGCGGTGCGGGCAGGCGAGTGCGACCTCGCCGTCGCCGCCTTCAGGCGCCGGGTAGGGGGCGGGTTCGGGATCGCCCTGCGCTTCGCCCGCTGGGCGATCCGCCGCCTCTGCGGCGCCGAGACCGCGGCGCCGATCTCCGGTCAGCGGGCGATGCGGACCGAGGTCCTGCGGGCCGTGCTCCCCTTCGCCCCCTCCTACGGGATGGAGATCGGGATCACCGTCGACGCCGTTCGGGCCGGCTATAGATTGCGGGAGTACGAACTCGACCTCGAGCACCGGGCGACGGGGAAGAGCCTCGCCGGTTTCGTCCACCGGGCGCGGCAACTGCGGGACTTCGCCCGGGTTTACTGGTCACGGACGAGGCGGGCCCAGAACCCGCGAGGTGATTGATGCGGATTGGCAAAAAGAGACTGGCGCTGCTCGCGGTGATGGCCACCGCCTTCGTTTTCGCCGCGATGGCGAACGCCGAGCTGGTCGAGCGCGGCGATCTCTTCGTCAAGTTCAACGGTGGCATCGACCCGACCGCCTTGCCGCGTCATGAGCACGCCCCGATCACCGTCCGCGTCGACGGCACCGTGAAGACGCTCTCAGGCGACACGCCGCCGGCGCTGCGCTTCATCTCGATCGCGATCAACCGCGGCGGGCGGATCGAAACGAAGGGGCTGCCGCGGTGTCGGCGCTCCCAGATCGAGGCCTCGACCTCGAAGCGGGCGCTCGCTGCCTGCGGCGGGGCCCTGGTCGGCAGCGGTCGCTACAAGGCGGGCGTCTCCTTCCCCGAACAGACGACCTTCCCGCTGCAGGGACGGATCCTCGCCTTCAACGCGATCGTCGACGGCAAGCGGGCGATCCTCGCCCACATCTACGGCAACAAGCCCTACCCGAACAGCCGCATCTTCGTCTTCCACATCCGTCAGTCCGGCGGCACCTACGGGAACGTCCTCACGGCGGCGCTGCCGAAAGCCCTGAACCGCAACGGCTACCTGAAACGGATCGTCCTCAACCTGCGCCGGGACTACGTCTACGGCGGCAAGAAGCGCAGTTACCTGACGGCGGCCTGCGGGGCGCCGTCGGGGTCCCGGATCGGTGTCTTCCCCTTCGTTCGGGTCGGGATGACCTTCGCCGACGGTCGTAAACTCGCCTCCACTTTGATCCGCACCTGCCAAGTCCGGCGCTAATCGCCGGTGATCCTCGCGATCGATCAGGGCACGACGGGGACCACCTGCCTCGTCTTCGACTCCGCCGGGGCGATCGCGGGGCGCGCCTACTCGGAGTTCGAGCAGCACTTCCCGCAGCCGGGCTGGGTGGAGCACGACGCCGGCGAAATCTGGGAGGTGACGCGGCGTGTTGCCCATGAGGCGCTTGCCGACGCCGGCGTCGGCGGCAGCGAACTGGAGGCGGTCGGGATCACCAACCAGCGCGAGACCGTGGTCGCCTGGGACCGCGAGAGCGGCGAGCCGATCCACCGCGCACTCGTCTGGCAGGACCGCCGCACGGCCGGGCGCTGCGAGGAGCTGAGGGCGGCCGGGCATGAGGCGCTGGTGCGGGAGCGGACCGGCCTGACGATCGACCCCTACTTCTCCGGGACCAAGATCGAGTGGCTGCTGCAAAACGCCGAGGGCGCTGAGCGAGCGGTCCTCGGCACCGTCGACTCCTGGCTCCTCTTCAAGCTCACCGGCCGCCACCTGACCGACTTCACCAACGCCTCGCGGACGATGCTGTTCGACATCCACCGGCTCGCCTGGGACGAGGAGCTCTGCGGCCTGCTCGGGGTCGACCCGGCGCGGTTGCCGCAGCCGCTGCCGTCCTCGGGCCTCTTCGGCACCACCACCGAGTTCGGCGGTGAGGTGCCGGTGGCCGGGGTCGCCGGCGACCAGCAAGCGGCGCTCTTCGGTCAGGCCTGCCACCGCCCCGGGATGGCGAAGAACACCTACGGGACCGGCAGCTTCGTCCTCCTCAACACGGGAACCGAGCCGCCGCCCGCCCCCGAGGGCCTGCTGGCGACGGTCGCCGCCGGCAGCGGCGACCATGTGCCCTACGCGCTCGAGGCCTCGATCTTCGTCACCGGCGCCGCCGTGCAGTGGCTGCGGGACGGGCTCGGGATCATCGAATCGGCGGCGGAGACCGAGTCGCTGGCCGGCTCGCTCGACTCCAACGACGGCGTCTACTTCGTGCCGGCGCTGACCGGGCTCGGCTCGCCGCACTGGGACCCCTACGCGCGCGGCACGATCGTCGGGCTGACCCGAGGCAGCGGCCGCGCCCACCTCGCCCGGGCGGCGCTGGAGGCGATCGCGTACGAGACCGTCGATGCGGTGCGCGCCCAGGAGGCGGCGGCCGGCGAGCGGCTGGAGCTGCTGCGCGCCGACGGCGGCGCCACCGTCAATCGCTGGCTGATGCAGTTCCAAGCGGACGTTCTCGGTGTACCTGTCTCCGTGCCGGAGATCGCCGAGACCACCGCCCTCGGGGCCGCCTACCTGGCCGGGATCGCAACCGGGGTCTGGAGCGCCGAGCAGGTGGGGGAGATGTGGCGCGAGGCCGACCGCTACGAGCCGGGCATGGAGGAGGACCGTCGGCAGGCGCTGCTGGCCGACTGGAGACGAGCTCTGGAGCGCTCTCGCGAATGGGCGAGATGAAGCCGCAGGTCTACAAAGACCCGCGCCCGGCCGAGTACTTCGATCAGTTCCACCGCGCCGCCCGCAAGGGCGTCGGTTGGACCTACGCCCTGGCGCGGATCATCCTCACGATCCCGACCCTGCTGCTCTGGCGGGTCCGCGCGATCGGCGTCGGCAACGTGCCGAAGAGCGGCCCCCTCGTCCTCGCCCCCAATCACTTCAGCCAGATGGACCACTTCTTCGTCGGCGTCTACCTGCGGCGGAAGATCCGCTTCATGGCGAAATCGCAGCTCTTCGGCCCGCCGGTCCTCACCTACATCTACAAGCACGGCGGCGTCTTCCCGATCCGCCGCGGCCACCACGACGAGGAGGCCTTCGAGACCGTGCACGAGCTACTCCGGCAGGGGGAAATGCTGCTGGTCTACGCCGAGGGGGGCCGCTCCCGCTCCCAGCAGCTGGGCGAACCGAAACCGGGCATCGGGCGCATCGCCCTCGAATCAGGCGTGCCGATCGTCCCCGTCGCGATCTACGGCTCCGAGCGGGCGCGGCAGTGGACGCGGCTCCGCTTCCCGAAGGTGACGGTCCAATTCGGGGAGCCGGTCACATTCCCGGTCGACGGGGAGGCGGACCGGGAGCGGCAGCTCGAGGCCGCGACCGAGATCTTCAACCACGTGCGCGAGCTGCACGAAGGGCTGGCGCGCCGCTAGCTACTCGTAGCGCTGCTCGATCCGGGCGTAGAAGTCCGGATCGTGGCCAGGGGTGATCACCGCGTCGGGGAACTGGCGGTGGAAGAGGCGCAGCTCCTGCAGGGAGCGGCGGAAGTTGTGGGCGTCCTGGGGGCGCGGGGGCGGCGGCTCGGAGCCGTCGAGCTGACCGAGCATGTACATCGTGTCGCCGCCGACGACGAAGTCGCGCTCGGCGAGGCGGGCGATCACGGACATGTGGCCGGCGCTGTGGCCGGGGGTGAAGGCGAGGTGGATCGAGCCGTCGCCGAAGAGGTCGAAGGTGCGGCCGAAGCTGGCGTAGGAGTCGATGTTGGCGCGGTCGAAGTCGACGGTGCGGTACTCGAAGGCGTAGTCGAAGTGGGCGCGGCGGTAGCCGTTCATCAGCGGGTTCGAGCCGTGCGCCGCCGCCTGCCACTCGCTCTCGCTGACGACGAAGGTCGACTGCGGGAACTCGGAGATCGCTGAGGTGTGGTCGAGGTGGAGGTGGGTCATGACCACGATCGGCACCTCGCCCGGCTCGAGCCCGCGCTCGCGCAGCTGCGAGGGGACGTCTTCGCCAGCTGTCAGCGTCGGCTTGCCGAAGCGGGCGCTGAGCGAGCCGAAGTTCTCCTTCGGGTCGGTCGCGATCGAGGGGTGGAGGCCGGTGTCGACGAGGATCGCGCCGGCGCTCGGGTGGCGAATCAGGAAGGCGGGGCAGGGGACCTTGGTCGCGTTCTGCCCGGTCAGCAGCGCTCGCAGCAGCTTCGCCGTCAGCATCCGTCCCTCGGGCTTGACCATCATCGACCGCGACCATTCGACGTGGCCGGCGATCAGCGGTTCGACGGTGACGGTGGCGCCGCGGGTGCCGCCGGCAAGCGGCTCGTGCAGGGGGTGCGGTTCGGCGTGAACGCTCATCGCTGAGGGAATTTACGCGGCTCGGCTTGCCTATAGGCTCCGCCGCGATGGCTGAACGCGACCGTTCGCGGATCTTCAGGGACGGTCTCCTCGACGGTCGGGTCTGCGTCGTCTCCGGCGCCGGCAGCGGCCTCGGCAGGGAGACGGCGCTGGAGTTGCTGCGCCTTGGCGCCACCGTCGTCGCCTGTGGGCGGCGCGAGGAGCCCCTGGCGGAGACGGCGGAGCTGGCGGCAGAGCTGCCGGGCAGCTACGAGCACGAGACGCTCGACATCCGCGAGGAGGAGCCGGTCGGCCGCTTCTTCGACGGGTTGCTGGAGCGCCACGGCCGCCTCGACGTCCTCGTCAACAATGCCGGCGGCCAGTTCCTCAGCCCGGCCGAGGCGATCAGCCCGAAAGGGTTCCAGACCGTGATCGACCTCAACGTGATGGGAACCTGGCTGATGACCCATGCCGCCGCGACCAAGGCCTTCATCCCCCAGGGCGAGGGCAAGGTGCTCAGCGTCACCCTCTCTCCTCACAACGGGATGCCGGGGATGGTCCACTCGGGCGCGGCCCGCGCCGCGGTCGAGAACATGATGCGCACGCTTGCCGTCGAGTGGGCGCGGTTCGGGATCAAGACCTGCGCCCTGGCCGCCGGCCAGTTCGCGACCGAGACGCTGCTGACCAAGTATCCGCAGGTGGTCGTCGACAACCTCGAGCGCTCGATCCCGATCGGCCGCGCCGGCCGGCCGGAGGAGATGGCCTGGCTCGTCGCCTACCTCGCTTCGCCCGCCGGCGACTTCTATTCCGGGACGACGATCACCCTCGACGGCGCCCGCGACAACTGGGCGGGACCGTGGCCGCCGGATGCGATCGCCACCGAGTCGGGCGACCCGGTCGCCGAGGAACGTCGGGCGAAGTAACCGCTAGCGCGGCTCGAGCACTACGACCGGGATTTCCCGGCCCTGACTGCGCTTCTGGTAGGTGCGGTAGCCCGGCCAGGCCTCTTCGGCCAGCGGCCAGAGGCGCTCGCGCTCCTCGGGGGTGGCGACGCGCGCCCGCACCTGCAGCACCTCGCCGCCGACCTGCACCGTCGTCTTCGGGTTGGCCATCAGGTTGTGGAACCAGGCCGGGTTTTTCGGGAAGCCGCCTTTGGAGGCGATCAGGACGACGTTCTCGCCGTCGCGGACGTAGAGCAGGGGCGCGGTCCGTTTGATCCCGCTCTTGGCGCCGACGTGGTCGAGCAGGCACATGCTCCCGGGCACGCCCGGGATTCGCTCGCCGACCCTCCCACCCGTCGCCCGGTAGGCGCGGGTGTGGAGGCCGGCGACGTGCCGGAGGGCAGGCCAAATCCGATCCGCCACCTCGAGGTAGAGGACCTTCGGCCTGCTCTCCGGCGCCGCGGAGCTCAGGTGTACATCCCCCCGAACATGCCGCCGGTCACGTTCAGCACCTGGCCGTGCACGTAGTTGGCGAGCGGCGAGGAGAGGAAGAGAACCGGGCCGGAGGCCTCCTCCGGGGTCGCCGGGCGGCCCATCGGGATGATCGCCGAGGCCATCGCCCGCATCTGCTCGGGGATGCCGAGCTCGACCTTCTCGCCGGTCGGGGTCGTCATCTCCTCGCCCTGCTCCTTGGCCTGGGTGAGGCGGGTTGCGACGAAGCCGAAGGCGACGGCGTTGACGTTGATCTTGAACTGGCCCCACTCCTTGGCCAGGGTCTTGGTCAGACCGACAACGCCCATCTTCGCGGCCGAGTAGTTGACCTGGCCGGCGTTGCCCATCATCCCCGAGGTCGAGGAGACGTTGACGATCTTGCGGAAGACCTCTTTACCCTCGTTGCGCTCGGCCTTTGCCGCCTCGCGCCAGCTGGGGGCGAGGGCACGGGCGACCCGGAAGGGAACGATCGTGTGGATGTCCAGCATCGCCTGAAACTGCTCGTCGCTCATCTTGTGGGCGACTCCGTCCCAGGTGTAGCCGGCGTTGTTGACACAGATGTCGACCGCGCCGAAGGCGTCGTTTGCGGCCTTGACCAAGTCGTCGGCGGCGCCCTCCTTGGTCAGGTCGCCGGCGAAGACAGCGGTCTCGCCGTTGATCTCACCGGCCGCCTGCTCGGCGACGTCGGCGTCGAGGTCGTTGATCAGCACCTTCGCGCCCTCGGCCACGAACATTTCCGCGGTCGCGCGCCCGATTCCGCGTGCCGAACCGGTGACGATCGCGGCTTTTCCATCCAGAAGTCCCATCAGTACCTCTCTCCTTCGCTCGTAAAAAGTCCGGCCGGGAGGCTATCGGGATAATTCGATCCTGGTTGATTGGCCAGTCGATGCTGCGAGGGGCGTTCAGTTGAGCCGGATGCCGCCGTCCTCGGTGATCGTCCAGTTCGGGTTGTGGGCGATCTCCCAGGGGTGCCCGTCGGGGTCGATGAAGATGCCGCTGTAGCCGCCCCAGAAGGTTTCCGCCGGCTCGCGGCCGATCTTCGCGCCGGCGGCGCGGGCTTGCTCGATCACCTCGTCGACCTCGGCAGGGGAGCCAAGGTTGAGCGCGAGCGTGGTGCCGCCCCAGCCGCCGCTGTCCTCGACGCAGCTGTCCTCGGCCAGCCGCGCCCGGTCCCAGAGGGCGACGACCATGTCGCCGGTCTGGAAGAAGACGACGTCGTCCTCGGGGGCAGCGCCGGTCTGCCAGCCCAGCGCTTCATAGAAGCGGCGGGAGCGCTCGAGGTCGGTCGTACCGAGCGTGATCAGGCTGACGCGCTGCTTCACGGTGGGTCAAAAGTAGCGCCCGTCGAGAAGCCGCGAGTCTCCGCCGGTACCTCATATTCGGGTGTGTGCCGAATTAACGGTGACAACGTGTCCAAAAATCGGCAGAATCGAAAGCGATGACAGTTCTCGTCGCTTACGCCTCCAAGCGCGGCTCGACCGCGGAGATCGCCGAGACCGTGGCTGCGACGCTCCGCCGGGAAGGTCTTGGGGTCTGTCTGGAACGCTGCGACCAGGTGCGCAGCCTCGAGAACTACGACGCGGTCGTGCTTGGAAGCGCTGTCTACATGAAGCGCTGGCGTGGCGATGCCCGCGACTTCCTCAAGAAGCACAAGAAGGCCCTGCGGCAGAAGCCCTTCTGGGTCTTCAGCTCCGGGCCGGTCGGCGATCCCGCCGAGGACAACCCCGACTGGGTCGAGCCGCCGAAGCTGGCCGAAAAGGTCGAGGACCTGGGGGGTAGGGGGCACGTCGTCTTCGGCGGCTGCCTGCCGGCCGAACCGAAGGGCTTCATGGAGAAGGCGATGGTCGAGGGTGTCCCGAAGGAGTACCGCGACCGTCGCGACTGGGGCGAGATTCGGGGCTGGGCGAAGCAAGTCGCCTCCGAACTGGTCGCAGTCCCCTCTTGATCGGCGCCCCCTGGGGCGCGTTAGATCAACTTTCCTCCCCATTTCTGCGGCAATTCCGGGATGTAGGCGTCAAGTTGACGATTTATTAGCCGATACACATGTCTATGATGCCGCCGATGCCTTTGCCCCCCAGCCGCAAGTCTGTGGCCGGCGCGCTCGCGGCGATAGCCCTCGTGGCGGTCGCTCTCCTCGCGTTGCCCGGCAGCGCCACCACCGCCGGCAAGATCGTCATCTTCGGGTCCAACAAGGGCTCGACGCTGTCCCTGCATAAGAAGCACGGCAAGATCATCGTCCGCGGCCGGATGGCCAACCACCGTCCGCGCGGCTGCCACTTCAAGCGCGCCCACCGCGTCGCCGTCTGCAACCCGCGGCACAAACGCGTGATCGAAATCAAGATGGGCCGCAGGGGGGACTTCGTCCGGGTCAAGGAGAAGATGCCGATGCCCGTCGTCGTCTACCTCGGCGGCGGCTCTGACAAGTTCGTCGGCAACGGCGAGCGGGACGTCTGCTTCCCCGGCGGAGCCCGCCGCAACCGCTGCGTCGGCCGCGGCAACAACGATGTCTGCATCACCGGCCCCCGCAACTCCGACTGCGTCGGCGGGGGAGGCAACGACTTCTGCCGCCACGGCACCGGCAGCGACGGCTGCTGGGGAGGCCGCGGCCGCGATATCTGCATCATGGGCCCAGGCCAAGACGGCTGCCACGGCGGCCCCGGCAACGACCGCCTCTACGGCGGCCCCCAACCCGACCAGCTCTACGGCGGCCCCGGCTACGACTACTGCAACGGCCAGCGAGGCTGGGGCAAGTCGCACAACTGCAACGCCGGTCCTAGGCGCTGAGGGTTAGCCGGCCCGCGCTTCGTCGGGGGTCGTGGACGTCGAGCCAAGTCTCTCCCACGCGGTGAGGAAGTCCGCCACGGCGCCATGGGCGTCGGCGACACGTTTGGCATCGACGGTCCCGCCGATGAACCGCGAATAGTCGCGCGGTCCGTTTGAATCGACCGTCTCGAAGTCACCTTTCAGGTACTCCAAGGCCACGGCCACGATCTCTGGGCGCCGATCGGCGCGCGCCTCGAGTCTCTGGCAGATGTCCATCAGACCTGCCTCCCAGTGGGTAAGTACAAAGACGAGGTCATAGGCGTCCTTCGGTTCGCCGCGCAGCCGGTAGGCAAAGGCCTTCATCGCGGCGAAGGATGCAGGTCCGGCGAAGTTGATCGTCCTGGCGAGACGGTCCCCGAAGAGATTGTCTCCCTCCAACTCAACGGGCATCAATTCGTCAAACGCCAGGTGCAGCGGCTCTACGATCTGCGCCGCAAGGTCGGCCTCCAGGTTCTGGAGCCCCCCGGGTCGTTGCTCTGGGGAAGCGGGTGGGATCAGGAAGTCGACGGTGATCTTCTCGTGCCAGCGCCAGCGTTGGCGCGTGTCTCGGCCTTGGTCGTTTTGGTCGGGTTCGAAGCCGCGGTTGCGAAGCCGCTCCGCCATCTCCTTGTACCGCTCGTCATCCAGAAGCCCGAGCGAGAGGCCGACATCGAGATCCCTGGTCCCGCAGTGCGCGTCCTCCGCTGCCGCGGGATCGATCACAACCGGGCAGATCATTGAAGGCACTAAGCCGCCGACAATGCAGATGTCATCCATGAGGTCACCCAGAATTGCCGCCACCGTGAGGCAGGTGGCCTTGACCAGCTCGCTTTCGGTCGAGCTGTAACCCGACGCTTCTTGTGGCTTGCCCATCAGTAGCCGAGCCACTCGCGCCGCAGGTGCAGGGCGGCGTCGGCCGCGCGCTCGGGTAGATCGACGAGGTCGAGGTAGGCCTGCAGGGGGTGGACGCAGGGAAGATCCTCGACGTCTTCGCTGCCGAAGAAGACCCCGGGGTCGACAGGGCTGACGAGATGAAAGTTCGCCCCCTCCTCATCGACCCGAGCATCGAGAACACGGACGGCCTCCATCGCTGGGCCGTCGATGTAGCAGGAGCCGAGCCTGAACTGCGAGAAGCGGTCATAAAGCCAGGCGGCCGGCATCCCCGTCAGCGCGCACCGAAGGTTGGCCCGTCGCAGCTCGTTGACGACTTGGCGCGCCAGGCCGATTCCCGCGCCAGTGAGGTGGATCGGAATAATTTCGTGGCGTCGGTATTCGTACTCTTCGCTCCACGTATCGAGCAGGTCGCGGGGAGAGGTGACGACGTATTTTCGGTCTTCGTCCTGACGAACCAGGCCGATGTCGCGGAGCCTGGTCAGGGTCCGCGAGACCGTTGGTTGCGCAAGCCCCGTCAGGAGGACGAGTTCCTTCTGCGTCCAGCGCTGTTCTGATTCGATCAGCAGCACCCTCGCGACCCGTGAGCTCCTGGGCGCGAATGCGGAGATGGGCCTTCCCCGATGACGAGCCGCGGGTTTCCGCCCTTCGATGTGGAAGAGAAAGTCCGGCAGGTCGATATGGCCGTTGCCGGCGAGATCGAACCAGGCGACCTGTTTCTCTTCTGCGGTCTCGATTCCGGCGGGCGTCATATGGGGAGCGACTATCGCCGGGATGCCGTGGGAGTAGGAAAGGGCTACTCGCTTCGCTTCCTCTGCTGCCCGGGCGATCAGGGGGCGCTTGGACTCGCGAACGGTGGCAACGACCAGCCAGGCGTTCCAGTCGTTCAACTGCAGCACAATCAGACCGTCTCGGTGCTGACTCGGAACACTGAGTCCCCGTCTGGCCGCGCGACTCAGCGAGGAGATGATCATCTCCTCGGCTTCGTTTTCTATTTGGGTCCCTATTCCCCCAAAGCTAATCATTCAGGAGAAAGTATAGCTGTTTTATGCGAATAAAACAAGATATTCATGAGAATGAATATGTCTCTTATTCTGTATATCGAGCGTTCGGCCCTACAGCCCCATCGTCTTGCCGATGATCTCCTTCATGATCTCGTCGGTGCCGCCGCCGATCGGGCCGAGGCGGGCGTCGCGGACGGCTCGCTCGATGCCGTACTCGCGCATGTAGCCGTAGCCGCCGTGGATCTGGAGGGACTGGTCGGCGATTTCCAGGACGGCTCGTTGGGTGAGGAGCTTGGCCATCGAGACCTCCTGGATGCAGTCCTGGCCTTCGTGGAAGAGGCGGAGGGAATTGTAGGTGAGGGCGCGTGAGGTCTCGGCCAGGGTGGCCATCTCCGCTACGTGGTGGCGGATCGCCTGGAACTTGCCGATCGGGCGGCCGAACGCTTCGCGCTCGTTGGCGTAGGCGACGGTCACCTCGATCAGGCGCTGCATGGCGCCGACGGCGCCGATCGCCATCAGCAGCCGCTCCCAGGCGAAGTTGGCCATGATCAGCTTGAAGCCGCCGTTCTCCTCGCCGAGGAGGTTCTCGGCCGGGACCTCGACGTCGGTGAAGGAGATTTCGCCGGTGTCGGAGGAGTGCCAGCCCATCTTCTCCAGCTTGCGGCTGACCTCGTAGCCGGGCATCTCGCGCTCGAGGATGAGGAAGGAGATGCCGCCGTGGCCGCCCTCCTCGCTCGTCTTGCAGGCGCAGACGAGGAAGTCGGCACGGACGCCGTTGGTGATGAAGGTCTTGGCGCCGTTGACGACGTAGGTGTCGCCGTGGCGCTTGGCGATGGTGGTGAGGGAGGCGACGTCGGAGCCGGCGCCGGGCTCGGTGATCCCGAGGGCGCCGATCTTCTCGCCGGCGATGCCGGCCGGGAGCCAGCGCTGCTTCTGCTCCTCGGTCCCGAACTTGAAGATCGGCGGCATCGCGATCGAGGTGTGGGCGTTGAGGCCGGCGGCGACGCCGCCGGAGCCGCCGGAGCGGGCCAGCTCTTCGACCCAGACCGCGTCGTGGAGGTGGGTGCCGCCCTGGCCGCCTAACTCCTCGGGGAACTTGAGGCCGAGGAAGCCAAGCTCGGCGCAGCGGGAGTAGAGCTCGCGGGGGAATTCCCGCGCCTCCTCCCACTCGTCGACGTGGGGGGCGATCTCTTTCTGGACGAAGCGGGAGACGGTCTGCCGCAGCTCCTCGTGCTCCTCGCCGAAGGGCGGCAGGATGGCGCGGGCGCCGCTGTCCTTGACGACGGTCACGACTGCTCCAGCATCGTGTAGCCGCGGCCCTCGTGGTCGAAGCCGAGCAGGTCGCCTTGGGGGTTCTTCTTGCCGCCGTGGTGGTAGGCGCGCACCTCGGCGATCTTGCCGTCACTGATGAGGAACCACTCGGTGCCGCGGTCGAGCCGCTTGGCGCCGCTCTCCGGATCGCGCCAGGTCATCGTCCACTCGATCGCGACCTGGTCGCCCTGCTCGATCGCGTTCTCGATGTACCACTGAGCGTCGATGGTGGAGACGCCGAGCGCGGCGAGGTCGCCGATCGTCTTCGCCCCCTCGTGCGGACCGAGGCGCGTGTAGTAGTGCGTCGCGTCCTCGGTGAAGTGCGACGAAACCGCCGCGGCGTCGCCCGTGTTCAGCGCCTCGTAGTACGAGCGGACGTGCTCGACGTGTGGCACGTCCCTACAGCCCGTAGCTGCGGCCGATCACGTCGAGCATGACCTCGTCGGTGCCGGCGCCGATGCGGTTGAGGCGGACGTCACGGTAGGCGCGCTCGATCTCGTACTCCTTCATGTAGCCGTAGCCACCGAGGATCTGGATGCAGTCGTCAGCCACCTCGCAGGCGATCCGCGAGGAGAAGAGCTTGGCCATCGTGATCTCCCGCACCGGGTACTCGCCGTTGCCGAAGCGCCAGGCGGTGGCGTAGGTGAACTGCTTCGCCGCCTCGGTCTTGGTCGCCATCTCGGCGAACTTGTGGCGGATCGCCTGGAACTTGCCGATCGAGCGGCCGAAGGCTTCCCGCTCCTTCGCGTACTCGAGGGTCTTCTCGATCATCCGTTCGCAGCCGGCGTGGGAGCCGGCGGCGGCGACCAGCCGCTCGCCCTGGAGCTCCCAGGCGATGTGGTAAAAGCCCTTGCCGACCTCGCCGAGGACGGCGTCGGCGGGGACGCGGACGTCTTCGAAGGCGAGTTCGCCGGTGTCGGAGGCGTGCATCCCCATCTTCTCCAACTCGGCCGAGACGGTGAAGCCGGGGACCTTCTCCCCGTTCTCGTCGCGCAGGTCGACGACGAACAGGGTGATGCCGGCGTGGCGCTCGCTCGGGTCGGTCTTGCAGACGAGGACGATGAAGTCGGCCCGCGGCCCGTTGGTGATGAAGGTCTTGGAGCCGTTGATCACGTATTCGTCGCCGTCGCGGATCGCGGTGGTGCGGATCCCGGCGACGTCGGAGCCGGCGCCCGGCTCGGTGATCCCGAGGGCGCCGATCTTCTCGCCCTTCAGGCCCGGTTCGAGGTACTTCTTCTTCTGCTCCTCGGTGCCGAGCAGGTGGATGGGGGGGAGGACCATGTCGGTCTGGACCGCGAAGCCCATGTTGGTGCCGCCGGAGCCGGAGTAGCTCATGCACTCGGCGCGGACCAGCGAGTAGAAGTAGTCGCCGCCCTGGCCGCCGTACTCCTCGGGGAAGCAGAGGCCGAGGAAGCCGAGCTCGCCGGCGCGCTTCATCTTCTCGCTCGGCCAGTAGGTGTCCTCCCATTCGTTGCGATGAGGCCACATCTCCTTTTTCACCCACGACTCCATCGACTCGCGCAGGTCTTCGTGCTCCTGGCTGAAGATGAAGTGCTTTCGCCCTGCTGCGTGGTCGGGCTTGATGACGCTGGAGCCGTCGGTTGCGGTCGCCACTGTCTCTCTCCTCTGGTTCGTTCCCTCGAGCGAAGTGGACAGTAGCACTTCCTACTTTCAGCTTGCTATGGTCCCGGTGGATGCCCCAGGGAGAGAGTCAGTGGAACGGCGAGAAGGTTGCCTACGAGGTGGCCGACGGCGTCGCCACGGTGACGCTGAACGACCCGGAGAAGCGCAACATGCTCTCCGGCCAGATGCTCAGCGAGCTGGTCGAGGCGATGAAGCTCGCGAAAGCATCCGAGGAGGTGCGCGCAGTCGTCCTCACCGGTTCGGGGGAGAAGGTCTTCTGCGCCGGCGCCGACCTCGGTGGGTTCGCCGCTGACGTGCCGCTGGTCGCCAAACACTTCGCCTCAGACCTCTTTCTCGAGTTCTTCCGATTGATGCCGCGGCTCGGCAAGCCTTCGCTCTGCGCCGCCAACGGCCACGTCCTCGCCGGCGGCATGGGCTTGGCACTCTCCTGCGACCTGGTGATCGCCAAAGAGGGGGCGACCTTCGGCACGCCGGAGATCAACGTCGGCGCCTTCCCTTACATGATCATGTCGATCATCTACCGCAACGTCCCGCGGAAGAAGGTCAACGAGATGATGCTGCTGGGCGAGCGGCTCTCGGCCGAGCAGGCGGTCGAGTACGGGCTTGCCAACAAGGTGGTCCCGGCGGCTGAGTTCGACGCTGCCGTCTCCGAGTGGGCGACGAAGCTCGCCTCGAAGAGCCCTGTGCTGATGCGGCTCGGCCACGACGCGATGTACCGCCAGCAGGACATGGCGCTCGACGACGCGCTCGAGTTCCTCCGCTCCCAGCTCTCCCTCACCTTCACGACCGAGGACATCGTCGAGGGCGTCACCGCTTTCTTCGAGAAACGCGACCCGCAGTGGAAAGGACGCTGAGCTGATGGCGACCGAGGAGAACTCCACCGAGGAGAAGCCCACCAGCCTGCTCCCCGGCACCGCGCCGCTGGCCGACCTGACCGCGCAGCTGCACGAGCGGCGCGCGAAGGCGAAGCTCGGCGGCGGCGAGGAGAAGATCGCCAAGCAGCACGACCGCGGCAAGCTCACCGCGCGGGAGCGGATCGACCTCCTCGTCGACGAGGGCACCTTCGTCGAGATGGGGATCCACGGCCGGCCGCACTTCGCCCAGCGGGCGATGGACGGGGTCGACGCCCCCGCCGACGGCGTCGTCACCGGCTGGGGGGACGTCGACGGCCGCGCCACCTGCATCGCCGCCTACGACTTCACGGTGATGGCCGGCTCGATGGGGATGACCGGCGAGCTCAAGGTCACCCGCCTGCGTGAGATGGCGCTGCAGAAGCGGATGCCGTTCATCTGGCTGCTGGACTCGGCCGGCGCTCGCATCCAAGAGGCGGCGGGGTCGCTCTTCGCCGGCTCCGGTTTCCTCTTCCGCGAGGAGGTCGAAATGTCGGGCGTGATCCCGATGGT
>DASTYZ010000021.1:0-30273 GCA_035764545.1 Solirubrobacterales bacterium | reverse complement strand
CCGCGACGCCGACCGCCGGCATCGCCGCCAGCGAGAGCACCGCAAGCGCCATTACAAACATGGTGCGCAGCTTCATGGTTGCCTCCTTCGACAATGTCGATAGAACGATCAGTCAGCGCTAAAACGAGCCCCAGGTCGTGTCTGTAAGGGCAAACATTTCGGAGCAGGCGCCTTCCCGTGCCTGGCCGGACAGGTGTCCGATCGGACAAATATTTAGGCATCCTAACATGAGGGCGAAGGAGATTCGAGAGACGTATCTGTCTTTCTTTGCGGAGAGGGAGCACAAAATCGTGCCTTCAGCCTCGCTCGTGCCCTCTGTGCACGACCCCTCGGTACTCCTGACCACCGCCGGGATGCAGCCCTTCAAGCCCTACTTCCTGGGCCGCGAACAGCCGCCGGCGCCGCGCCTGGCCGACGTGCAGAAATGCTTCCGCACTACCGACATCGAGGAGGTCGGCAACACCGCCCGCCACATGACCTTCTTCGAGATGCTCGGCAACTGGAGCTTCGGCGACTACTTCAAGGCCGAGTCGATCCCCTGGGGCTGGGAGCTCTCGACCCAGGGCTTCGGGATGGACCCGAAGCGAATCTGGGTCACCGTCTTCGGCGGCGACGAGGAGCTCGGTCTCGGCCCCGACGAGGAGGCGATCGAGATCTGGCGCGCCACCGGCGTCCCGGAGGAGCGGATCGTCCGCCTCGGCCGCGAGGACAACTTCTGGCAGGCAGGTCCGACCGGCCCCTGTGGCCCCTGCTCTGAGCTCTACCTCGACCGCGGCCTCGAGTTCGGCGCCGAGGGCGATCGCCCCGGCGACGACAGCGACCGCTTCCTCGAGTTCTGGAACCACGTCTTCATGAGCTACGACCTCGCCGAAGACGGCTCGCTGACGCCGCTGCCGATGAAGAACATCGACACCGGCATGGGCCTCGACCGGATGGCGGCGGTGCTCCAGGACGTCCCTTCGGTCTTCGAGACCGATCACGTGCGGCCGCTCGTCGACCTCGCCGAGGAGTTCTCGGGGCGCCGCTACGACGAAGGCGGCGCGGTGACGCGGGCGATGCGGATCGTCGCCGACCACAGCCGCGGCGCCGCCTTCCTGATCGCCGACGGCGTCGTGCCCTCGAACGAGGACCGCGGCTACATCCTGCGTCGGATCATGCGGCGGGCGATCCAGCAGGGGCGGAGCCTCGGCCTCGAGGCGCCCTGGCTCGGGCGCTTCGCCGAGCGCACGATCGAGCTGATGGGCGACGACTACCCGGAGCTCCGCGCCGAGCGCGAGACGATCGCCCGCTGGGTCGGCGACGAGGAGGAGAGCTTCGGCCGCACGCTCGAGCGCGGTAGCGAGCTGCTGGAGCGCCTGGTCGCCGAAGCGAAGGAGCGGGAGACCTCCTGGATCGACGCCGCCGACGCCTTCAAGCTGCACGACACCTTTGGATTCCCCTACGACCTAACCAAGGAGCTGCTGGCCGAGAACGGACTCTCGGTCGACGACCAGGGCTTCCAGGAGCTGATGGAGGAGCAGCGCCAGCGGGCCCGCACCGCCAGCGCCACCGCCCACGGCTCCGAGAACACGCACGAGCGCGTCCTCGCCTTCGCCGAAGCGGCGCCGGCGACGACCTTCGTCGGCTACGAAACCCTGCGCGCCACCACCGGCCTCGCCGCGGTCGAGGCCGCCGACGGCAAGGCGCTGGTCAAGCTCGAGGAGAGCCCCTTCTACGCCGAGGGGGGCGGCCAGGTCGCCGACTCCGGCGTCCTGCGCTGGGGCGGGCAGGAGGCGCGCGTCGTCGACGTCTACCGCCTCGGCGAGGACCAGGCGCTCGAGGTCGAGGGCGGCGCCGCGATCGAGCCCGGCGTCCCGGTCGAAGCTGAAGTCGAGGCCGAGACCCGCCACGCGACGATGCGCAACCACACCGCGACGCACCTCCTGCACGCGGCGCTGCGAGAGCGTCTCGGCACCCACGTCCGCCAGGCGGGCTCGGCCGTGCGCCCGGACAAGCTCCGCTTCGACTTCACCCATGGTCAGGCGCTCAGCCCCGAGGAGCTGCGCGACGTCGAGGAGCGCGTCACCGAGTGGGTCAAGGCGAGCCGCCCGGTGCGCTGGATGAACATGAACCGCGCCGACGCCGAAGAGCTGGGCGCGATGGCGCTCTTCGGCGAGAAATACGGCGAGTGGGTGCGCGTGGTCGAGGTCGACGGCGTCTCCCGCGAGCTCTGCGGCGGCACCCACGTCGCCAACACGGCCGAGGTCGGCATCTTCAAGATCGTCTCCGAGGGCTCGAGCGCCGCCAACGTGCGCCGGGTCGAGGCGATCACCGGACCGGCCGCGATCGACTGGTTCCGCGAGCGCGAGGCGCAGCTGCGCGAGACCGGCGAGCTGCTGGGCAACCCGCAGGACCCGGTCGCAGCCGCCCGCCGCGCCGCCGACCAGCTGAAGGAGGCGAGCGCCGGCGCCGAGAAGGCCCAGCGCGAGCAGCTCGGGGGCGCCGCCGACGAACTGGCGGGACGCGCCGAGGAGCTGCCGGGCGGCGGCCGCGTCGTCGTCGCCACCGTTGCCGAGAGCCTGCAGGCGAACCCGAAGCAGCTGCTCGACCTCGCCAACCGGGTGCAGTCGAAGCTGGGACAGCCGGCGGCGGTCGTCCTCGGTGGCGCCTTCGGGGGCAAGGCAGGGCTGGTCGCTCTGGTCTCCAAGGAGCTGGTCGAGCGTGGTGTCTCCGCCGGCTCGCTGATCCGCGAGATCGCCCCGATCGTCGGCGGTGGCGGCGGCGGGCGCGACGACATGGCCCAGGCCGGGGGCAAGGACCCGGCCAAGCTCGACGAGGCGATCGCGGCCGCCCGCGCCGCGATCGAGCGGGAGCTCGCCTGAGGGCATGCGGGTGCTCGCCCTCGACCACGGGACGGTCCGTATCGGCTGTGCCCTCAGCGATCCGAGCGGAACCTTGGCGACGCCGCTGCCGGTGATCGAGCCGCCGGAGGCGCGCGCCGTCGCCGAGCTGGTCGACGAGCACGGGGTCGAGCGCGTCGTCGTTGGCCTGCCGCTGCACCTGAGCGGCGAGGAGGGGAGCCAGGCTGGTTTGGCGCGGAGCTTCTGCCGGGAACTGGAGGCGATGCTCCCGATTCCGGTCGACACCTACGACGAGCGGCTGACCTCGCGGATGGCCGACGTCAGCCGCCGCGGTGGCGCCAGCGCCGCCCGCGACTCGATTGCCGCGGCGCACCTGCTCGAGTCCTACCTGGAGAGCCGGCGATGAGCGACGACTGGCTCAAAGACGACCCCTTCGCTGATCCCGAGGACCCGGCCGCCCGCGAGCGCGAGCGGCGCCGCCTCGAGCGCGAGGAAAAGCGCCAGAAGCGGGCGGCGAAGGAAGCCGCGAAGCAGGCCGACGCCGAGCGCAAGGCTCCGCCGCCAGCGGCCCCGCCCCAACCGCCTGTGACCCCGCCGCCACCGGCAGAGCCAACCTCGGAGGCACCGCCACCTCCACCGCCGCCTGAGGGGCCGCTGCCGCCGCGCGCCCCCGAGCAGGAGTTCTGGGACGAAGAGCCGCTGCCGCCGGAGCCGGTCGTCGCCGCCGCCAACGGCAAGTCCAACCGCGGTCCCAAGCGCGACCTCGGCTTCCTCGCCTCGGTCGGCCGCCACCCCTTTCGCGTCTTCGCCGTGGTCGCCGCCCTTTTCGCCCTCTGGTTCCTCGTCTCGCTCTTCCAGCCCTTCCATGGCGACGGCAACGGCGAGGTCGCGGTGGCGATCCCGAAGGGCTCGAGCGTGGCCGAAGTCGGAGACCTCCTCGCCGACGAAGGCGTGATCTCCAACTCGACCCTGTTCCAGGTCCGGGTCACCCTCGCCGGCAAGCGCTCGGAGATCTACTCGGGCAACTTCTCCCTCGCCCATGACATGAGCTACGGCGCCGCGATCGACGCGCTCTCGACGCCACCGGTGAAGCGAACGCTGACGATCACGATCCCCGAGGGCTATACCCGCTCGCAGGCGGCGCAGGTTGTCGAGGAAGCCGGGGTCCCTGGCGACTACACGAAGGCGACGATCAAGTCGAAGTACCTGAACCCGGCCCAGTACGGCGGTAAGAACGCCAAGGACCTCGAAGGCTTCCTCTTCCCGGACACCTTCGAACTGAAGCCGAAGGCGCCGGTCGAGGACCTCGTCCAGTTGCAGCTCCAGGACTTCAAGCGCCGGATCAAAGGCGTCGACATGAGCTACGCGAAGTCGAAGAACCTGACCGTCTTCGACGTCGTCACGATCGCCTCGATGGTCGAGGACGAGGCCGGCGTTGACAGCCAGCGCGGTCTGGTCGCCTCGGTGATCTACAACCGCCTGCACGAAGGGATGCCGCTGGGGATCGACGCGACGATCCGCTTCGCCACCGGCAACTACACCGAGCCGCTGACCGAATCCGAACTGGCGATCGACTCGCCCTACAACAGCCGCACCAACGCCGGCCTGCCGCCGGGGCCGATCAGCAACCCGGGCCTGGAGTCGCTGGAGGCGGCGGCGCACCCGCCGAAGACCGACTACCTCTTCTACGTGACGACGCCGGGCGCCTGCGGCAAGCTCACCTTCGCCAAGACCGAAGCCGAATTCGAAGCCGCGGTGGACAAGTACAACTCGGCGCGCGAAGCGGCCGGCGGCAACTCGCCGGACAGCTGCGAGGAATAAGCCGTGCCGCGTCTCGCCGTTCTCGGCCACCCGGTCAGCCACTCGCGCTCGCCGGCGATGCAGACGGCGGCTCTGGAGGCCCTCGGCCTCGAGGATTGGAGCTACCGGGCGATCGACGCCGCTCCCGACGCCTTTGAGATGACGGTCAAGGAGCTCGCCGAAGTCGGTTACGCCGGCGTCAACGTGACCGTGCCGCACAAGCAGGCGGCGTTTGCTCTGGCCGACGAGGCGAGCGAAGCCTCCCAGCAGATCGGCGCCGCCAACACGCTCGCCTTCCACGGCAAGCGGATCGAGGCCCACAACACCGACGCCGACGGCCTGCTGGCGGCGCTGCCGGACCCGCCGCGGGACCGCCGCACGCTCGTCCTCGGCGCCGGCGGGGCGGCGCGGGCGGCGATCTGGGCGCTGCGCTGGGAAGGGGCGGCGGTCGAGGTCTGGAACCGTACGCCGGAGCGAGCGGAGGCGCTCTGCGCCGAGCTGGGGGGGAAGGCCGTGATTGCGCCGCGCCAGTCCGAGTACGACCTGATCATCAACACCAGCGCCGCCGGCCTCCGCGGCGAGGACCCCTTCGAGCACCTGCCATTGGAGCGCGGCGACTTCAACGACCATCAAACCGTCGTCGACATGGTCTACGGCGAGCGCCATAGCCGGCTTTTGAAAGCGGCCGAAGGCGCCCGCGCGGCGGTCGTCGACGGCCTCGAGATCCTCGTCCAGCAGGGAGCGCGGTCGCTGGAAATCTGGACCGGCCGCCAACCCGACCTCGACGTGATGCGCGAGGCGGCGCGGCGCCGATAGCCTTGCCGCGATGACGACTTTCCGATTCACCACCGCGGGGGAGTCGCACGGGCCGGGGCTCGTGGCGATCGTCGAGGGCATGCCGGCGGGCCTCGAGCTCGACCGCGAGGCGCTCGACCGCGACATGGCGCGGCGCCAGCTCGGCCACGGGCGCGGCGGCCGGATGAAGATCGAGACCGACACCGTCGACGTCCGCTCCGGCGTCCGCCACGGCCGCACCCTCGGCAGCCCGATCGCCCTCCTCGTCGCCAACCGCGACTACAAGAACTGGGAGGAGCGGATGAACCCCTGGAAGGTCGAGGGGTTCTCGCCCGACGAGGTGCACCTGCCGCGGCCGGGCCACGCCGACCTCGTTGGCGCCCAGAAATACGGCCATGCCGACATCCGCAACATCCTCGAGCGCGCCAGCGCACGAGAGACCGCCGCCCGCGTCGCCGCCGGCACGATCGCCCGCGCCTTCCTCGCCAAGCTCGGCGTCGAGATCCACAGCCACGTGCTGCAGATCGCCTCGGTGCGGGCGCAGGAGCGCGCCGACCTGAAGCCGGAGGACTTCGCCGGCGTCGACGAGGACCCGGTCCGCTGCCTCGACCCGGAGGCGAGCAAGGCGATGGTCGAGGAGATCAACCGGCTGCGCAAGGCGAACGAGAGCCTCGGCGGCAGCTTCGAGGTCGTCACCTTCGGCCTCGTGCCGGGGATCGGCTCACACATCTCCTGGGAAGACCGCCTCGACGGCCGCCTCGCCGGCGCCGTCGCCTCGATCCAGTCGATCAAGGGGGTGGCGATCGGCGAAGCCTGGGACGTCGCCGGCCGGCCCGGTTCGGAGGCGCACGACGAGATCTTCTGGAGCGAGGAGCGCGGCTACTACCGCGAGACCAACCACGCGGGCGGCCTCGAGGGCGGGATGACCAACGGCCTGCCGCTTTCGGTGCGGGCGGCGGTGAAGCCGATCTCGACCCTGACCAAGCCGCTGCGCTCGGTCGACACCGAGACCAAGGAGCCGGCGCAGGCGCTGCGCGAGCGCACCGATTCCTCGGTGGTCCCGGCGGCGGCGATCGTCGGCGAGGCGATGGTGGCGCTGACTCTCGCTCGCGCCTACCGCGAGAAGTTCGGCGGCGACCACATCGACGATGTCGTCGCCGCGGTCGAGGCCTACAAGCAGCGCATCGACTTCCGGGGCTGAGCCGGGTGGCGCGGCCGGCGATCGTCTTCATCGGCTTCATGGGGGCCGGCAAGAGCACCGCGCTCGCCGCCGCCCGCAAGGCTGGCCTGGAGACGACCGAGATCGACGAGCTGATGGAAGCCGAGCTCGGCAAGCCGATCCGTCAGGCCTTCGAGGAGGACGGGGAGGAGGTCTTCCGCGCCCGCGAGGAGGAGGTCGTCGGCGCGCTGCTGGAGAACGCCGACGGCGGCGCGATCGCCCTCGGCGGTGGCAGCATCCTCTCCGAGCGCGTCCGCAAAGCACTCGACCGCCACATCGTCGTGTTGCTGGAGATCGACGCGGCGACGGCCTGGCAGCGGATCGAGGGAACCGAGCGGCCGCTGGCGACGAGCGAAGAGGACGTCCAGCGCTTGCTGGACGAGCGGCTGCCGCGCTACGAGCAACTTGCCGACGCGGTGGTCCCGATCGCCGATCGCGACGTCGTCGAGCGGGCGCTACCGGCAATCCAAGCGCTCGCCCACCTCCCGGGGGGAACGAAGCTGCTGTGGGCGACTAGCGCCTCGGGGGACTATCCGATCGTGGTCGGCCGAGACCTGCTCGGTACCCCTTGGTGGCCGCTCGAGGGCCGCCGCCTCTGCGTGACCGATCGAAACGCCGGTGAGTATGCGGGCCGACTAAGAGGGCTGAGCAGTGTCGTGGAGATAGAACCCGGCGAGAAGTCGAAGACGCTGGAGCGGGCGGGAGAAGTGATCCGCCAGCTGGCGAAACAACACATGACCCGAGAGGACCACGTCGTTGCACTTGGCGGCGGCGTTGTTGGTGACCTGGCGGGATTCTGCGCGCATATCTACCAGCGAGGGGTGCCGGTTGTGCAGGTGCCGACCACCCTCGTCGCACAGGTCGATTCCGCTTACGGCGGGAAGACGGGAGTAGATGTCGACGAGCTAAAGAACTATGCCGGCGCGTACCACCTGCCTGCGGGAGTCATCGCCGACACCTCGACTCTCGCTTCCCTGCCCGAGAGGGAGCTGAAAGCAGGGTTCGTTGAGGTGATCAAGACGGGCCTCTTGGCGGGGGGCGAACTGTGGCAGGAGGTTCGCCGGATGTATGAACTTCATCCGGTAAACATCGATTATCTCGTGTTCGCCTGCGCCCGCTACAAGTGCGCGGTGGTTGCCGCCGATGAGCGGGACGGCGGATTGCGGCACGTCCTCAATCTCGGACACACCGTCGGGCACGCGATCGAGGGAGTGTCCGAGTTCGCGTACCTCCATGGAGAGGCAATCGGACTTGGTCTTCTAGCTGCGTTGCGGCTCTCCGGCGCTCCTGAACTTCGCGCCGAGGTCGAGGCGCTCCTCGATTGGCACAGTCTTCCAATACGTCTGGACACCAAGGTCAATGTAGACGCGGTTCTCAACGCGCTCCAGCGCGACAAGAAGCGCACCGCCGCCGGCGTCGGCTTCGTCCTCCTCTCTGAGCCCGGCAAGCCCCGCACCGGCGAAATCATCGACCCGGCTAAGGTCCGTGCGGCAGTGGAGGAGCTCTACTACTCGTGACCACCGTCGCCAACCGCGTCGCCGTCCTGCACGGGGTCAACTTCGGCATGTTGGAGCGGCGTGACCCGGCTATCTACGGCGGGCTTTCGCTGGCGCAGCTGGAGGCGAAGATCTCCGATTGGGCGCATGAGCTGCAGCTGGAACCGATCTTCTTCCAGACCAACTCCGAGGGCGAGTTCTGTGAATACCTGCACCGCTCGCTCGACCTCGCCGACGCGGTGATCGTCAACGCCGGCGCTTGGACGCACTACAGCCGCGCGATCGCCGACGCGCTGGAGCTGACCAAACTGCCCGCGGTCGAGGTCCACCTCTCCGACGTCGAGGCCCGCGAGGACTGGCGCAAGCTCTCGGTCTTCGACGGGCTCGTGCTCGCCAAGGTCTCGGGCAAGGGGCCGGACGGCTACCGGGAGGCGCTGGAGCGCCTCGCCGGCGAGCTGGGCGCCGGCGGCTGATGCGCGGGCGCGGAGACCGCCTGGAGAAGCTGCTGGCCGAGCGCGAGCTCGACCGGATGCTGGTCACCGACCTCACCAACGTCCGCTACCTGACCGGCTTCACCGGCACCAACGGCGCCGTCGTCTGCGGGCCCGGCATCCGTCTCTTCTTCACCGACTTCCGCTACACCGAGCGCGCCTCGGCGGAGGTCGAGGGCTGGGAGTCGCTGACGATCGGCAACGACTGGCTGAAGGGGATCGGCGAGCACCTCAGCGGCCGTGTCGGTTTCGAGGACGACCACATGGCGGTACGGACGCTGGAGAAACTGAAGGAGAAACTGCCCGAGGGCGTCGAGGTTGTCGCCGCCGGTGGCCGGGTCGAGGAGCTGCGCCGGGTCAAGGACGATCAGGAGCTGGCGAAGATCGCCGAGGCCTCGAAGCTCGCCGACGACGTCTTGGCCTGGGCCCTGGAACAGGGCTTCACCGGCCGGCCTGAGCGCGAGGTCGCCCGCGCCACCGAAGCCCGGATCCGCGAGCTCGGCGCCGACCCATCCTTCCCGGCGATCGTCGCCGCCGGCCCCAATGGCGCCCTGCCGCACGCCGAGCCGGGGGAGCGGGAGATCGGCCGCGGCGAGCTCGTCGTCTTCGACATGGGAGCCCAGCTCGACGGTTACTGCTCCGACGGCACCCGCACCTTCGGCACCGGCGACCCGGGCGAGGAGGCGCGAGCGGTCTACGAGGTGGTGCGCCAGGCCCAGCAGAAGGGCCTCGATGCGATCAAAGCCGGAGTCAAAGGCGAGGACGTCGACACTGCCGCCCGGGCGGTGATCGACGCCGCCGAGTACGGCGAGTACTTCGGCCACGCGCTCGGCCATGGGGTCGGGCTCGAGGTCCACGAGGGCCCGCGCCTCTCGCAGCGCTCCGACGACGTCCTCGCGCCGGGCGAAGTCATCACGGTCGAGCCGGGCGTCTATCTGCCGGGCAAGCTCGGGGTCCGGATCGAGGACCTCGTCGTCGTCGCCGAGGACGGCCTGCGCAACCTCAGCTCGCTGCCCAAAGAGCTGCAGCTTGTCGACTGAGCTACCGCCAAGCCGCCGCTGAACATTCAGATTCAAGCCACGCCCAGCTGGGGTCGATGCCCACGCATGGGTAAGAGCGGAGACACGCTGGTCTCGATCCACGAGGAAGCGCGCCGGGAACGCCTCCTCGACATGGAGGACCGCGTCCGCCGCTACCGCTTCGCCTGCTTCGGGATCCTCGCCCTCGCGCTCGCCGTCGGGGGAGGCCGCTCGATCGGCTATTGGTGGATCGCCCTCCTTGCCGTAGGCCTCGCCGGCTTCGCCGTCGCCGACCGCTTCATGCGCAGCAGCACCCGGCCGGCGCTCTGGGTGGCGGGAGCCTGGGCGGCTCTGCCAGCCCTGCTCGCCGCCTCCGTCCTCGTCACCGGCGGCGCCGAGAGCCCGGTCGTGGTCTGGTTCGCGCTTCCCGCCGTCACCCTCGGCTTTCGCTTCGAGCCGCGCGGAATGATCATCGGCACCGCCTACGTGATCACGCTGTTCCTCTTCGCCGCGGTGGTCCCGGACCCGCAAGTCGCCTGGGAGCAGCGCCAGCTCCTGATCGCGATCGCTTCGCTGATCATCAGCACCGTGATCCTCACCGGCGCCCTCGTCGAGTCCGACCGCGCCCATCGCCGCCGCTCCACGCTCGACCCGCTCACCGGCCTCTTCAACCGCAACGCGCTGGAGCAGCGCCTCTCAGAGCTCGACGGACAGCCCTGCGACCCCTTCGAAGGCCAGTCCCACGCCTTCCTGCTCTGCGACCTCGACCACTTCAAGCGCGTCAACGACCAGTTCGGCCACGCTGCCGGCGACGCCGTCCTCCAGGACGTCGCCTACACAATGCGGGCGACGCTGCGGGCGGGCGACTCGATCTACCGCGTCGGCGGCGAGGAGATCCTGGTCATGCTCCCCGGCGCCGGCCATGAGGACGCGCTCGAAATCGCCGAGCGCCTGCGGGTGGCGGTGCGGGAGCGGCGGCCGGTCGGCGTCCCCGTCTCGGTCAGCATCGGAGTCGCGGTGGCCGAGCCCGGGGTGGTCGACACCGACGAGCTTCTCTCGCGGGCCGACACGGCGCTCTACGCGGCCAAGGCCCAGGGTCGCGACGTCGTCTACCTCGACGACTACGAGCCTGAGCTCGCCGCTGTTTAGCGGCTCAGGTCCCAGTCGCTGCTGAGGCGCTCGCCGAAGGCGGCAAGCAGCTTCACGACCGCCTCGACGTCGCGCAGGTCGACCATCTCGACCGGCGAGTGCATGTAGCGAAGCGGGATCGAGACGAGGCCGGTGGGGATCCCGGCGCGGGAAATCTGAAGGACGTCGGCATCGGTGCTGGTGCCGCGACCGCTGGCGCTGATCGAGTAGTCGATCCCCTCCGCCTCGGCGGTCTCGACCAGGAGCTCGAAGACCTTGGGGGAGAGAGTCGAGCCGCGGCCGATCGCCGGGCCGGAGCCGAAGGGGTGGCTGCCGATCTCCTTCTCGTCGACGCCGGGTGCGTCAGTGGCGTGGGTGACGTCGACGGCGATCGCGATGTCGGGCCGAACCTTGAAGGCGGCGGTGCGGGCGCCGAAGAGTCCGATCTCCTCCTGCACGGCGGCGACTGCGGCAAATGCTCCGCCGGGGCCTTTGCCCTCAGCGCAGCGGCGCAGGCTCTCCAACGCCACGTAGGCGCCGAGGCGGTTGTCCATCGCGCGGCTGACGAGGCGCTCGCCGGCGACCGGCATCGGCTCGGCGGCGATCACGACCGGGTCGCCAACCCGGACCAGCGCCTCGGCCTCCTCGCGGTCCGACGCGCCGATGTCGATGTGCATGCTTTTCAGCTCGACCACCTTTTTGCGCTGGTCGGCCTCGAGCAGGTGGATCGGCTTGCGGCCGGCGACGCCGAGAACGGGCCCCTCTTTGCCGCGGATCTCGACCCGCTGGCCGACCAGGATCTGCGGGTCCCAGCCACCGACCGGGGCAAACCAGAGGAAGCCCTTCTCGTCGATGTGGGTGACGATCAGGCCGATCTCGTCGATGTGGCCGACCACCGCGAGCAGCGGCGAGCCGTCGCCGACGCGGGCGATCGTCGAGCCGATCCCGTCGACGCTGACCTCGTCGGCGAAGGACGCGGCCTCGCGCCAGACCTCGGCGGCCGGGCCCTCGTACCCGGAGGGGGCGCCGGCGCGGAGAAGCTTGTCGAGAAGGACTGGAGTGCTCAAAAGGTTCGCGGAGTATGCCTAACTGTGCGCCGCGCTTGCTTCGCGGCGGAGCTCCGCCCGGCCCGGCCCGTAGTAGCGGCGGTGCTCGAAGAGGATCATCGCCCAGATCAATACGACGGCCACGGCGAGGGAGATCAGCGCATCGACCGAGGTCGCCACCGGGACGAGGAAGAGCAGTACGATCGCCAGCCCGAGGCGGTGGCGGTTGATCGAGTGGACGTGGCGGTAGCGGAAGGCGACGAGGCCGAGCAGGTAGACCGCGAGCCCTCCAAGCAGGGCGAAGGCGGGGACATCGTGCAGGTGCTCGTCGTAGTGGCCGATCGTCACCTTCATCCCCAGCGCCATCAGGACGATGCCGGCGATCATCAGCAGGTGGATGTAGCTGTAGGAGTCCCGCGCCAGCTCGTTCTGGACCCTGCCCACCTCGGCTTCGCCGAGGCGGCGGGCGGAGATCAGGGCGACGACGTCGAAGTAGGTCCACCACAGCGCCGCGGCGAGGAAGACGCCGAGCACGGCCGCCGCGCCGATGCCCAGGTCGAGCGCGCCGGAGGCGCCGACGCCGATCGCGACGATCGACTCCCCGAGGGCGATGATCACGATCAGCCCGTGGCGCTCGGCGAAGTGGCCGGGGACGAGCTTCCAGCCCTCGGAGCCGAAGAAGTAGGGCCCGGCCATGTCGAGGAAGATCGCCAGCGCCCAGAGCGCGCCTTGGGCGGCTCCGTCGAAGAGCGAGGCGACGACCAGTAGCCCGACGGCGATCGCGGTGCTGACCGCGAGGCCGATGACCGAGCGGCGCAGGTCCTGGTCGTCGGCGCCGGCGAGCATGAAGAGGGCGATGTGGGCGGTGCGGAAGACGCCGAGCGCGAGGGCGAAGGTGAGGGCGAGATTGCCGAACGCCTCCTGCACGGCGAGCGAGACGATCAGCAGCGCCGCCATCGCGACGAAGATGACGAGGCGGACCGCCTCGGCCTCGGGGTCGATGACGCTGGTCAGCCACGAGTAGCCGACCCAGGCCCACCAGAGGACGCCGAGGACCAGCAGCCCCTGTGCCAGCCCCGACCAGGTCTGGTCGTGGGACATCAGCGCCGTGCACTGGGTGATGGCGAGGACGAAGACGAGGTCGAAGAAGAGCTCCAGTGGCGTCACCCGCTCGCCCTCGCGGCGAACGGCGCTGAGCCGATGGCGCGTTTCGGGGGAGGCCTCCACGGCGCCCATCCTTGCACCCGTCAAAGATCGGTTAGCGTGGCCGGGGATGGAGAGCGGGAAACGGGTCGCATTGGTGACGGGAGCGTCGACGGGGATCGGGAAGGCGACGGCGGTCCGGCTTGCGCGTGAGCCGGGGACCGAGCTCGTCCTCGTCGCCCGCCGCGAGGAGCTGCTGCGCGAGCTGGCCGAGCAGCTGCCGTGCCGGGCGACCTACATCGCCGTCGACCTCACCGCCGCGGATGCGCCGCAGCGGGTCCGCTCCCACCTCGAGGCCGAGCACGGCGGCGCCCTGCACCTGCTCGTCAACAACGCCGGAGCCTCCTGGCGCGCCAGCTTCGCCGAGGGCGGCTACGAGAACGTCCGTCGCCACATGGAGCTCAACTTCGACGCCGTGGTGCGGCTGACCGAGGCGCTGCTGCCGCTGCTGCGCGCCTCGGCCCCCAGTGCGATCGTCAACGTCGCCAGCACCGCCGGCCGGGTCGCCCGCGCCCGCACCGGCTCCTACAGCGCCAGCAAGTTCGCCCTGATCGGCTGGACCGACGCCCTTTACGCGGAGGAGAAGCCGAACCGGGTCCACGTCGGGATGGTGCTGCCGGGCTTCGTCAAGACCGAGGGCTTCCCGGCGACCGAGCTGCGCGAGAAAGCGGCGACCCGCTGGATCGTCTCGAAGCCGGAGAAGGTCGCCGAGGCGATCTTCGAGTGCGGGCCCGGCGGCAAGGCCGAGCGCTACGTGCCGCGCCCGTACGGGCTGACCGCCGCCCTGCGGATCCTCTCTCCGGCCCTGGTCCGCCGCGTCCTCGGCGGCGGTGCCGCCTCGACCCTCACCACCAGCACCGCCGGCGACAACGAAAAGAGCTCGGGCCCGGGCTGATGCCGCTCTACGCCGATGTCATCGTCGCGCTGGCCCTCGTCGCCGTCGCCGTCGTCGCCACGATCTCGACGAGGAAGGTCCGCCAGGTCAACCGTCGCTTCCGCATGCTCGACGAGATCTCCCGCGTCGCCGACATGGGCAGCGGCCTCGACGAGACCCTGGATGCGATCGTCAGGATCATCGTCCCCGAGCTCGGGGACATCTGCGCGATCGACGTGATCGAGGACGACGGCGTCCGGCGGGCCGCGTTGCAGGTAGACAGCCCGAACGCCGAGGAGGTCTCCCGCCGCCTGCTCGAGCGAGGCCCTCGCCTGCAGGAGCAGGTCGCGAGCGATGCCAGCCGGGGGCGACAGGAGCCGCTCCTCTTCGACCTGCGCAGTGAGGAGGCCTTGCACGAGTTTGCGAGCGACGATGAAGACCTCGAATTCCTCCGCAGCCTCGGCATCCGCTCAGGAGTGACTCTGGAGCTGCGCGCGCGTGGCCGGCCGACGGGGGTCCTGACGATCAGCGTCGGCCCCTCCGGCCGTACCTTCGGCCCCTCTGACGTCAACTTCGTCACGATCCTCGCGGGCCGGGTCGCCCTCGCCCTCGACAACGCCGGCCTCTTCTCCGACCTCGAGCGCAGCGAGCGCGAACGGTCTGAGATCGCCGAGACGCTCCAGCGCGGCCTGCTGCCGCCGCCGCTGCCCCACATCCCCGGCTGGTCGGTGGCGGCGACCTACCGCCCCGCTGGTGCCGAAAACGAGATCGGCGGCGACTTCTACGACGCCTTCCGCATCGCCGGCGGCTGGATGGTGGTGATCGGCGACGTCACCGGCCGCGGCGCCAAGGCCGCCGCCGTCACCGCCCACGCGCGCTACACGCTGCGCACCGCCGCGGCGCTGACGGGCGATCCGGTGATCGCCCTGCGCACGCTCAACCGCGAGCTGCTCGCGCGCCACGGCGCCGACCTCTGCAGCGTCGCCGCGATGGCCGTCTCCGAAGACCCGGCCGAGCCGGTACGGCTGGCGGTCGCCGGCCACCCGCCGCCGCTCCTGGTCGAGGCTGAGGAAATCTGCGAGGTCGGCAGCCCCGGCCCCGTCCTCGGCGCCTTCGAGGACGAAAGCTGGGACCTCGATACCACCACCGTCGCGCATGGTCAGCAGATCGTCGTCGTCACCGACGGCGTCACTGAGGCGGTCGGGAAGGAGGACCGCTTCGGCGAGGAGCGGCTGCGGGACAAGCTGAGCGGCATCAGCAGCCCCGCAATCGCAGCCCAGGAGATCGAGGGAGCCCTGCACGACTTCGCCGGAGGGACCCTCGAGGACGACGCCGCAATCGTCGCCATCGCCCCGGCCACCGCTGACACCGAGCCGGCGCCGGAGCACGAGCGTGAGCTGCTCGACCGGCTCTATGAGGCCTTCAACCGCCGCGACACCGAGGAGATCGTCGCCCTCTGCGACGAAGGGATGGAGTTCTTCCCGATCGGCACCGCCGAGCAGATCGGCCGCGACGCCCCCTACATCGGCCCCGCCGGGCTGACCGAGTACCTGCGCGATGTCGAACGCGCCTGGGACGAGCTGGTGATCACCCCGAGCGTGGTCGAGCGACGCGGCGGCTCCCTTCTGGTCCGCGGCCGCGTCTACGCCCGCAGCCGCCCGCTCGGCATCCGCGACGTCCCGGTCGCCTGGATCTGGGACCTCGCCGACGGCCGCTTCGTTCGCGGCGAGGTCTTCCGCGACCCCGAGGAAGCCGTCCGCCGGCTGGCCACCGCAAAGTGACGCAATTGTTCTTCTTTGTCTGATTAGCTCCTGGCGTGACCAGGTATCTCCGCCATTTTCCCAAGCCGCTTCTCACTGAGCTGGTCGAGGGACGATGGCTGCCAATTGTCGGCTCCGGTCTGTCGCGGAACGCGATCGTCTCGGCAGCTAAAGGCGCAATGCCATTGTGGGACGACCTTGGTAGAGCGGTTGCTCGGGATGTGCCTGGATACGACTACAGCGGCGCCCTTGATGCCCTTTCGGCGTACGAGCAAACGTTCGGACGACGAGAGCTCGTAAATCGGCTCTACCGCGAGCTGCTAGTTGAGGAGGCGCGACCCGGGGAAGTGCACGAGGCCTTCTGCAGGCTTCGGTTTGATCGTGTGGTGACCACCAATCTGGAATTCCTGATCGAGGAGGGTTACCGGCGGGCTGGAGAGCGGTGTGAGGCGGTAATCGACGAGGACCAGTTGCCTATCCCAGCGTCGCGAAGTTCGACTGTCCTTCTCAAGCTGCACGGGGATTTACGGCACCCTGCCCAACTCGTCGTCACGGAGGATGACTACGACGGTTTCCTGGCACGCAATCCTGTCTTGGCGACCCATGTTTCGAGCCTCCTCATAGAGAGAGTGCCGATTTTCATCGGCTATAGCTTGGACGATCCTGATTTCAGGCAGTTGCTCTCAGTTCTTCGAGATCGGCTCGGCAAGATGTTGCCGCTCGCATACGCAGTGACGGTTGGAGCGAATGCTGTGGAGGTAGCGCGGTATGAACGTCGGGGGGTGCGGGTGCTCAACCTTGACAACTCCAAGGCTAAGTACGCAGAGGTGCTCACGGCTGCGTTCCGCGAGCTAGATGAGTACTGGCGTGAGCATGTCCTTGAGGAGGTGGAGTTCCTTCAGGAGCGACCGCTCGAAGAGCTACGGGTGAGTCCGAGCGGAGAGAACTCCAGGCTCTGCTACTTCTCCGTCCCGCGGAACCTCATCGCCTTTTATCGAAACGAAGTTTTTCCCATGGTGGAAGAGGTGGGACTCGTTCCTGTCTCCGGGTTCGACGTGGAAACCGAGCCGGGAAATCAGCTTGCAGCCGCCGGGGCTCTGATCGAAAGGGCAAGCTGCGCAATCGTCGATGTGGGGGAAGGAACTGGCTCGGTAGAGCTTGGGATCGCAGTGAGCGCGATAGGAAGCGAGAACGTGTTGGTGGTTACCGCCGGGGAGGCCCCACCTGCGTTTGCCGATCGATTGGAGTTCGTCCTTCGACCGGACTCGATTGCAGAAGAAAACGAGGCGTTTTTAGAAGTTATTTGGAAGTGGATGCAGTTTCGGATGCCCGTCGAGGCGCCCGGCCTAAATGCGATGCGCCTGTTAGAGCTGAAGGAGTGGACGGCGGCTTTGATCGCTTCCGTGGCCGAAATGGAGGCGTTGCTTCAGGAGCTGTTTCCCGAAATGGAGCATCAGAAAGGAAGGCCGAGAAGGCGGCGAAGGACGCTGAGGCAGATTCTCGCGACCGAGGATTTGCCAATAGAGCCAGCAGTCAAGGAGCGCCTGCTTGCCGACATCTCCCTTCGGAACAGCGTGCTGCATGAAGGAGCGCGGGTTTCTCCGAGGCAGGCGAAATCTGCCGTAGAGGACGTTGCCGCTTTACGCAGATCGCTCTGAGGCGGTTCCGGCACTAGGATTCGCCGCCGTGACTATTTCGACGAACCAGTTCAAGAACGGCACCCACATCGAGATCGACGGCAAGATCTGGAAGATCCTCGACTTCCAGCACGTCAAGCCGGGCAAGGGCGGCGCCTTCGTGCGGACGAAGCTGCGGCGGATCGAGGACGGCTCGGTGATCGACAAAACCTTCAGGGCGGGGGAGAAGTTCCGCCCGGTCCGGACCGAATCGAAAAAGATGCAGTACCTCTACGACTCCGGCGAGGCCGCGGTCTTCATGGACTCGCAGGACTACGACCAGATCGAAATCGCCAAGGAGCAGCTCGGCGACTCGATGCAGTGGGTGCTGGCAAACGACGAGGTCGATGTCCTCTTCGTCGACGAACAGCCCAGCGACGTGCAGGTGCCGAGCGCGATCGAGATGAAGGTCACCCAGACCGACCCCGGCCTCAAAGGCGACACCGCCTCCGGCGGCGGCAACAAGCCCGCGACGCTCGAGTCCGGCGTCGTCGTCCAGGTTCCCCTCTTCATCGAGGAGGGCGAAACCGTTCGGGTCGACACCCGCAGCGGCGAGTACATCTCCCGCGCCTGACCGTTCCGCGGCCGGGCGCTGACAGAATGCAGACATGCGCAGGTCCGACCAGCGGCGGGACGCCGTCTTCGCCAACTACCAGCGGGACGTCACCGGCCATCCGCTGGAGGAGCTGTTGGGCGAGGCGCGGCCGTTGACGCGGGAGCTGGCCGAGGGCGTCGACATGCACCGGGAAGAGCTCGACGACATCATCGCCGCCCATGCGAAGGGGTGGACGGTCGACCGGATCGCGCCCCTGGACATGAACGTGATGCGGACCGCCCTCTACGAGATGGAGTTCACGGACACCCCGGCCGAGGTGGCGATCAACGAGGCGGTGGAGATGGCCAAGGAGTACTGCGGCGCCGACGCGCCGAAGTTCGTCAACGGCATCCTCGGCGCGATCGTGCGCGAGCGGGAGCCGGCCAAGTGAGCGCCCGCCTGCGCGAGATTTCCGCTCGCCTGCGCGAGATCACCTCCCAGCTGCAGAGCGAGGAGGTGGGCGACGAGACGGCGGCGCAGCTTGCCGCCGAGGCCGCCGACCTCTCCGCCGAGGCGGTCGAGGAGGCCAACCGCGAGGCGCGGCAGCAGGCCAGCGCCGAGAGCAGTTGAGCTACCCCGAGGACCTGCGGGGGCTGGTCGACGACGCCCTCGCGAAACTGAGCTTCTCCGCCTCTCCTGCGACCGCCGGGCTCGAGGAGGCGATGCGCTACTCGCTGCTGGCCGGCGGCAAGCGGGTGCGCCCGGTCCTCGCCCTGGCGACCGCCCGCGCCTTCGGCGCCGAGCCCGAGCGCTTCCTCCCGGTCGCCTGCGCGATCGAGCTGATCCACACCTACTCGCTGATCCACGACGACCTGCCGGCGATGGACGACGACGCGCTGCGCCGCGGCCTGCCGACCTCGCACGTGAAGTTCGGCGAGGACGTCGCGATCCTCGCCGGCGACGGCCTCTTCGCCGAGGCGATGCGGCTCTTCTGCGAGCAGCCGGGAGAGCCGGCGCGGGTGCTGGCGGCGCTGCGCGAGCTGGCCGCCGCGACCGGCGTCGACGGCATGGTGGGCGGCCAGTACGTCGACGTGATCGGGGCCGAGTCCGACGCCGAGGGCCTGCGCTCCCTGCACGCGCTGAAGACCGGCCGCCTGATCGCCGCCAGCGTCAACGTCGTGCTTCTGCTCGAGGGAGCCCCCGAACCTGAGACAATGCCCTATCGCCGTTTCGCCGAGGAGCTGGGCGTGCTGTTCCAGATCGTCGACGACATCCTCGACGTCACCGAGTCCGACGAGCAGCTCGGAAAGCCACATGGAAGCGACGAGAGACATGGCAAACTCACCTACGTCAGCCTTTTCGGCCTCGAGCGGGCCCGCGAGCTGGCGGCGGAGTCACACGCAAAGGCGACCGCGGCGCTGGGCGAGGCCGGCGGCGAGACCGAGGACCTGAGGCGCGTGGCCGACTACATCTTCACGAGGAACGAATGAGCGAAAAGCCCCCCACCCAGGGCGAGAGAGATCAGATAGAGGAGCAGTTGCTGGCGGGGATCGACGGCCCCGCCGACCTGAACGACCTCGACGACGAGCAGCTGCAGCAGGTGGCGCAGGAGATGCGCACCTACATCATCGACACGATCGGTGAGATCGGCGGCCACTTCGGCGCCAACCTCGGCACCTGCGAGCTCGCCGTCGCCCTCCACAGCCTGCTGGAATCCCCCCGCGACAAGGTTCTCTGGGACGTCGGCCACCAGGCCTACCCCCACAAGATCCTCACCGGCCGCCGCGAGAAGCTGCCGACGATCCGCCAGTACGACGGCTTGGCGCCGTTCTGCTCGGTCTTCGAGTCCGAGCACGACATCATGGGCGCCGGGCATGCCTCGACCTCGATCGGCTACGCGGTCGGGCTGAAGGAGGCGATGCGGAAGGGGATCGGCACCGACGGCAAAGTCGCCGCGGTGATCGGCGACGGTGCCCTCACCGGTGGCGTCGCCTACGAGGCCCTGCACGCGGCCGGCGGCATGCAGACGCCGATCGTGATCGTCCTCAACGACAACGGGATGTCGATCTCCCCCAACGTCGGCGCCCTCTCCCGCTACTTCAACCGGATCCGCCTCAACCCGCGCCTCTGGCACGCCCGCGAGGGTGTCGAGGACCGGCTGACGAAGCTGCCCTTGGGCCTCGGCAAACGGATCGAGCGGCTTGGCCCGGAGATCAAGTCGGCAATCAAGGCCTACTGGGCCCCCGGTCTCTTCTTCGAGGAGCTCGACCTCGCCTATATGGGCGTGATCGACGGCCACGACGTCCACGCCCTGCGCGAGGCGCTGACCGAGGCCTTCGAAGCCGACCGCCCGGTCGTCGTCCACATCCACACCGTCAAGGGCAAGGGCTTCGCGCCGGCCGAAGAAGGCGGCCTCGAGTCGATGGAGGAGTGGCACGCGGCGAAGCCGGAGTCGATCGTCGACGGCCTGCCGGCGTCGGCGCCGAAACCGGTGCCGGTGACCGAAACCGATTCCCCCGAGGGGATCGAGGTCCTCGAGAAACCGCCCGCTGCCGGTTCTCCGCCGCAGTACACGAAGGTCTTCGCCGAGGCGATGGTCGCCGAGGCCAAGGCCGACGAGCGGGTGATCGGGATCACCGCGGCGATGGCGGGGGGGACCGGTCTGCAGAAGCTCGCCGACGAGGTGCCCGGGCAGTACTACGACGTCGGCATCGCCGAGCAGAACGCCGTCCTCATGGCCAGCGGCCTGGCGCTGCAGGGCGCGAAGCCGGTCTGCGCGATCTACTCGACCTTCCTCCAGCGCGCCTTCGACCAGATCGTCCACGACGTCTGCCTGCAGGACCTCGACGTCACCTTCGCGATGGACCGCGCCGGCCTCGTCGGCGACGACGGCCCGACCCACCATGGCGCCTTCGACGTCTCCTACTTCCGGCCGATCCCGAACGTGGTGGTGATGGCTCCCCGGGACGAGGCGATGCTGGTCCACATGCTCCACACCGCGATCGCCCACGACGGTGCCGCGGCGCTGCGCTACCCGCGCGGGGTGGGCGAGGGGGTGGACCTGCCGGCGAAGCCGAAGAGCATTCCGATCGGCGTGGGCGAGGTTTTGGCCGAGGGGGAGAAAGTGGCCCTGCTCGGCTACGGCTACGGGGTGACGGTCGCGCGCGAAGCCGCCGAGATCCTCGGCAAGCACGGGCTACAGGCGACGGTCGCCGACGCACGCTTCGCGAAGCCGATCGACGCCGAGCTGGCGGAGCGGCTGGCCCGCGACCACGAGCTGCTGGTGACGATCGAGGAGAACGTGCTGCCTGGCGGCTTCGGCTCGGCGGTGCTGGAGCACCTCGAGGACGCTTTTGCCGAGGCGCCAGGGGAGCGGGCCCGGGTGCTGCGGATCGGCCTCCCCGACTCCTACGTCACCCACGGCAAGCCCGCTCTGCTGCGGGCCGAGGTCGGCCTCACGGGCGAGTCGGTCGCCGATCGCGTGCTCAATTTTCTGCCCCAGCCGGCCCTAACCTGAACACTTCTGACCTAATCAATTTTGACGATTGATTCAATTGGCGCAATCGATTAGCCTGCGCCAGTCTCTCCGGTGAACGGAGGAGCCGGCACTTAAAGAAGCCAGCGCTTCTGGGGGAAAACACCATGGGGAGGAGAGGCGCGCATCTCTATATGTGTGGATCCGCTTGGGGAATCGGATCTCTCGCGCCCGCCTCATCGGCCGGGGCGCGAGGCGCGCGCCGAAGCGGATGGTGCTTCTGCTTGAGAGCCGCCCCGACGCCTTGGCGCCGGGGCGGCCAAAGCGGCGGCGCCGGGGTCCCGGAACCGTCACCCGATAGTTGCACCAATCCATGTCATATAGGGCTAGACTCACCCTGGCGGTGCTCATCGGGGCTTTGACTGGTAGCCCAACCCTAAAGGGACGATGGGCACCGTCAAACTTCATCGAGGTGTCGGAACGCGGGTTTTGCAGGGGTGGCTGCTACGGTGCTTAGGTCGGGTTGGCCGATTCGCCGCCCGAGAGGTTCCGTTTCCTCCACGTGCCTGATGGTGCTTTGGGGCCGCAGGATCTCCCCGAAGTCACAACTCAGGAGCAAGACAACATCACTTCTTTTGCCGATCTCGGCACCTCTAAGCAGGTGGTCGACGCCCTACTCGCGCGTTCGATCGCCAACCCGTTCCCCGTCCAGGAGATGGTCATTCGCGACGCTCTCGCGGGCCATGACCTCCTCGTGCAATCGCCGACCGGATCGGGCAAGACGCTCGCCTTCGGCGTTCCGCTCGTCGACCTGATCGATCCGCAGGACATGGGCCCGCAGGCCCTCGTCCTCGCTCCCACCCGGGAGCTGGCGGGTCAGATCGTCGACGAGCTCTCCTCGCTCGCCAAGGCGCGGCGCCTGCGTATTGCCGCCGTCTACGGCGGCGTCGGCTTCGGCCCGCAGATCGCCGCCGCGCGCCGGGCGGACATCCTCGTCGCCACCCCCGGCCGTCTCGAGGACCTGATCGCCCGCGGCGCCGTCTCGCTGAAGCATCTCCGCATCCTCGTCCTCGACGAGGCGGACCGCATGCTCGACATGGGGTTCCGCCCCGCCGTCGACCGGATCGTCGCGATGGCCCCGGGCAAACGGCAGACGCTCTTCTTCTCGGCGACCCTCGAGGGCGCTGCCGGGGAAATCGCCGCCTCCTACACCGAGGACGCCCGCTCCCATGTCCACCGCGGCGAAGAGTCCGCCAAGGGCGACATCGAGCACCGCTTCCTCCAGGTGGACTCACAGGCAGCCAAGCTCGACCGCCTGGTCGAGCACCTGCGCGAAGAGGACGCCGGGCGCTCGCTCGTCTTCGTCCGCACCAAGCGCAACGCCGACCGCCTGGTCAAGCGCCTGCGCACCCAGAACGTGAAAGCGGTGGCGATGCATGGCGACAAGAGCCAGGGCCAGCGCGAACGGGCGCTGGCCGGCTTCGAGCGCGGCGACGTCCTCACCCTGGTGGCGACCAACGTCGCCGCCCGCGGCATCGACGTCGAAGACGTCGCCCGGGTGATCAACTACGACGCCCCGGAGGACCGCGAGTCCTACGTCCACCGCGTCGGCCGCACCGGCCGGGCCGGGCGGACCGGCACCGGCATCAGCTTCGTCCTCGCCGAGCAGGCCGAGGAAATGCACAAGATCGCCGTCTCCCTCGGCCTCGACTCAGAACTCCAGCTGCCGACCAAGACCGGCACCGCGGCCTCGGCCGGAGGCGAGCGCTCCGCCCGCAACCGGCGCCGGCGCAACCGACGTCGCCGCAGCGGCGCGGCAGCGGGTGCCCGATGAGCGCCCACGCCGCCAAATGGGAGTGCGGCCGCTGCCGCGTCTCCTTCGCCAACGTCGACGGCCGCCAGGCCGCTCTCCCCACCGGCTGGACCGAGGCAGAGGGCAAGTCCTTCTGCCTCTCCTGCAGCCGCGCCCTGGCGGGGGACGCCGCCACGGACGCCGCTCCAGCTGACAGCTCACGACAAGACCTCGTCCGCCTCCGCCGCTCGGCCCTGATCGAGTTCGAGATCCGGCGTGCCCCCGAGACCCCGAACCAGACGATCGCAAGGTCGTGCCGGACCTCGACGGGAGCGGTCACGGCGGTCCGCGCCGCGCTCAAAGGCGTGCCGGCCGCTTCCTAGGCGTCACAACAGAGGGGTCTATGACGCGCCCTCGCCCCAGAATCCTCATGAGAGTGGCCCTCGTCACCTCGGCCCTGCTTGCGCTCTGCTCTGCCTTCAGCAGCCAGTCCTCCGCTGCCGAATGGGAAGAGCTGCCTGTCGTCCCAGCCCTCGCACCTCCTGTCATCGGCCATCTCGAGAAGGTCGCGAACCGCGGCAAGGCTTACGGCAACCGTCCCGGGGTCTTCGCCAAGATCGGCGACAGCATCACCGCATCACCGTCCTTCCTGCAAGCACTGGCGTGCCGGACGCCTCGTCTCGGAACCTGGAGCGAGCTGCGGGGGACGCTGGACTTCTTCGGCCAGACGGCGGTGCCCCGGGGCGTCGAGGAAGCTCAGTGTCCGGTCAGCAACAGCTATTCCCGCCTCGGCATCGCCGCCGTGGGCGGATGGCGGGCGGTCGATGCCCTTGCGCCGCGGGAATCGTTCCCCGAGTGCCAGGGTCTCCCCGCCATCAGCTGCGAGCTGCAACTGCTGCGCCCGTCGGTCGCTTTGATCATGTTCGGAACCAATGACTTGGAGGAGTTCACCGCGGTCGAGTTCCGCCGCGACCTCGCCCGCGTAGTCCGGCTCGTGTCCGAAGCCGGGACGATTCCGGTGATCAGCACGATCCCACCCCGCGCGCAACCGCGGTTCTCGCCCCGGGTCGCGCGATTCAACGCCGAGATCGCAGCTCTTGCCGAGAACCGGGCGCTGCCGCTCTGGAACTTCTGGCGGCAGATGGCCGCGCCGGGTGTTCCCGGTTCGGGCTTGAGCGAGGACGGGGTCCACCCGAGCGTTCTCTGTCCTCCATGTACCGCGGTCGATTTCCGGCCCGGTGGACTCCGTTACGGCTACGACCTGCGGAACCTCGGGGCGCTTCTCGTCCTCGACCGTCTACGCCGCCAGGTTCTCCTTTGACGCCAGCCTGCGGCCGCCGCGGATAAGGGCATAGGAACCGACGGCCAAAGCAAGCGTTCCGGTAACAGCCAGCCCCCAGCGGACAGGAACCGCCAAGTCGGTGGTGGAGAGGGAGCTCTGCAAGGCGACGAGGAACGGGATGTGGACGAGGTAGATCCAGAAGCTCGCATCCGCCAGGTACCGCAGCACCCGTGACTCATGGCGGACGTATCGCGCCAGCACGCCCCAGATGCCGAACAGGGTCAGCCAGCAGACGAGGCCGACGGTGAACAGCCCGTAGAGGCGCAGCTCGTCGATTTCGGCCAGCACGCCCGGAGTGCCGACGTTGCCGGTGAAGTCGCCGTTGTCGTAGAAGAGGAGGAAGGCGGGCACGGCGATCAGCGCACCCGCGACAAGTCGCAGCCAGGCGCCGCGCTTCAGTTGCTCGATCAGGCCACTCTGGCCGCTGAGCAGCCAGCCGAAGAGGAAGAAGAAGCTGAAGTACGCGAACAGGGTGGGGGCGGGGATCAGCGAGTTGGAGGCCGAGCCTCCCGCAACCCAGCCGGTCTTGGTGATCAGGATCGCGGCGCTGATCGCGGACAGGGCGGGAATCCCCCACCACGACGTCATCAGGCGGTCGAAGCTGGCTTTGATCGCCATCCCCAGCCTCGGCGCCCGCTGGATCGCCAGCCAGATGCCGATCGCGACGAGGGAGATCAGCAGCAGGTAGGCGATGAACCAGAGGTGCCGCGGAGTCAGGCTGAAGACGTTGCCGAGGTCCAGTTCCCGTTTCGGCGGCAGCTCACCCTTGCGCGGCCAGATCGCCGCCGCACCGATAACGAGAAGATTGGCGAGCGGCACGACGGTCAGCATCCCGACCACCAGCGGCAGACCGAGCCGGCGAAAGCGCGCGCGCAGCTGCCGGGCGGCGGTGGAGCGGCGCAATGCACTTGCCGCCAGAAAGCCCGAGATGGCGAAGAACAGAGGCATGTGCCAGACGTGCACGAACCAGACGACCGCGTCGACGATCCTGGGATCCCCGTCGCCCTTCTGGACATAACGCGCGGCGTGGTAGGGGATCAGGAGGAGGATCGCCGAGACACGGATGGCATCGAGGTGATGACTGCGCTGACTCCCGCTCTCGGACATAGAACAGGGTAGGCGGTTGGGCACGCCGCTGGCGCACCGGATACGTAGGCTGCCGGGATGCGGCGCCGCTTGACAGTTGCTGGTCTCGCATCCGACCCGCCGTCCGTGAGCTGGGGTCTTTTGGCCACCGCAGTTGTTGTTGCGGTGGCGACGCTAGTGGTCTACCCGCTGAAGGACGTTGCGCCGGCTATCTCGCTCGGCATCGTCTATATACCCGGCTTGCTGCTGATCTCCAGCGTCTGGGGATGGCGGCTGGGATTGCTCTCGGCGCTGCTGAGCGCGCTGGCGTTCAACTGGTTCCACATTCCACCGACCGGCCAGCTGGAAATCGCTGCTGACAAGGATGCGGTCGCGCTCGTGACCTTCGGAATCGTTGCTCTGGCTAGTAGCTCGCTCGCCGAGATGGCGCGCGCCCGGGCGGCTGAAGCGGAGCGCGGGCGGGAGGAGACCGAGCGGGTGTTGGGTCGCTTGCGGGAGCTGTCGGATGAGCGGGATCGGATGGAGGCGGAGGCGATCGAGGCGGGGGCCCTTCGGCGGAGCGATGAGCTGAAGACGGCTCTGCTGCGGTCGGTGTCGCATGATCTGCGGACGCCTTTGACCTCGATCATCGCCGCGGGGACGGCGCTGGACTCACCGACGCTTACCGAGCCCGAGCGGCACGAGTTGAGCGAGGCGGTGGTGGAGCAGGGGCAGCGGCTCGCTCATCTGGTCGAGAACCTGCTGGACGTCTCGCGGTTGGAGTCGGGTTCCGCCCAGCCACGACGGGAGCCGATCGACCTGGCCGGGGTGCTGGAGGCGGCGCGGGAATCGCTTGGTGGCGACGAGGCGCTGGTGAAGTTCGGAATCGGGGCGGAGATCCCGGAACTGGTCGCCGACCCGGTGCAGCTGGAACGGGCCTTCGCCAACCTCCTGGGCAACGCGGTGCGCTACGGCGAGGGACGCCAGGTCCTCGTCCGCTCGCGTGAGGTGGGCGGCCGCCTCATCGTCCGCATCGTCGACCAGGGGCCGGGCATCCCGGAGGGAGAGCGGGAGCTGATCTTCGAGCCCTTTTACCGGCGCGAGGGCGGGCAGGGCTCCGGCCTCGGCCTCTCGATCGCCCGCGGCTTCATCGAGGCAAACGGTGGCGAGGTCGCCGTCGAGTCGATGCCGGGACAGGGGAGCACCTTCGTGGTTTCGTTCCCACTGTTGAAGGACGCGAAATGAGCGAGGCGCGGCGCATCCTCGTCTGCGACGACGAGCCGCAGATCGTCCGCGCCCTGCGGGTGATCCTCCGCGACGCCGGCTTCGAGGCGGTACCGGCGAGCAACGGCGAGGAGGCACTCGACCTCGTCGCCGTCCGCCCTCCGCAGGCGGCGATCCTCGACCTGATGCTGCCCGACCTCGACGGCGTCGAGGTGACGCGGCGGATCCGCGAGTGGAGCGAGATGCCGATCGTCGTCCTCTCCGCTGTCGGCGACGAGGACAAGAAGGTCGAAGCGCTCGCGGCCGGTGCCGACGACTACGTGACCAAGCCATTTGGACCGCGCGAGCTGGTGGCGCGACTGGAAGCCGCCCTGCGCCGGGCCCGGCCGGAGGCGGAGGAGCCGGCGATCGCGGTCGACGGTCTCGAGGTCGACCTCGCTGCTCGCTCCGTGCGCCGCGGCGGCGAGGCAGTCCACCTGACGCCGACCGAGTTCGAGCTCCTCCGCGTCCTCGTCCGCAACCGTGGCCGCCTGCTGACGCATCGCACCCTCTTGGTCGAGGTCTGGGGAGTCGAGTACGAAGACGATCTGCAGGTGCTGCGGGCGCACGTCGCCAACCTGCGCCGCAAGATCGAGCCGGAGGGCGAACAGCACTTCATCCGCACCGACCCGGGTGTGGGCTACCGCTTCGCGGTCTAGCCGTCTTCACAAGATCTGTATGCGACAGCCGCACTTCTTCATGCGCGCTTGACGGGGGCGGGCGCATGCTGGCTGGGTGTTCGTCCCTGCTTTGCGAGAACGGTTCGGCCTTGCAGCGCTGCTCGGTCGCGCGGGCGAGCGCCCGGCTACCCGCCAGCGCAGCGGCCCCCAGGCGGCCCTCGCCCTCGGAGCCCTCGGAGTCGTCTTCGGTGACATTGGCACCAGCCCGCTCTACGCGGTCGAAGCGGTCTTCAACCCGGCCGACCCGCACCCGGTCGCCGAGACCAAAGCCGGCATCTACGGCGTCGCCTCGTTGATCTTCTGGTCGGTGACCATCGTCGTCACCCTCAAGTACGTCTTCTTGGTGATGCGGGCCGACAACCAGGGCGAGGGCGGGATCATGGCCCTGATGACGCTGATCCGCCGGGAGGATCTTCCGGGCGGCCGCCGCACCAAGCTCGCGCTCGCCGCGCTCGGCATCTTCGGCGCCTCGCTCTTCTTCGGCGACAGCATGATCACGCCGGCGATCTCGGTCCTCTCGGCGGTCGAAGGCCTGAAGGTGGTCGAGCCCTCGCTCGGCAGCCTGGTCGTCCCGATCACGGCCGCGATCGTCATCGTCCTCTTCGCCTCGCAGCGCTATGGCACCGCCGTGGTCGGGCGCCTCTTCGGTCCAGTGATGGTCGTCTGGTTCCTCGTCATCGGCGCCTGCGGCATCTCCGGCATCGCCGTCCACCCGCAGGTCCTCGAGGCGCTCTCACCTACCTACGCGCTCTCGTTCCTCTTCGGCAACTTCGGCACCGCCTTCTTCTCCCTCGCCGCCGTCGTCCTCGCCTTCACCGGCGCCGAGGCCCTCTACGCCGACCTCGGCCACTTCGGCCGCCGGCCGATCACCGTCGCCTGGCTCGGTCTCGTCTTCCCGGCGCTGATCCTCAACTACATGGGCCAGGGAGCGCTGCTCTTCGAGCACGGCGCCGGCGCCGGCGGGTCCTTCTTCCTGCTCGTCCCGGAGTGGGGCCGGGTGCCGATGATCTTCCTCGCCACGATCGCCACCGTGATCGCCTCGCAGGCGGTGATCACCGGTGCCTATTCAGTCGCCCATCAGGCGATGCAGCTCGGCTACCTGCCCCGGTTGCGCGTCGTCTACACCTCGGCGAAGACGATGGGGCAGATCTACGTGCCCTGGATCAACTGGCTGCTGATGGCGGCGGTGCTGGCGCTGGTCCTCGCCTTCCGCACCTCGGCCTCGCTTGCCTTCGCCTACGGGATGGCGGTGACGGGGACGATCACGATCACCACCTTGCTCTTCTTCTACATCGTTCGCCACCAGTGGGGGAAGCCGCTCTGGCTGGTCGCGCCGGCGGCGGCCGCGTTCCTCGCCTTCGACCTCCTCTTCCTCTCGGCGAACCTGACCAAGCTCGCCCACGGGGCCTGGTTCCCGCTGCTGGTCGGGGTAGCGATCTTCACGGTCCTGACCACCTGGCAGCGGGGGCGGGAGTTGGTCTCCCAGCGCCGCGAGCGTAGGGAAGGCTGCCTGCGCGGCTTTGTCGAGGAGCTGCACCGACGCCAGCCGCCGCTGCGTCGTTCACCCGGCACCGCCGTCTTCCTCAACCGCAACGAGGCGACGACGCCGCTGGCGATGCGCGCCACGGTCGAGCACAACCAGACGCTGCACGAGAACGTCGTCATCCTCTCGGTCAAGACGCTGCCGGTGCCTAGCGTCGCCTCGACCGAGCGCTTCGTCGTCGACGACCTCGGCTACAGCGACGACGGCATCAGCCACCTCACCGCCCGCTTCGGCTACATGGAGCAGCCCGACGTTCCCGCCGCCCTGCGCTGCGCCGCCGAAGGGCCGCTCGGCTTCCCGGTCGACGTCGAGGAGACGTCCTATTTCCTCTCGACCATCGAGCTCCGCCCCGGCGATGCGCCCGGAATGACCCGCTGGCGCAAGCGCCTCTTCCTCGCCAGCTCCCACGTCGCCGCCGACGCCGCCGACTACTTCGGCCTCCCGCGCGAGCGCACCGTTGTCATGGGCTCCCTGATCGAGGTCTAGCCCGCAGCGGTTAGCCTCGGTTCATGGCAGTACTGCCGCTCCACGGCGAGAGGCACCTCAGCCTCCGCTCCAACTGGCTGCGCGCCTCCGTCCTCGGGGCCAATGACGGCATCCTCTCGACCGCCAGCCTCGTCCTCGGAGTGGCGGCGTCCGGGGCCTCTCGCAGCGCGATCATCACCGCGGGCATCGCCGGGCTGATGGCCGGTGCCGGTTCGATGGCGGCCGGAGAGTACGTCTCCGTCAGCTCCCAGCGCGACACCGAGGAGGCCGATCTGCGGCTGGAGCGGCGTGAGCTGGCGAGCGACCCCGAGGGTGAGCTGCGGGAGTTGACCGGCATCTATGAAGACCGGGGGCTGGAGCCGGAGCTCGCCACCGCGGTCGCCCAAGGCCTGACCGCGCACGACGCACTCGAAGCCCATGCACGCGACGAGCTCGGCCTGCCCGAGGACCGCCGCGCGCGGCCACTGCAGGCTGCCGGTGCCTCAGCTCTCTCCTTTGCGATCGGCGCGCTCCTGCCGCTGCTGGCAATCGCCGTCTTCGGTTCGTCAACTCGGATCGCCGGCTGCATCATCGTGACCTTGGTCGCTCTGATCATCCTCGGCGCTCTCGGCGCGAGGCTCGGAGGCGCGTCGGTTCCGAGGGCCGTTCTGCGCGTCGTCTTCTGGGGCGCGACCGCAATGGCAGTGACCGCGGCCGTCGGCGCGCTGGTCGGAACCGCGGTGTAACTCACCCCGCCACAACAGAA